>DATFIA010000207.1:0-4456 GCA_035270545.1 Treponemataceae bacterium
GGAGAAAACGAAATGACTAATAAAGAAATAACAGCTTACGAAGAGATGGAAAAAAGATATGCTGATGGTTGGTGCAACTCCATAGCAGAAGTAAAAGTACAAAGAGTTGGCAATGATTTTTTCTACAGATGGTGGCAGATATACGCAGAGATGCCAGAAGGTTACTATGAAGATAAAGACTTTGGTTTCTCACCATTGAGCCATACTGTTTTTATAATTAACGGAAGTCCTCTTAGCGGTGGACAGAGAGCCTTACTTTATGTAAAATAATTACATACACCGGAGAAAACAAAATGACTATAAAAGAATTAAAAGAAAAAATTGCTTTACTTGATGACGATATGAAAGTAGGTGGTTCGGGACACTTTGGAGAATTTTTAGAGTGTTGGGATGCAGAGGTAAGAACAGTAACTAAATCAAGACGTGATATTGATAAAGAAGTAATTTTTTCTATCTCAATTGAAAACGCTGGTGACAAGCCCGATTAATGGCTTATAAAGAACAGTTAACAAAAGGATACACAATGGGGCAATCAATTAAAACAGTTACGGCACGCGAATTTCGAACCTGGGGTTATAACATCGTAGAAGAAGGAATGAGTATTTCAAAAGGCTTACCCGCTGCCCATTATAGACTTGACAAGAAACTTTCAGATGCTGAGATTAAAATTTTGAAATCTTGTGAGAATGTGAAAGTATTTGAGACGTTTAACAGATACAACGAATTAGTCAGTTCAATTATTATTGGATGCGCGATCGTGATTGATGGGAAACTTGTTGAGCGTGTAAATGGTGACTTTTTGGAGTTTTATGATACTGTCTGTAAGAAAAAGGAATTCACAAAGGCGGCAGTCGAACGCATAATGATTGACAACGCAATGGCAACGCCTAAATCTACTGTCTGGGGTCTTTACTTCGAATATTTCACCGAACGCGATCTCATTAATGCGTGTTTGGAGGATGAAGACAACTGGAAAGATTTAGGTGCACCTGCAACTTTCTTTGAATACCTTTGCAGTGTTTATGAAATTTCAAAATTGAAAAACGGTTCTTGGTTGTTAAAGGTTAAGTAAGGAGATGAAGCAATGAAAAAAGAAATGGGCACTATTCTATTGATTTCCAGCCCCACAGAGTCCAAACTGGTAAAAGCCACCGCGGAGTATTACGGCGGTGCCACAATTACCCTGAAGGGTGGCATCTGGCCCAAAGCGGTCCACAATTCCCGTGGACCTATTGACGGCATGGAGGCCCACATGGTCCGCGTGGGTAAATCCGGCCGGGTGCGTTTCCAGCTCCGGCGCCGTGCCCATATTGAAGCAAGCAAGGACAAGAAATGAGCGCCCAAGAACATTTACAAATCGAAAAACCTCGTTTTTTTCCTTGCCAAAAGATAAGAGCGGGGAAGTATAAATATCGGGGGTGGATTATTTCATGTGTTGGTTATTATACCCCTGATCATTGTGTAGCTTGGGAAGGTTATGATCCAGATACTGGGCATGGCGACTTTCGTGGATTTTCAAAGCGAGAAATAAAGTGGCAAATTGATGAAAGCTTGTCTAAAAATGACAGGTGACAAGAGACATAGAGAAAAAAATTGAAACACAAACCTAAAGAAAAAAAACAAGGAGTAAGAAAATGATTCTCACAATTGACATTGAAACAGTGCCTCGCCCAGGAATTATGGACACATGGTTCCCAGCCTATGCACATGAAAACAAGAAAATCGAAGACTACGATAAACAGGAACTTCTCGCCGGACTTTACCCAGAATTTGGAATGATTTGTTGTGTTGCTGGGATGACCGAATATGAAAGAGATTGTAGTATTGGAATGGTAGCGTCGAATTTGAATGAGGAGAAACTATTGTTGAAAGGCCTTTCAGCAGAGTTTGAAAGTCTTGGAGGGGCAATACAACTACAAGGTCACAATATCAAAGGATTTGATATTCCATTCCTTGCAAAAAGATATCTTGCACATCGTTTGCCTGTCCCAGAGTGTCTACAGGTTGCTGGTAAAAAACCTTGGGAGATACAGCACATTGACACAATGGAGTTGGCAAAGTTTGGTGGACACAATCCATCGTCTTTGCGTGCCCTTTGTTTACTGCTCAACATTAAAGATCCGAAAACTGAAATGACAGGTATCGGGGTTTACGATTTATTCAAGTCCAATAATTTTGAAAAAATAAAAGAATACTGTGAGGGTGATGTAAAAGCGACAAGAGAACTTGGTGCAATCTTAAGAGGAGAATCATAATGAAAAATAATGAAAGTGAAAAAATGATTTTTCGTAAACTGGCACAAAGCCTAGAAAATATCGTTTTAATTCAAAAAGAGCTTGTAATCAACAAAACATTAAATACAGAGACGATCAATAAAACTATTGAGAATCTCAACACAGTAAAAACACTATTTACAGCAAGTGAGGAAAGCAAAAATGTATAGTCTATTAATTCTCCTTTCAATAGGATTAGCATTTCTTATCTCGCTGTTTTTTCTTACAGCATCGCTATCCAATGAAAATTCAAAGTCAATTAAAGAAGAAAGGGCAAAAAATGAAAAACGTATTAATCATGGTTAAAACTGGATCGAATAGATATGAACCAATTGGTATCGGTTCTTTTGAAAACGCGATCAAGTATGCTTTCTCGACGAAAAAAGTTATCAAAACGGTCGCTCTATGACGCAAATCAAACAAAGGAGTGACTTTATGAACGAAAAAACTTTATTGGGGTATTCTTGTAATGGTACTGAAATTTACGGAAAGCTCGATAAGATAAGCGTACACACTAACAAACATCCGACCCATGGCGATCCGTTATGGGGATGGCTTGAGGGGTGTTCAAAATTTGTTTGTTGGTCAAACAAAAGTAGTAGCCGATTCACGAAAAAAGACGCTGACGAACTGGCCAACAAATGGAATAATCGGAGGGAAAAATGGTTTGTCCTACTTGCGAAGGTGATGGAATAGAGCGATGCACAAATCCTGATCATGGATTTGGGCGACGACTTGGTTGCCCTTGTTGCGGTCATGATGAAAAACACAGAATCATGGGATGCAAATGCCCAGATTGTAACGGAACAGGAATTATTGAAGGTGCCAAAAACCCGACCAACGGCTTTAACAACGAGGATGATATGCAAAACCAGCATTGGTGTATGTGCGTAAAGTTAAAAGATGTTGCAAGGGATGGTAAATCTACTTGCAGTATTTGTGGTGGTCGAGATGCTTATGGCCTATCGACTGAACGACCAGAAGACAAGAAGAAAACAATAACAAATCAAACAAAGGAATAAAACAAAATGGCTTACTTAAATAAAGTGATGTTAATTGGAAATCTTGGTAAAGATCCTGAAATTAGTATGACGACTACAGGTCGGAAAAAGGTTTCTTTTTCTTTAGCAACCTCTCGTCGTTATCGCGACAACAATGGTGAAACAAAAGAAATCACCGACTGGCACAACATTATTGGTTGGGGCAAAGTCGCCGACATTTTTGAATCGCTCAACGTGCGGAAAGGCATGAGTCTTTTTGTGGAAGGCACACTCAGCTACCGCAGCTGGAACGACCAAGCCACTGGCCAAAAGCGTTACATGACAGAAGTTTCAATTGATACATTCCAATTATTAACGCCACGTGCTTCCAATGGAGCTTCTCAAGGTGGAAACTTTAATCGTTCTGCTTCGACCCCTAGTTATGACAATAACAACACGGGTTTCCATACTACATCATCTGAATTCGATGATGATCTGGACGATGATTTACCATTCTAGGAGTGTAAAAGAAATGGTTGAGATCATTTTATCTATTAAACCAAAATGGGCTGAGAAAATATATAGTAGAGAAAAAAAGATCGAGTATAGAAAAAGTTCACCCAACGTTGCTCTTGATGAATCTTTTAAGGCCTATATATATGAGTCAGGATCTGGTCTAGTGACAGGAGAAGTAATCTTCTCCAGCCATCGAATATATAGCAATAGTGATTATTATGATGAAAATTTAGAAGGATGCGTTGATTTTGATGACCTTAATGATTACTGGAATAAAGGGAACGGGAATTTACACTGTTGGCGTGTAGGTCATCAACAAAAATACGAAGAGCCTGTAAGGTTATATGAAGCTTTTTCCATAAAAAGGCCTCCTCTAAGTTGGATGTACAACCATTATTTTCCTGTGGAATGTGAATTATTATGAACGAATCAGCTCTAAAAAATAACGAACCTGCCCAATTTGGTGTAGCCGCTGTTATAGGCAGTACTCACTTCACTAAATTTGAAAGTGGGACGAATTGGTGCAATGGTAAAATAGGTAAGTATAATTTTCAAGCAAAGTTATTTGATGAAGGTTCTACTTTTGGAATAAAAAAAGGTCGTGTCTCAAAACTCGCTATTTGGGATGAAGAAGTACGGCAAAAAGAACGAAATTTCATTAAAGGATGCATTGTCGTTTATGATAGA
>DATFIA010000208.1:0-79154 GCA_035270545.1 Treponemataceae bacterium
ACCTATAGGATGCGTTCCCCCATCATTCTTTTCTAACACGCTTTTTTACAAAAACTACATAATAAAAAGCGGTCCCACATAGGGCACCGAGAGTATCTGCAACCCAGTCTGCAATAGATGTGTCACGACCCGGAACAAAGGATTGGTGAATTTCATCTGTTATGCCGTAAAAAGATGCGATGGTAATTGCTATGAGCGCTGTTTTCAGCGGTTTTTTCCACCAATGAAGGGGAAACATAAGGGCGATAGCGAAAGCCAAGGCCCCATAGGCAATAAAATGAGCAATTTTATCTACACCAATTAAGGGTGTTGGCGGTAAAGGCAACGTAGACTGTGACGACAGGATAAACAAAGCCAGAGCAATGAGGGGCGCTGGCACTTTTCGCGCGAGGTTTTTTATTGAACTCTTATTCATTCCTTTTTTTACCGCGCCGTGTAGTTTTTATCGAGCCACTTTTTATAGTCACCGGAGCGGACCCCTTCTATCCAAGAGGTGTTCTCAAGATACCAGTCGACGGTAAGGGAGAGACCTTGCTCAAAAGTAACACTTTGCTTCCATCCTAATTCTGATTTTAACTTTGAGCAGTCAATTGCATAGCGGCGGTCGTGCCCAGGACGGTCTTTTACATAGGTGATGGTCGAGCGAACTGCCTCTACGTCGAGTTTTGCCTTTTGAGCGACGATTGTAATAAGATGGTTCAATAGGTCTATATTTGTCCACTCATTTTCACCGCCAATATTATACGTTTCTCCCGTTTTACCCTTATTCATAATATCCCACACAGCCGTATTGTGATCTTCTACAAAAAGCCAGTCGCGAATATTTTTACCATCTCCATACACAGGAAGAGGTTTTCCGTCCAAAATATTGAGAATCATGATGGGAATTAATTTTTCTGGAAACTGATAGGGGCCGTAATTGTTTGAACAATTTGAAAGCGTTATTGGCAGACCATAGGTATGATAATAGGCGTAGACTAAATGATCTGAGGATGCTTTGCTGGCGCTATAGGGTGAGCGCGGGTCGTAGGAAGTAGTCTCGGTAAAAAAACCAGTATCGCCAAGGGAACCGTAAACTTCGTCGGTACTCACGTGGTGAAAAAGAACGTCGTCTCGCATCTTTGCCGTTGCTGTTTGTCCGGCTGCTGTTTGCGCGTTGGCAGCTGGTTGGCCAGCGGTGGCGGCTGGCTGGCCGGTGCTAGGTAGCACGGTCCAAAAATTACGGGCAACGTCGAGCATGGTAAAGGTTCCCATAACATTTGTCTTAATAAAAGCCTCAGGGCCCAAAATGGAGCGGTCTACATGGCTTTCTGCCGCAAAGTGAATAACAGTATCTATATTGTATTTTTCAAAAATGGAAGAAATAGCAGCTCGGTCGGTAATATCGGCGTGTTCGAAGAAATATCTCTTTCCACCAAATTGAGCGTCAATATCTGCAAGGCTTGTTAAATTCCCCGCATACGTAAGCGCGTCAACATTTATAACCTTCCCGGTAAAACCTGGAGTTTTGTTCAACAGTACATGAATAAAATTGCAACCAATAAACCCTGCCCCACCCGTTATTAAAATATTTTCAAGTTTTCTCATTTTTCCATCCTTTTTTAATCGCTCGTATATGTACTCGGGTTGCTACTTGCACACTCGGGTTGCTACTTGCACACTCGGGTTGCTATTTGCACACTCGGGTTGCTATTTGCGCACTCGGGTCGCTATTTGCGCACTTAGGTGCCAGTTTAGCACTCGTACAAAAATTTTTGAAGGCTGATTTTCCAATCTGGAATTGGCTTGTTCAAAACAGCCTGTATTTTTGTTTTATCCAAAACAGAATAAGCTGGCCGAGTTACCTTTGCAGGAAATTCTGCACTTGTACAAGGGTAAACCTTGCAGGGTTTTGTTGTATCAATTAAAGCTGACTCTGTCCCCAATGCAAGTATTTCTTTTGCAAAGTCAAACCAGGTAATATTTCCCATATTTGAAAAATGATAAAAGCCAAATGGAGGTTTATTTTCAGCAAAATCGCAGATTGCTTCGCAAAGATCTTTCGCCCAGGTGGGACTTCCTCTTTGATCATCAACTACAGAAATATTAGAGCGTTCATTCATCAGTTTTAACATGGTATACACGAAATTATTTCCATGTACTCCATAAAGCCAGGATGTTCGAATAACCCAGGTGTTTGGATTTTGAGCGATTGCGGCGAGTTCACCGTCCCGTTTGGTACGGCCATAGACACCAATTGGGTCTGTTTCATCTTCTTCTGTATATGGCCGCTCACCTTTACCATTAAAGACGTAGTCTGTAGAAATATGTAAAAGATTTGCTCCACAAGAATGAGCTGCAAAGGCAATATTAGTTGGTCCTTCTACATTTAATTTTGTACATAGCTCTATGTCGTCTTCTGCTTTGTCTACTGCGGTATAAGCTGCGCAGTTCACTATGAGCGTAACAGGGATTCCAGAAGTTTTTTGTGTCTCTAAAAAGGTTGCAAGTGCTTCTGGATTCGTAATATCGACCTCTCGGTCTGTGCCAACAAAATCTAGCTTACGCTTTTTTAACATAAGAGAGAGTTCGGTGCCAAGCATTCCTTTGTTTCCAATGAGCCAAATCATAAAGAGCCTCCACAAGAGTGAAATGGGGGATGTTTTGTATCTTTTTCTGAAAGAAGGGGCGCGATTCCAGTATCTGGCCAAACTATGCCAATTGCTGGATCATTCCACAAGAGACCACCTTCATCTTCTGGATGATAAAACTCGGTGCATTTATAGGCGAAGGTTGCAGTTTCGGTTAGAACGAGAAACCCGTGAGCAAAACCTTCTGGAATATAAAACTGATTTTGTTTTTCTGCCGAAAGCACTACTCCGTGCCAAGAGCCAAAGGTTTTCGAATTATGTCGTAAATCTACCGCGACGTCAAAGACTTCACCTTCGAGACAGCGTACGAGTTTCCCTTGTGGGTATTTTTTTTGAAAATGAAGACCTCTAAGAACACCTTTAGAAGACTTAGACTGATTGTCCTGCACAAAATGCATTCGAAGTCCAGCTTCGTAAAAGTCACGCTCAGACCAAGACTCAAAAAAGTATCCACGTGAGTCTCCAAAAATTTTGGGCACTATCTCAAAAAGACCCTCTATGGGGCATGGGGTAAAAGTAAAAGGCATCCTTACATAGTCTCCGCAATATAGGATAAATACTCACCGTATTCAGTCTTGTAGCCAGCAGCGATTATTGTAAGTTCTTCGCGCGAAATCCACTTATTAGAAAAGGCAATTTCTTCTATACAAGAAACATACATACCCTGTCTTTTTTGAACAGTCGCAATAAAGTTTGAAGCTTCAAGCAAACCGTCATACGTTCCAGTATCGAGCCAAGCCATACCGCGCCCGAGAATTTCAACTGATAAATTGCCAGCCTCTAGATATGCATTGTTAACGGCCGTTATTTCAATTTCACCTCGAGCAGAAGGTTTTACGGCTTTTGCAATTTCTACAACTTTATTGTCGTAAAAATACAGGCCTGGAACGGCATAATGAGACTTAGGCTTAGCCGGCTTTTCTTCAATGGAAAGAGCTTTTCCCGAAGAGTCAAAGTCCACTACACCGTAAGAGGTAGGATCTTTTACATAATAGCCAAAAATAGAACCACCCCCCGTCGTAGAAACATTAGATGATGCATTTTTTAACGTAGCACTAAAACCGCGCCCGTAAAAAACATTATCGCCTAAAACAAGGGCACAAGAATCGCCTGCAATAAATTTCTCACCAACAATAAAAGCGTCTGCTAAACCTCGAGGAGCTGTTTGAACAGCATAATCAAACCTCATGCCAAGCCATTCCCCTGTTCCAAACAGTTCCTTGAAAACCTCAATGTCGCGTGGAGTTGAAATAATAAGAACCTCACGAATACCTGCAAGCATAAGAACAGAAAGGGGGTAATAGATCATAGGCTTGTCGTATAATGGCAAAATCTGCTTTGAAACCGCCTTAGTAATAGGATACAACCTAGTACCAGAGCCACCCGCAAGCACAATTCCTTTCATATAAACATCCTTATATATTTAAAATTACTAATTACACATTATGTACAGGAAATCAACAAAACCCAAACTAAAATGTTACACCATAATGAACATTCAGGCAATCCGAGGTAACTTTTTTTTCAAAAAGTTACCTCATGGAGAATTGTTTACAATTCTCCACAGTTGGTTGGTTGGCGTGAGATATCCGAGGTAACTTTTTTTTCAAAAAGTTTCCTCATGGAGAATTGGATTAAATGGGGACAGAGCCAACTATTTTTTGGCAGGACTTGGGGGTGACGGAGAAATTGGGAAGAGGTACGTTCTAAATGCTTTCAATTTTGATTAAAGGAATCCTCTTCCTAAGTTCGGAGGCAGGGGGAACTGCGTCTTTCTATGCAGGGAGTTTGGTATTTTACGTAAGAAAAGGTGTTTCCCCTCCTTAAGAATCATTAATTAACTTTAATAGTTAAGGAAAAGGAGATGAGAGATGAGAGATGTTTTATGCTGAACGTTATAAACCTTTTTTTGGGGGATTTATATTGCCCAGCATAAACTCTTAATTTTTTCGCGCGCCCTTTATTCCATTATGTAGGTTTTAAGGGGTGGAAAGCCATTGAACTCGACGGATGCGTAACTTGAGGTGTAGGCGCCGGTGGACAGCCAATAGAGGCGATCGCCGACTTTGAGGTCGAGGGGAAGTTTGTATTTGGTATTTTCGTACATGATGTCGAAGCTGTCGCAGGTTGGGCCGGCGAGGATTACTTCTCCAGTTTTTGCGTTGGGACCATCTTTGAGCGATATGACGGGATATTTGATGGATTCGTCGAGAGTTTCGATGAGTCCGTTGAATTTTCCGGTGTCTTGGTAGACCCATCGATACAAGGAGGTATTATTTTTGCGAGAGATAAGGACAATTTCGCTCATGAGGATGCCGGAATTTCCAACGAGGGACCTGCCAGGTTCTAAAATGATGCTGGGTATGTTTTCGCCGAAGTCATCACCAAGGTAGCGGGTTATTTCGCTGGCATATTCTTTGAGATCATTTGTGGGTTGTATGTAGCTTGCGGGAAAGCCGCCACCGAGGTTGATCATTTGCAGACGTATGTCTTCTTCTTCTTCGAGGGATGTCATGAGGTATTTTGTTTTGGCGATTGCATCGTCCCATTGGCCGATGTCGCGCTGCTGGCTTCCTACGTGGAATGAGATTCCGTATGGTGTGAGTCCAGCATCTCGGGCGTGGACCATGAGGTCGTAAGCCATGTCAGGGTGACATCCGAATTTACGTGATAAGGGCCAGTCTGCGGTTGAGGAATTTTCTACGAGGATTCGCACGTATACGCGGGAGCCGGGAGCATGAATAGCGATGTTTTTAAGATCTTCTTTGCTGTCGGTCGCATACATTCGCACACCTTTTTCGTAGAAGTAAGCGATGTCTTTGGCTTTTTTGATTGTGTTACCGTATGAGATTCGATCGCTCGTTACGCCTTGGGCGAGAACTTTATCGAGTTCATAGCGGGATGCAATATCAAAGCTTGAACCTAGTTCGGCTAGTAGGGCAATGACTTTTGGATGGGGGTTCGCTTTCACTGCATAGTAAATCTGTGCATAGGGAAAGGAATTTTGCAGGCGGACGTAATTCTTTTTGATTGACCGCAAGTTGATCACCACACAGGGTGTTTCGAGTTTTTCTGAAAACTCGAGAAAACGTTGCCATTCGGCATCACTAAGATAATCTTCTCTTTTCACCTAAGGTATCACACCTCCCTTTATCCTTGAACTATTGAAAGCATTATTGCTTTGGTTTGCTAGCTGGTACGCTGGTTGCAGAGTCTTGGCTTTGCAGCTGATATGCTGGTAGAGCGTTAGATTCGGTTTGCAAGCTGGTACTCCCTTGGCTTTGCAGCTGATGAAGCTTTATCTTCATATGCTATCTGGCACACTGGTCGCTTCGGTTTACTAGCGACAAGTTAGGCTTTATATGCATAGCATCATAAACATTTTTGAAATATAGAGCTATGTAGCTGCTTGTGTCAATTGATATTTTAATCGTATTCAGGCATATTTAAAATCTATGGTTGTATTTTTGCAAATATTTGCTCTCTTTATTATTATGGCGATTGGATTTGTTGTTGCGAAACTGAAATTAATAGAAAATTCGGCAGTTAAGGGTCTTTCAAACCTCATTGTTAAGGTATCATTTCCTGCATTAATTATTACATCGATGCAAAAACCTTTTTCACATGAACTATTAGCCGATGCGGTACAAACTTTGATTGTGTCAAGTTTGTATTATGCTTTTATTCTGGCTCTGTCCCTCGTTGCAGTAAAATTACTTCGATTTACCAGGAAAAAAGCAGGTGTTCTTATATTTTCGCTAGGCTTTTCTAATGCGGCTTTTATAGGTTTTCCTGTTATTAGCTCTATTATGGGGACAGAGCCACTATTTTTAGCTTCAATTAATAGTTTGGTTTTTAATGTACTTGCATTTTCAGTTGGCGTCTTAATTATTGGCAGTGGCGAAAAGGTTGAAGGAGAAGATAGAGGTCAAGAACGTGTTAAGTTTAGTAATATGCTTAATATAACGGTATTGTCTGCCCTTTTTGGATTTCTTCTTTTCCTTGGCTCTGTCCCCATTCCTACATTTCTTTTTATTCCTTTAAAAATGCTTGGAGAATTGACAACCCCTCTAGCGATGATTGTTACAGGAGCTATTCTTTCACGAACTCCAATTAAAAATGTTGTTGGTGACTGGAAATTATATGTAATCTCATTTCTTAGGCTCATTTTATGGCCCTTTGTAACGGCCATAGTGTTACATTTTTTTGGAATTACGGGGAATTTATATTATGTAACGATTATTATCGCTGCAATGCCTGCAGCATCTAATACTAGTTTGCTAGCTGACGTTTATAACGGAGATGCAGATACGGCATCTTCTATTGTTTTTATGACTAGTTTATTTTCTATTGTTACAATTCCTCTAATAGCAATTTTTATAAAATAAAGGGGGGGGGACAGAGCCAATAGAAGATAAAAGAAAAAATCAGCTTGAAATAGCAGTATTCCAGTCTTTTTGAGCCTGATCGATTCCAGTCCATAAAAACGCTTTGAAACCTGCCGCAAGCGCAGCATCGATATTTGCTTGTAAATCATCGAAAAAAACTATTTCGTGGGGTTCGCAATTTAATTTTTGTGCAGTTATTTCATATATTGCTGGTTCAGGTTTTATTATTCCTTCACGACACGAAAATATAGCAATATCTGCCTCTTGAAAAAGTGTAATTTTTGTTTCGTACAGGTCCAAAAATTCATGGGGCATATTAGAGAGAATTCCTAGTTTAAATCCTTCTTTTTGAATGTCCAAGGCCCATTTTGTTACATTTTTTGATATATGAAACCATGCAGAAAAATCTTCATGAAGTAATTGCTCTGCAAGATCAGTTGACTCTGTCCCTATATAATATCTTTTACCATCAGCAAGTATTTTTTTGTACATACTTACACCATCGATGGTTCCCCGATCGAATTCACTGCGATATTTTGAAAAAGATGTGCGGAAATGGTCGACTGGCAATTTAGAAAGGTCCGACATTCGATCGTAACAGGTTGTATCCTGGGGTTCCGAAATTACATTTCCATAATCTAGTACTAATGCTCGTATCATAACTAATGATTTTAGACCATAAATTTGCTTTTGCCAACAAATTTATTTTGATAGGTATTTTTTGAGATTTAAAATAGTTGGATCGCAAAGAAACGTAAAAAAGGTTGTAGGCGTATTCACATTCAACATTTTCCGACCTTCGGCGTGAGGAGGTGACGCATATTAAAAGGACAATTATGCTGTTCAGCATATAATGCAAGTTAATGAGCGTCTCTTGTTTGTTTTTTTATCAAAATTAAGAGAGTTGAAGTAATTTTCTGGTTGATAAAAACGGGTGAAGGAAAGAAGGAATAGATTCTACAATCCGTTTTTTGAGACTTGCAGAATTTTGAATTCCTCCAAAGGGCCAGGCAGAGACAGAGTCGACTAAGTTCGCGCGCACTGGATTTAGATCAAGATATTCAAAAACTCGCAAATACTGTTCAAGTGTATAAATAATGCGAGAAAAATAACGTTCACCCCAAAAATGACCTGTTCGGCCTGTTCTTTTATTATATGCACGTGCAAACATGCTCATAATCCACTGCATAATTTTTGAAAGAGACTCTCCTTTTCCTGGACGAATCATTATATGATAATGATTATTCATGATTATAAAATTTTCGATTTTTAAGTCGAAACGAATCTTTGCTCGCAGCATGATGTTTTGAAAAAGGATCTTTAATTGTGGTGACGACAAAAGATGCTCTTTATTATTCACCCGAGCACTAACATGATAAATTGCTCCATCAAGGAGAATTCGATTTTTTCTCATGCTATCTTATGTATAGGAAAAAGTAATCGTTGCCTGTATTTTCAATATTCTTGGCTCTGTCCCCTTATTTTATAATTATTTTATAAGGTTCATTTTTCTCCCAATTGTTCTAATTTTTCCCTTATGTATTCGCTTTTTTCTTTTAATCCGATTTTTCCTGTTTCTAGGATTAATATATTGGGATGGTGTGGGTCAAGTTTTACTCTGCCAGCTGATTCTTTCATCATTCTTAGTAAGCGTTCGACTGATACCTTGGAAACTTTTGAGAATTCGATGAATACACGGCCGGCTTTTTCTTTTAAGCTGGCGATTAAAAGTCGACGGCATATTATGCGTATTTCAGCAAGGGAGAGAAGACTTTGAACTTCTTCGGGTATTGGGCCAAATCTATCTAAGAGTTCGCTGTAGACCCGGTCTAGTTCGTCCTGGGTGGAAATTGAGGCGACTTTTTTATAGACTTCCATTTTTGTTTGAGCCACTTCTATATAGGAATCTGGTATAAAGCCGGTATAGTCGAGTTCGAGCCAAACATCATCTTGTGGCACAAAGTCGGTATTTTGAAGTTTTTGAACTGCTTCTTCGAGCATTTTTAAGTACAAGTCGAAACCGACTGAATAGATGTCGCCAGATTGTTCTTTTCCTAGAAGGTTTCCAGCCCCTCGAATTTCCATGTCTTTCATGGCTATTTTAAATCCCGAGCCAAGTTCGGTAAAGTCTGAAATAACCTGGAGTCGTTTCATTGCAATTTCGGAAATTGCTTTTCCTTCTGGGTAAAAGAGATATGCGTAAGCTTTGCGGTCCGAACGACCTACGCGGCCTCGCAATTGGTATAATTGAGAAACACCATACATATTTGCTCGGTCAATAATTATTGTGTTTACATTTGGAATATCGATTCCGTTTTCTATGATTGTAGTAGATATAAGAACGTGAAAACCACCCATTTTAAATCGTCTGAAAATTTCTTCTAAGTTTGATGAACTCATTTGTCCATGAGCTGTGTCTATGAGCATTTCAGGAACAAGGTTTTCGAGCATTATTCTGGTTTCTTCAAGACTTTCTACTCGGTTATGCAAATAGAAAACCTGCCCACCCCGCTCTACTTCTCGGCGTATTGCAGCTGCGACTCTGTCCCCATTAAATTCGCCAATGACTGTTTCAATTGGATGTCTGTTTTGGGGTGGCGTGGTTAACAAGCTCATATCGCGTATTTTGAGTAAGGACATGTGAAGAGTTCGAGGAATTGGGGTTGCGCTCATGGCAAGAGAGTCTATATTTGTGCGCATTTCTTTTAATCGCTCTTTATCTTTGACTCCAAAACGCTGCTCTTCATCGATTATCATTAGTCCCAAGTCTTTAAATTTAACATCTTTTTGAATGATTCGATGCGTGCCAATTAAAATATCAACTTCACCTTTAAGAACGCGCTCTAGGGTCTTTTTTTGGTCAGCAGGAGTAATAAAACGTGAAAGTTGTGCAATGCGAACCGGAAATTTTTCGAATCGTTCTGTGAGAGTATCAAAATGTTGTTCAACTAATATGGTGGTTGGGGCTAAAAAGGCTACTTGTTTACCACCCATTACGGCTTTGAAGGCAGCTCGCATTGAAACTTCGGTCTTTCCATAGCCAACATCACCACAAACGAGGCGATCCATAGGGACAGGTTTTTCCATATCAGCTTTAATTTCTGCAGATACAGTTAATTGATCTTCTGTTTCTTCATATGGGAAGGCAGCTTCAAAAGCAGTTTGCCACTCTCCATCTTTAGAAAAAGCAAAGCCTTGTGCCGCTTTTCGTTTAGAATACAGTTCAATAAGGCGCTGAGCTATGTCTTCTACCGATTTCTTTACTTTATTTTTTCTGTTTTCCCAGGACTTTGAGCCTAGCCGGTCAAGACGAGGAGCATCTCCCTCGTTTCCGATATATCGTTGTACAAGATTTACCTGTTCTATTGGAATAAAGACGATTTCGTCATCTGCATATTCAAGTTTTATATAATCGCGCTCATTTCCAAGAGCTTTAACTCGGTCTATTCCTTTAAACTGCCCAATACCATAATTAACGTGAACGACATAGTCTCCAGGATTGAGTTCAACAAATGTATCAATTACGGCACTTTTTGCATGCTTTACAGATTTAGGAACTCGTCTGCGTCGTCCGAAAATTTCATTTTCTTGGATAACCAGTATTTTAAGCTCGGGAAGTCCAAAACCTGATGACAAGTTATATGGAAATATTTCAATGGGGATCTCTTTTAAGATTTCGCCAATGCGGAGAGCTTGATTTTCACTTTCGGCAAATACACAAATTTTCCAGTTATTGCGAATAAGATTATCGAGTTCTTCTTTTAAGTAGACAATATTACCAAAAAAACTTCGGGGAGGATCACAGGTAAGCTGAAGTCGAGTTCCAGACGCTGACTCAGAGCCTTGAATTGTGCGAAATAAAAGGCGATGCTCCCAAGAACCACTTATATTTTTGAAATTAAGAAGAAGATGTTGCGGTTCCGGTACTTCTGAAAGCAATGAACTATGTTTTGTTTCGCTTGCAAATCGAATATCGGTATCAGATCGATCGGCTGAACCGCGTAATTTCCTGTACAAACCTAAATATTCTCGCTCAAGGCTTTCTTGCGCATTTTCTTGACGGTCGTAATCGATAAAAAACACACGGGGGACAGAGCCAGTTATTTTTGATGAGCTTGCATTCGTGTTTATTTTTCCCGCCATGGGGACAGAGCCAGCTTTTGAGCCAGCTTTTTGAACTGTTTTTTCTCGCGAAACTGCTACTTCATCAACGCCATTCGGCTCATCCCTTCTTAAATAATCTAAAATAGACGAAGTTTTATCAAACGCAACCGGAAAAAAAAGTTCTTCGCCTTCAAAGGTTCCGTGTATACGCAAATGATCAATGACAGTTGGGGCACCTTCTACGAATTCAGGAAGTTTTTTTAGTCTTTTTTCCAATACCGCAATGCGCTCTTCATCCCATATAACTTCTTTTGCCGGATATAGAGCAACTTCGTTAAAAATATCAATTGAACTTTGAGTTTCAGGATCAAAAGATCTAATTTGTTCTACTACTTCAAAATCGAAGACTATGCGATAAGCTTCTTTTTGCCCTGGCAGAAAAATATCGAAAACTTCTCCTCGAAGAGCAAATTCACCTGGAACGGTAACACGAGGAACCCGAAGGTAACCGTACGTTACGAGTTTTTCGGCAAGTTCTACAGAATTAAAGGAATCCCCTTTTTTTATGTAGGTAATTAAAGATTCAAAGTAACTTTTAGGAGGAACAGGCGTTAAAAAAGCTCGTTGCGTCATTACTAAAATTCGAGAATTTTGTTGTGTTTTTTTTCCACCTAAGTTAGAAACGAGGCTCGCAAGCCGAGCCGCTCTATGGCCAAAAACTGCAGCACTTTGGGGGACAGGCCTATAAGCAAGGGTTCCCCACCAAGGCAGAACCTCAAAATCGAGGCGAGATAAGTCCAGATCTGCAGAAAGTATTTCAATATCTTTTTCTGTTGGAACGACTATAAGAATAAATTCAGAATTTGCTTGTACATATTCTGCGAGAAAAAACCCATTAAGTCCGCCTTGAAGACCTTCAATCTCGTAAGGCCAAAGATTATCATTTAAACGTGAAAGAACACCGGACATAGCGGGCCACCGGTGTATTGCATTTTGAAGTGCACTACTGCTCATAATTGAAATATATTAGCACTAATGACGGATCGTAAAAAGACCGATATAATGAAATAAGGGAGATTTTGAGGTGAAACAGTTGCTATCCTTTGTTTTAAGTCTATGTTTTCTATCCGGCGGGTTCATTTTTTCTCAAACTAACGCAATTCCGGAAGCAGATGTAGCAATTCGTTTTTATAACCGCTCTGTCTATTACCCAGGAAATTCGCCTGCGGAAAATATTCTGGTTCAACTTACCATTACAAATAAGCAAGCTCAAACACTTCGTTTTAAACTTGCGGACGATCGCTTGTTCAGTGTAGATTTTGTAGCGTTTAATAGTAAAAACATTAAACTCGAACATACAAATGACTGGAAAAAAAAGCAAACTACATCGCGCCAGATATTTTTTAGAGAAGTAAGTCTTGAACCTGGAGAATCGTTTTCATTTATTGAAAATATTAAAGACTATATAATAATAAATGATCCAGGGATGTACATTTTAGAAGGATCTTTTTATCCGGAACTTATACGCGATGAAAACATCCAAAATAAATCAAACCGGCTTATTTTAGAAATTAAACCCTCTCCGGGCCCAGCAGCTGTGCGGACTTTGCCTGTTGCTGCAATGAGTGGCGAAATTTTACGTGCAGAAAGTATATCACCAGATCAAGTCGTTTCAACAGTTTTGACCGCACGCCAAAAAGCACTTTGGGATCAGTTTTTTATCTATTTTGATATGGATAAAATGATAAAACGAGATCCTACATTAAATAGACGCTATAATAATGAGTCTGAAACAGGTAGGCTCACCATGATCGAAAATTATAAAACTGATTTGAAACAGGCCCGAATTGATAGGGATATTTCAACGATCCCAACGAGTTTTGATATTGAGCGCACCAGTTATACTGCAACTGAAGCTACCGTTGTGGTAATACAGCGTTTTAAGAATAATAATTATACAGAAATTAAACGATTTACCTATAATTTATGGTCACGGAATAACGTGTGGCTCATATACAACTACAGCGTTGAAAATCTCGGTAATGAATAAAAAGGATACAAAATGAAGGCCCTTTTGGTTGCCGACAATGAATCATCAGTAAAAGTAATCTCTCAATGCATTATTTCATCTGGTTTCGATATTATTCACTATCGCTCTGCTATAAAAGCTTTGGATAATATAGGTGAAATTGAACCAGATGCAATTTTTATCAGTGCAGTAGATTTCCCCCGCCACTGGAAAACATTGGTACAATTTGTACGCGCAGATACAATTCGCGGTGATATTCTCATTGTATTACTTGTTAATGAACGGTTTTCAATTGATGATGCTCACAAAGCCAACTTCATTGGAGTTCAAGCAATTTTGAATGAAAAATTGGATTCCTGTGAAGACACAGAAATATTGAAAAAAATGTTTTCTCGCTACGGTATTGTCGGGACAAATAAAATAATAAATACTAATATTTTAAGTGAAAAAGCGTTGTTTATGTTTACCAATCCCTTAAATGATACAATAATCACAGGAAAAATTGAAAGCATAACTGAATCTGACCTCAGATTTCGCCCAGATGCTCCTTCTGCAACTGCAAATCTGGCTTCAGAGGCAATTTTGGAGCAATGTTCACTTAAGATTGATAAAAAAATCTTAAGTCCACGTTGTAAAATAGTAAGTAACAATACAATTATTACACTCGAATTTATAGAAAAAAGTGAAGAATTGTCAAAAATCTTACATGATTTTATAACCGACTTATTGCAAACATCAAAATAAAAATAAAAAAACTTATTGCCACAATATACATCCACCAAGGTAAGGGATCTGTTTCTGTATTTTTTTTTGCTTTCTCTGGTATCGAATTGTGTTTTGCAGATTTATCATAAAGAGCATACCCACAAGCAGGACAACCATCTCGAAACACCCGTGAATCTCCAGAAAATCCGCAAGAAGGGCATTTTACCGATGCAAAAAATTTTCCACATTTAGAACAAAATTTATCATTTTGTTTTACTTCTGAGCTACAATATTCACAAAAAAACCGTGGTTTTTTAGACACTTGCAGGGGTTGGCGTCTTCGCCGGTTTATCAGATTTTGATGGATTTTCAGATTTAGCAGGCTTTGCTGCAGAATCATTTACATAAAATCCAGAACCCTTAAACACGATACCTATTCCCCCACTCAACACACGTCGCACATCTTTACCACACTCAGGGCAGGTAGATAACGGGGCGTCAGCCATTTTTTGAACAGCCTCGAAAGAGTTTCCACAAGTATCACACGCATATTCATAAGTCGGCATAATAATAACATCCTTATTTAAAATAAAAAATACATATTATTTACAAAATCGGCAAGAGTTTCTTGTTTTACTGGAATTTCAGAAATAATAATAGCAGATTCTTGTTGAATAAAAGAGATTCCAAGTGTAAGACGCAAAATACTTCCAAAAACACGAGCGCTGCGCTCATTTAATAATTCAATTCGCGCGCTCAACAAATATGCTGGCTCTGTCCCCATTTGTGCTGGCTCTGTCCCCACTTTCGTTTCTGGTGGTTTTGCATATATTTCAGCAGCTGTAATTGGAAAACTAATTTCAGAACCAAAAATAAGCTGTACTAAAAATGCAGGATCACTAAGGTATACGCCAATTCGACCATCTTCAAGAGCATTCTGAGCAAAAAGTGAAAATCCAGGAGATACAGATGTGGGTTCTGGGTTATGGCGAGTAGTAAGTAATGCACGCAAGGAACCAGAAGTACTGGCTAAAATCATTCCATTTTCAGGAATACTTGCTTCTAAAGAGTCAGAAGTGTACCAAGAACCAATATTTTTTTCGGAAACTTTTTTCCAGCCGTTTTTTTTAGGGAATATAAGAGAAATAGCTGCTTTTGGATAAGAACCAAAGGCTAAAAGCGCAGCACTTCTCTCTGTGTTTTGTTTAGTCGAAAGACCTGCAAACACTATTTCGGTTCTATCCAAAGCAGTTTTATAAGAATCAGTATCTTTTGAATCTTCACTACTGTCTTTTTGACTGGTAATGAGATTCAATAAGTCTCTATTTTGTTTTACGGGTATTACAACATACGTAGTACTTTGAGGACCTAAAACTGATAAAGGATCTACCAGCGAAATTGGTGATTTTACCGCACAACTTGAAAGGAACACAGAGGCAGTTATACCTATAGACAAAAAAACCTTGCACAAACAAAAGTTGTGAACAAGATTTTTTTGTTTCTGCGGTTTATTCGCGGACAAGGTTTGCATACCAGCTTACATCGCCTGCTTCTATTACAACAGGCGTTATTTCATTTGTTCCATCAGCAGTAGGCAGAGAATCAAACCACAAAGCAGAACTTGCAAGAGTTTCGCTCATAAGATAGTCGCTATATTTCTCGAAAGCCTTCTGCAAGATATGCGCCGAGTCAACTGAGTCTGGCTCTGTCCCCGCAGCGACAGATACAGATAAACGAATGCGGTCCGTTACTTCAAGGCCACGCTCTTTTCGTAAGTTTTGCACTCCGCGAACCAAGTCTCTAATGAGCCCTTCTAGTTGCAGTTCCTCAGTTATTTCTGTATCGAGGCCCACGGTCAAAGTTCCGTCGTTTACGACCTTTAAGTTCGCTTTTTCTATTCGGTTAACAACTATTTTTTCTTCAGTAAGCTCAACTGTTGCACCTGCTACTTCGAGACTTAACGTTGCACCATCAAGAAGAGATTGTATTTCTGAAGAAGTGAGTTTTTCTACTTGGGCGGCAGCAATTTTCATGTTGGCACCAAGTTCTTTACCCAAGACTCTAAAGTTTGCTTTTGCAGAGTATTCTACAAGATCTTCTTCCTTTTCGTGGAAAATTACTTCTTTTACATTCAATTCTTCTCGAACACTTTCTTCCATTTCAAGCAAAACAGTCTTTTCTTCCGGGTTACGGGTTACTAATTCGACTGCTTTCAATGGTTGCCGAGTTTTCAAATTAAACTGATTCCTAAGGCTTCTTCCCATAGAGACGGCTTTTTGAACGGTTTCCATCTTAAATTCAAGGGAAAGATCTCGTAGCGATTCATTATACAAAGGGTAATCTGCAAGATGAACCGACTCAGTATCCCCTTCTGTTCTCAGGTTTAACCACATAGATTCTGTAATAAAAGGAATTACAGGAGCTGCAACAAGCGCAAATTTCTTCAAAGCCCAATACAGCGTATCGTAAGCCTGAATTTTATCTCCATCATTTTCACTTTTCCAAAATCTGCGTCTCGATCTTCTAATATACCAATTATTCAGTTGATCAATAAAACTGATGATAGGGTCAATTGCACGAGAAAGGTCGTACGCATCAAGTGAGTCGGAAACTTCTTTAACCATTTTTTCTGTAATTGAAAGAATCCAACGGTCGAGTGGGTTCGAAGAAGATTCAGAAGCAAGTGGTTTTTCAGTTGTAGGAGAATCAATGCCATCAATATTTGCATAGGTAATATAAAAGCTATAACTGTTCCAAAGAGGAATAAGAATTCCTTTCAGAATATCCCGAACACCTTCATCTGAATACTTTAAATCATCTGCTTTTACAACAGCAGAATGCATTAAAAATAATCGAAGTGCATCTGCACCAAATTCATTCACAACTTTATTTGGGTCAGTATAATTTCGAAGTGACTTCGACATTTTTTTACCGTCAGTAGCTAAAACAAGACCGTTGACGATGCAGTTTTCAAATGCAGGGCGTTCAAATAAAGCGGCAGCCAATACAGTGAGGGTATAAAACCAACCTCGAGTCTGGTCCAAACCTTCTGAAATAAAATTCGCTGGAAAATGATTTTCAAAATACTCTTTGTTTTCAAAGGGATAATGATTTTGAGCATAGGGCATGGCACCGGATTCAAACCAACAATCAAGAACTTCAGGGATTCGAGACATAGTTCCGCCACATTCGCAGGGGAATGTAATTGAATCGACATAATGTTTATGTAAATCTTCTGGATACACACCAGAAAGCTCTTTAAGTTCTGCGCGGCTTCCTACGCAAGTA
Source organism: Treponemataceae bacterium (assembly GCA_035270545.1). GTDB lineage: Bacteria > Spirochaetota > Spirochaetia > Treponematales > Treponemataceae > Teretinema. The sequence continues at coordinate 17,145 of DATFIA010000208.1, forward strand.
GTTTTACCACAATCAGGGCATTTCCAAATAGGAATCGGGTTTCCCCAATATCTATTACGGCTTATTGCCCAATCCCGAGCACCGTCGAGCCATTTACCAAATCGGCCATCTTTTATATGAGACGGTTGCCAATTAATTTTTTGATTGGCGTCTATCATAGTTTGTTTAATTTTTTCAACGTTTACAAACCAACTTCCAACAGCTCGGTAAATAAGAGGAGCTGAACAGCGCCAGCAATGTGGGTAAGAGTGAAGAACCTGCTCTTTTTTTACAAGCTTCCCTTCATCTCGTAGGCGATCCATAATTGCTTTATCAGCATCTTTTACAAAAATTCCCTGATAGTCCGCAACTTCAGCAGTAAATTTACATTCAGCGTCTATTGGGCAAATTGTTGGAACGCCAGTTCCCTTAAAGACCTTATTATCGTCTTCACCAAAACCTGGGGCTAGGTGTACTATTCCTACACCATCTTCAGTTGTAACAAAATCTGCCAGCAGAGTGCGAAAAGCACCAGGAGAGCCATCTTCCAATTCACTTAAAGAAGCAAAATACGGAAACAAAGGTTCATATTGAAGACCAGCTAGCTCTGTCCCCTTTTTCTTCCATACAATCGTACAAGAAGCAGGATCCTTATAATAAGCACCTAACCGAGCCTCGGCAAGAATATATCGCTCATCTCCATCTACAACCATAACGTAATCAACATCAGGCCCCAAAGCTAAACCTAAATTACTCGGTAAAGTCCACGGAGTTGTTGTCCAGGCTAATAAATACGTCGAGCCATTAAAAAGATCAGCAGCAAATTTTGGCTCAGAGACTACTTTAGAGCCAACTGAACTAGTTTTGCCAGCCGAACTCTCTTGTAAATTTTTGGGGACAGAGCCAGTAATTTTAAACTTTACAGTTATGGCAGGATCATGAACGTCCTTATATCCACCTAAATTGAGTTCGTGGTTAGAAAGAACTGTAGAACAGCGGGGACAATAGGGAAGAATATAATGACCTTCATATAAAAGGCCTTTTTCCCAAAGAGTTTTCATTACCCACCAAATAGATTCCATATAATCGGGATCCATCGTTTTATAGTCATTTTCAAAATCTACCCAACGACCGAGTCGCGTTATAGTTGTTTGCCATTCGTTAACATAGCGTAATACACTTGAGCGACAGGCTTCGTTAAAAGGGCCAATACCAAATTTTTCAATATCGGTTTTAGAATTAAGACCTAATTCTTTTTCAATAAGATTTTCAACTGGTAATCCATGGCAATCCCAGCCAAAACGGCGTTCAATCTTAAAACCTTTCATTGTTTGATACCGAGGAATTATATCTTTTATGGTACTCGGTACAAAATGTCCAAAATGAGGAAGTCCCGTAGCAAAAGGAGGGCCGTCATAAAAAACATATTCAGGACCAGTTTCGCGGTTTGAAATGGATTTTTTGAATATATCTTTTTTCTTCCAAAATGCGAGAACTTTTTCTTCCTGTTCGGGGAAGCTAACTTTTGGATCTACCGGTTCGTACATTAACAAGCTCCTGTATAATTATTCAGAATTGTTACGCAGTATACAAGATTTTTCATTTTGTTTCCATACATTGGTCTCGCAGATCAATCCTTCTTCTTGACTTTAGAGACATAGAAGGGTATCGTTAAAAAAACATCGAATACAAGGAATCCTAATGGCTAAACAAAAAATATCTGCAATTCCTTCAATTCGCAGACTACCCTCTTATTTACACATTATAAGACAAGCAAAAATCGACGGTTCTGAATACATTTCAGGCACGGTTATTGCCCAAGAATTACACCTTGAACCAATACAGGTGAGAAAAGATCTTTCTATTACGGGAATAGTTGGCAAGCCAAAAAAAGGCTACCCCGTTGTAGCCCTTATGGCCGCAATTGAGCATTTTCTCGGCTGGGACGAATTACAACAAGCAGTCTTAATAGGGGCAGGAAATTTAGGAACAGCTCTTACTGGGTACCAAGAATTTCAATTTCATGGGCTCCATATTTGCGCAGCCTTCGACAAAGACCCCGCTAAAATTGGAAAATCTATTCATGGAGTTCCCATATTAGCTTTTGACACGCTCTCTCTTCAAATACGCAACTTGAACGCCAAAATTGCTATTTTAACCGTCCCTTCCACACATGCACAAGAAATTGCAGATCAACTCGTATCAGCCGGAATAACAGCAATTTGGAATTTTACAAATATGAAGCTCAAGCTTCCAGAACATATTGTAGTTCAAAGAGAAGATCTCACTTCCGGCTATGCCATGCTCTGCGTCATGATGAATGCCCAAAAAGATGAATAAGGATCAACCAATGCCACAGAGCAAAACAGCAGCTCAAGCACTCATGTTTGCTAACAGACTAGAAAAACAATATAAACACCTTCGAAAATGGGCAAAAAGAACTGGAACTACGTGCTATCGCTTATACGACAAAGACATTCCAGAAGTTCCCCTCGCAGTCGATATTTTTCATGAAATGGGGACAGAGTCACGATTTTTGCATATTGCCTTATACGAGCGCCCCTACGACAAACCAGAAGAAGAAGAAGAACTGTGGATGGCAGAAATGCAAAAAGCAGCTGCAGAAATTCTTTCAATACCAGAAAGCAATTGCTATTCAAAACTTCGCAGAAAACAACGCGGCGAAGAATCTCAATATGAACGTAAAAGCAATAAAGGCAGACGCATCATTATCGACGAAGGCGGCTCACGTTTTCTCCTTAATCTATCAGATTATTTAGACACCGGTTTATTTTTAGACCATCGCCCCGCCCGCTTAATGGTGCGCTCAGAAGCAAAAAACAGACGTGTATTAAATCTCTTTTGTTATACAGGTTCTTTTTCAGTTCACGCCGCAGCAGGTGGTGCCGAATCGGTAACCTCTGTAGATTTATCTAAAACATATCTTTCCTGGGCAGCAGAAAATCTCAACTTAAATGGATTCCCCTCCATAGCCCCAGAAGCCGGACCTAAAAAAAACACAAGCGCAGACGAAAAATATGCCTGCGTCCACTCAGATGTAAAATCTTTTTTGACTGCAGCACGGCGAACGGGAGATAAATGGGATCTTATAATCTGCGACCCTCCAACCTTTTCCAATTCAAAAAGAACCGTCGACATTCTCGACTTAAATCGTGACTGGGCAGAACTTTGCAGACTATGTCTCGCACTCCTTTCTCCCGGCGGAATACTGTATTTTTCCACTAATTCCCGCAGCCTCAAATTCGACAGAGATGATATTGGAGGAGCCGCAAGTCGCGACGACATAATCGTTACAGACCTCAGCCTCGAATCAATCCCCGAAGATTTCCGAAACAAAAAAATACATAGACTCTGGAAATTTGTCTGCTAAATTTTTTAAGATTTTCAAATAAGCAAAAGGGGGAGCAAAAAACGCACAGGTTTTATGCTGTTCATTATAAACCGCTATAAAACGTACGCGGCTCCCCCTCGCGCCAAAGTTTGGAATGTGTAATTATTTTTCTACAATAAATTAACTACAGAAACATTCCAAACTTTTCTGCTACCCCCACTTCCAATACAGAGTGTTTTTTAAAATAAAAAAGGCTGTCTAGCAATTTCTATGCCCAACAGCCTTTTTTTTAACAAACCAAAAGAGGAAATTAGCTTTCCTTGATATTGTATCTCTTCTTAAAGCGGTCAATTCGACCAGCAGTATCTACAAGTTTCTGCTTTCCGGTATAAAACGGATGGCAGGCAGAACAAATTTCAATTGCAATATCTTTTGCAGTTGACTTTGTTTCAATAACACTTCCACACGCACAGGTAATCTTAGTTGCGTCATACGCAGGGTGGATTCCTTTTTTCATAGTTGCCTCCAAAATCGGGGTTTTCTAATAAACGCGCCTTGTATTATACTCAAAAAAGAGGTTCAAGGCTCCGCAGGAAACGGCTTTTAGCTCCCCAGATCACACAGATCCAGTTCCTGCAGGCAGCAATCCATTCATTTTTTAATATAAAAAACAAACAGACCGGTTTCTTTAGAAAAAATTCTTTATCAATCCATTGCAGCCGAACCGGTATTCATGGAACGAAGGAATGATTCATTATTCTTACTTTTCTTCATTCTGTCAATAAGGAGCTCCATGATTTCGGTATCATCCATAGGATTGATTACTTTTCGAAGTACCCAGATCTTCTGAATTTCTTCTTCTGTGAGAAGAAGCTCTTCTTTACGTGTTCCAGATTTTTTAATACTAACGGCAGGAAATAAACGTCTATCTGATAGTTTTCTGTCAAGATTTATTTCCATATTACCGGTTCCTTTGAATTCTTCAAAGATAACCTCATCCATTCGGCTTCCGGTTTCTATAAGAGCAGTTGCAATAATGGTGAGACTTCCGCCTTCTTCAACATTACGTGCAGCGCCAAAAAATCGTTTTGGTTTATGAAGCGCATTGGAATCGACACCACCGGAGAGTACTTTACCAGAGGTAGGTACGGTCTGGTTATAGGCTCGGGCTAGACGAGTAATTGAGTCCAGCAAGATTACAACGTCACGTTTATGTTCAACTAAGCGACGTGCTTTTTCCAAAACCATTTCAGCAACCTGCACATGGCGTGTGGCCTGTTCGTCAAAAGTAGAAGAAATAACCTCTGCTTTAACGGTTCGCTCCATATCGGTAACTTCTTCTGGACGCTCATCGATCAATAAAACAATGAGATACACTTCTGGGTGATTTTCTGTAATTGCATTTGCAATTTTCTGCATCAATATTGTCTTACCGGTACGAGGTGGAGCAACAATTAAGGCTCTCTGACCTTTTCCAATAGGACAAAATAGATTCATTATTCGAGTAGATATTTCACCATTTGCTGTTTCAAGGTTTAGTTTTTCATTCGGATACAAGGGAGTTAAGTTATCAAAAGGAATTCGACTCTGAGCTGCTGCTACTTCGTTAAAGTTTACTGTTTCTACCCGTAAAAGAGCAAAAAATCGCTCTCCTTCTTTAGGTGACCTAATTTGGCCGTAAACGGTATCACCAGTTTTAAGGTTAAACAAACGAATTTGGCTCGGAGATATATAAATATCGTCTGGACCTGGTAAGTAGCTGTTTTGTGGGGAACGTAGAAATCCGTATCCGTCTGGAAGTATTTCTAAAGACCCTGAAGCAAAAATAATACCACCGTGTTCTGTATGCGATTTCAAAATCTGGAAAATTATTTCCTGTTTTTTCATTGCAACCATGTCTTCATGAGGAACACCATATTGAATGGCTAGGTCTCGAAGCGCATGCATGCCCATACGGGTAAGTTCGTTGATGGTAAGTTTTGGTTTGTTTTCGTTTTCGCGGGCGTTTTCGGATTCTGACTGATTAATTCCTGCCTGAGCAGACTGGTTCATTTCATTACGAAGTTCTCGAGATTCGCGTGAATCATTAGAACTTCGAGGATCTTGGGATCCTCGAGTATCTTGGGATCCTCTAGAATCTGAAGGCCCTCGATTATCACGGTAACGACGCGGTTCGCGATGATCACGCGTATTATTGTTGTCGTACGAAGAGGGTTTTTTCTTTGCCCGTGGTCTAACAACAACACGCTTTTCTATACTGTCAACATTTTTCGAAGCGGCATTATTATTCTCAACCACTTCGGCAGAAACGGGATCCTGATGCGTATTGGCATCAAGATTCTGGGAAGGAGCCTCTGAAACAGGTGCACTTACAGTGCTTGGCTCCCCGTGCGCTCCCAGATCAAGTTGTCCCTGTTCAGGGGACTCTTGCGGCTCTACTTCTAAATTTTCAGAAGTGCGACGCTTTTTGATTGTAGCCATGGGAATTCTCCATAAAGATATAGCTAGATTTTTGATTTAAACATATATGTGTTCTGATTTTTCCGATAAAAAAGATTGGATTTAACTGTAGTATAGTAAACCATTTAAACTCTGTCAAGATAGCATAAAACCTGCTCACAGGCCTTGCGAACAGTTTTTTTTCTCACACTCCTTCTTTTACCGGAAAAAATAAATTGCTTTGAATATACCGAGAATTCGCCGGTTTTATTTTTTATACCAACAGCAATCCATACCGTTCCTGTTTGTATAGTCTTAGGTTCAAAAATTTGGTCGTTTTTAGGTACAGCACTTGCGAGTCCGGTAACTGCCACAGAAACATTGGCTGGACTATGTTCTAAGGCACCAAGTGCCATTGCCTTTGCAACTTCTGTACTCACAACTCCATAGGTCGTAATAAGGGCAGAAGGAACGCCTAAAAGACTCGTTTTAGCTTCTGGTGCATATACAACCATTCCGCCCCAAAAAACTTTAGAGGATCCAGGAAAACGTGTAATTTCTGATCCAATAAGCCCAGCAGTAAGAGATTCTGCAGTTACTAAAAGAAGTTGTTTTTTAACTAGTGCATTAAACAATCGTTTTGCAGAATTCTGTACATGCACTTTTTAAGTACTCGAAGAAGGAGGTATTCGAAGTTCATCTTTTAAAACTTCCGGACGAGTTGAAAATAAATCATGTTCTGCATGAGAGCGAATCATTTCTACTTGCCCTTCAAAAGAAACACCATCTGCAATCCGAAGCCTTGAAGCCCTCAGGTTTCCTTTTACAAAACTTCCAGTGCGCATTTCAATTCTATCACCTGCAGTTAAATCGCCCTCAACAGACCCCTCTACTACAATAGAAGCAGCTTTTATATAGTCAGCTGTACAACTTGCATTTTTTTTAATAACGAGAGCTCCAACAGCATCAATTGTACCGTCAAAACGTCCTGCTATATGCAATTCTTCAGAAAAAGACAAAACACCTTTAAACTGTGTTTTTTTACCAAAAACGGTAATATCTTTTTCCATGTTTTTTTCTTTATATCGTGCCATAGTTCCTACTTTGTTGTCATGGTAAAGACACCATCCCAGTCTTCTGCGGGAGGATTCTTCATATACCAGTCACATCTTTCAAGATACACCCGCGAAGGTGAATCTGAAGAATCAATCTGCAATGCTTTTTCAAAACAATTTTTTGCATTTGCGAAGTCCATCAATTTATAAAACTTTCTTCCTTCTGAAAAAAATTCTAAAACTTGTTTTTTTTCTTCTGTAATCATGTATTACTCGCTATATGCTTTTCGTAATTCATTTTCAAGTGAGGTAACAGCAATTTCTCTACTTTTGAGCTTAATTGCTTCTTCCTGTAAATCTGAAATTTTGCCCTGCAAGCGAGTATATTCGAGCCTGCATGAGTCAACGGAACCTTTAAATTCAGCATCTGCTGAGTCAGCCTGCGAAATACACAGATCTAAAAACTTGTCCGAAACTAGTTCAACATAATCGAGCAGATTTTGAGTCAATTGTTCTTGAAGAGCAATACGAGATTCACGCTTCTTTAACTGATCTATCAGTTCATGATTTCGTAAGACAGATCTAATTCTTGCAAGAACTTCAGAAAAATTAAAGGGCTTTGTTATATAGTCGTCAACACCGAGTTCAAAACCTTCAATTTTATCTTTAACATCGTCCATTGCAGAAAACATGACTATAGGAATATCATGCCACTGTGCATATTCAGGGTCTTTTTTCAAAATTCTTGTGACTTCCCAGCCAGACATTTTTGGCATTATATTATCCAGCATAATTAAGTCTGGATGAAATTCTTTTACTTTTTCAAGACATTCCCAACCATTTGAAGCTTTTTCGACAATAAAACCAAGTTTTGACAACATTAAATCAAAAAATTCAACATTAATTTGTTCATCATCTACAATTAAAATCTTCTTTCGTGTTTCCATTTTTATACCTGCCTATTTCTCGTGTGCGTTTCTAAAACGACGTAACATTCCAGCGGCGAGCAAAATTACTGCTCCTATTGCAAAAACTATACCAAAAAAATCTCCCCATATTCCATAACCTGTACGTGAATAGGACTCAATTAATGGAATATCTCCAACTAAAAAACCTGGTTTACTTGGCTCTGCCATTTGTAAGATACGCCCATTTGGATCTACTATACAAGTCTGACCAGATGCAGTAGAGCGAACGAGAGGTACTCGGTTTTCGACTGCGCGAAATACAGACATGCTCAAGTGTTGATACTGACAGGGCAGACTTTTTGCCCAAGCATCATTTGTTAAATTAAAAATTGCCCTGGCCCCGTTGTTTACAAATTTACGTGAAATATATCCAAAGGTATCTTCAAAACAAATTGGTGTAGAAAAATCAAGAGATGCTACGTTAAAAACAACAGGATCTCTACCTTTCTCCCAAAAATGAGTATCGTTAGCTATAAGCAAGTCATATACCCACGGAAACCATTTACGATAGGGAAAATGTTCTGTAAAAGGCACAAGATGCATTTTTCTATAGCTGTCTGGCTTTGGGGGAATTACATTTTTTCCAGGTTTGAAAACAAATACAGCATTGTAATCTACTCTATCTTGAATTCCTTCATCTGTCTTCTCTACAACTGCATCATCATTTCCAATAATAAAGGGGACAGGAGCTTTGTTTAAGTATTCTAACAAATCGGAAACCAAATCCCAAGATTCCGGATCATCTCTATACCTGTAATGCCAGTCTATTCTGGGAATAAAGGCTGTTTCCGGCCACACAACCATATCTATTCCAGGATGTGCTGCCAAGGCCTCATCTGACAAGCGTGAAAGCATTGTAAAATCGCGTCGGTAGGAATTAATACCACCAAGCCACGGATCGCTGTTGGGCTGAATAAGAGCTACAGAAACCGAGGGATAAGCAGAATAGTCTTTAAGAGAAAAGAATCCAAAAACAAGAGTAGCCACCATTAGGACAAGCCAGATTATACCGGATACTGCATGTTTTTTTGCAAAAGCCGGAAAAGGTGAAAACCAAGATCGAAATGGTCCGGTACAATTTTCTTTAAGACCACCTGCAATCCAGGCAGAAGGAAAGGTTACTAAGGCAGAAACACCCCAAACACCGAAAACAGAAGCAATTTGAATAACTATGGGTAGCGACCACTGAGAATAACCAATTATTCCATATGAATATCCGTTAAATCCGAGGGTTTTTACATATTCATACCCTATCCAGATAATCCACTGAACAATAAAACCTTTTTTGGGAAAAAAGATGTCTGCCAATTTTAATAAAGGTACAATAAGCAAAAGCCAGAAAAAATACAAAACACCTATGACATACATTGCCAAAGGATGAAATACTCCAAGCCAATATGTAAAAACGCAGTATGAAAGAAGACCGTAGAGTCCTCCCCATAAAAAAGAAAATCGGAAAGAAACTCTTCTAACCAAAAGAAATAGCGGAATAAAAGCAATATAGGCGAAAAAAGGGAACCCGATAAGTGATAGAAGATTAGGTTGAGGTAAGGCAAAAAGTGCGACAGAAAGAACAAGCAGGCCACAGTTGATAAAAAAATCTTTCAGTTTAAAAGAACTCATTCACGAATCCTTGCATCTGAACTCCTAGAGGGTATGCTCCAAACACTATTTTTTAAGTCTTTTCCTGAACGAAACGCGACGACGGCATGATCTTCAACACTAACAATTTCACCTGTTTTAGGGTTTCGGGCTTTTTCTCTGCCTTTTCGTTCGCGAATTTCAAAAGTTCCAAAACCACGAAGCTCAACACTCTGATTTTGTTCAAGGGCATTTTTAACTTCTTCGAGAAAACTGTCTACGACAGACTTTATATCTTTTAAATCATGTCCAGTTTTAGCATAAATCTTTTCTACTAGGTCACTTTTTGTCTGTTTGGTTGGTTTCATTGCTGTCCTCTGATTTTACATGGTATCACAAAAAACTGGTCTTGTTAAGAAAAAAAAACCGCAACAGGCTTGAACGCCGTTGCGGTACTTGTCTTGATACAGTATCAAGAACTCTTATTTAGCAGCAAAAGAAACGTTGTACAATTTATGCATGCGTGACTTTTTTCTTGCCGCTGCGTTGCGGGAAATAACACCTTTACCCGCTGCGGTGTCGAGCTCTTTAACCAGTTCGCGCAATAAACCATCAGCAACAACAGAATCGTTAGCATGAATACTTGCTACATATTTTTTAGCGCTTGTGCGTACTGAACTCTTCACGGCCTTGTTCTTGATCCGCCGTACTTCACTCTGCTTGTGTCGTTTGACCGCAGATGTATTTTTCACTGACAAAGGGAACCCCCGAAATAAAACTGTTTTATTAGAATACCAAAAGTATTTTCTATAGTCAAGCCCGAATTAAAGCGAGAACCGGTTAAATCTTTGTTTTTACTTGACACTTTTAGATAAGTTCTATATTCTTTTGATATATATTTGGTTTCAGGAGTATACATATGGGTGGAGCAAGTAAGAACTCTCGATCAGCAGTTTCAACACAGAAGTTTATTTGTGAATGCGGTGGAGAAATTATAATGAAAACCCTGTTTGAAAGCGGAAAACTGAAGAATGTCGCGGAATGCGCAAAGTGCAAACGTACTGAACGCCGACCGAAGGACTTCAAATAATACCCGCCTTGAAACAAGGCTGTTCATGAAAAAAGCTGTTCGACAATAGATTGTCCAACAGCTTTTTTTATTTTAAATACTATAAAAAATCAATACAACCTAGATGGCCCACACCCTACTTACGGATATATCCAATTTTCTATTTTTTGATACAAATGAGATGCAGGGCTAAAGCTTGTTGCAGTTTCTGGAAGACTCTGCAAAAATAAACTTCCATATTTTTTAGCCAAAAGTCTTCGATCTAAAACAGTAACAACTCCCCTATCTGAATTTTTACGCATTAAACGGCCAAAACCCTGTCGAAAACGGACCACTGCCTCTGGCAAGCTTAATTCCATAAATGCATTCCCGCCAGCTCTGGTAATAGCTTCAGAGCGAGCTGCAAGAACTGGATCATTTGGGACTCTAAAGGGAAGTTTTACCAATATAACCTGCAAAAGAGTATCACCGGGAGCATCAACTCCTTGCCAAAATGAGTCTGTTGCAAAAAGAACGCTTGTTTCATCTGTTTTAAATGCTTCAAGCAAGCGAGCTCTGTCGTCATCGCCTTGTTTAAATATGGTAATACCAAATGGGGACAGAGCCGCACGAGAAACTTCGCAAGCCGACCTAAGAGACTCATACGATGTAAAAAGTACTAAGGAGCGGCCCCCTGATGCCTGTAGGAGTGAAACAATGGCTGTTTCTATCCATGGCTGGAAACTCGGTGACTCAGGCAAGGGTGCGTCTTCTGGAATTGCGAGGAGAACATTTTTTTTATAGGGAAAAGGTGAATCATAAAAACCAGTAAGAACCCTTTCGCTGTCCATAAGTTGTACACCTGTACGTTTTAACCAGTAATCGAACCGCCCTGCAATGCGAAGTGTTGCAGAAGTACAAATAACAGTCCTCAGTGGTTCAAAAACACCTTCTTTCATCATTTGGGCTATGGAAAGAGGGGTTTGCACAAAACGAGGGTACCATGTTGTCTCAGAATCAGTTCCACGAGAAGCTCTGGATACAAGCCGTTTTTTTTCTATCCAAAAAACAGATTCCCCTCTTTCACTCCATTCACAAAAATGAAGGCAGAGTAAGCCAACAAGCTCAAGTCTTTTAAGTGCAAATTTAGATTCCCATACAACTGGGTCATCAATATTATCTTCATCTATACCGTCAATTATACCTCTAATTATTCCAACAAACTCTGCTAAGGAAGTTCTCAATGCCGATAAAAGAGGAAGAAGTTTTTCTGCCTGTCGTTCTGTCGCAGGGGAAAGTCGCCATGTATTTGAATCTGTTAAAAGTTCAAGGGCTGCATCTTCTACTGCAGAAAAAGCAGCTTTTACATCTGAAATTGCAGCAAGTGCGTTCTGTATTTCGCCTCCCGAAGAAGAAAGCCGCTCCAAAGAGACTAAATGGCCACCTACTGAGTTCCGCCTCACTCGGTACAATACAGAAAGTTGTTTAAGAAGTTTAAAACGAGTAAAATATTCAGAGAAAAAACTAGTTGCAGCATCTTCCATAGAATGGGCTTCATCGAAAATAATATGATGAAAAGGAGGTAAGACAACGGTGTCGTCGTAACCTGCTCCAGCCATGCGTACCTCGAGGTCCGCAAATAATAAGTGATGATTGACAATTAAAATTGAAGCAGAAGCTGCTTCTTTGCGAACTTTCATAACAAAACAGTCATCATGAAAAGAACACCGCATGCCCATGCATGCATCAGATTCAGAGCAAATCCGTGACCAAATAGCTTCATGAGGCACAAAAGAAAGATCTGAGCGGCTTCCATCCTCCGTAACTGTGGCCCACTGAGCTATTTGCTCAAGCTCATTAGTCTCATCTTCAAAAAGGTCACTGTCTTGTCTGGAATCTTGTATTGCTTCTGCAAGGCGTCTTTTACAAATATAATTTTGTCTACCTTTTAGCAAAACTGCTTTTACCGGTTGGCCAATTATTTTTTCCGCCATAGGAATATCTTTTGCTATGAGTTGTTGTTGAAGGTTTATTGTACCAGTTGAAATAACTACTCTATCTTTATTTTGCAAAGACCAAGACATGGCAGGGAGTAAATAGGCAAAACTTTTTCCGACCCCTGTTCCTGCTTCAAAAACACCAATAGAACCAGCATTGAACGCTTGTGCTATAGAATGGGTTAATTGTATTTGTGCAGAACGCTCTTCATATCCCTCTGTTAAATAAGACAGAGGGCCTGTTTCGTCGAGCAAGGCAGCAACAGCATCTGAATCGAGAGGTTTCTTTTCTCTAACCAAAACGGGTTCTACTACGACATAAACATCTGTTACAGGAGAATCAATTATGTAAAAACCTAAACCAGATTCAGATACTCTCGATGCTATTTCAAGATCTGCATCGCTTGGAGTTAAATTGCCTGAAGGATGATTATGAATAAGAACATCGGCAGTTTCTACAGCAGATTGAATAACTGGAACAGAAGTTCTATTTCCTCGTGCAGCTATAGAAACAGAAATGACAAGGCCTTCTCCATTAAGCATTCCGGTAAAAAAGACTTCATTATTATTGGCATCAGTAATTGCCTGTATAAGTTCTTCTCGGACGGTACTGCTAAATCGCTTGTCAATATCAGACATGGTCCGATTCCTCCTGAAAGAAAAAAAAAGGTAAGGACAAACGTCCTTACCTTTATGTCCTATACAGACTATGCATCTCCTAGGGGAATTGAACCCCTGTTGTCGGGATGAAAACCCGATGTCCTAACCACTAGACGAAGGAGACAAGATTTTATTGCGCTATTATTTTTTTTAATGTTGCAACAACGAGAATACTTATACCAAAGCTAATAAAAAATGTCAACAGCTTTAAGTAATATCTAGGTTTTTTGCTATGAGTAATCGAAGTTGTTTTTCTTCTGCTTTATCAAAACCTAAAGAAACTGCCTTATCCAAATCTGAAAGAGCATCGCTAAAAAATCCAAGATGGTAATACGCTTGAGCTCGACGGAAATAAACATATGGTTGAAAATGATTTAATTCCAATGAAAGAGTAAAATTCTCTACAGCTTCTGAATTTTTCCCTAATACACTTAAAACAATCGCAATATAGTAATAGGCTCTGAAATTATCAGGTTTAGTCTTTGCACTATTTTTAAAATCGGATAAAGCATTTTCATATTTAGATTGAGCAAAATATGCCATTCCTCTATGTTTATACATTACCGACAAAACAGTATTATTTGGTTTGGCATCTATAATATGAGTATAAATGATACTCGCTCTTTCAAGATTTCCAACGTTATGTGCTTCGATAGCGGCTAAAATCATGTCATCGATTGTCCCTTGGACATAAGACATAGATCCATCTGTACCATTAAGAGAATTTGAAGCATTATTAGAAACAGCAGGCTGTAAGGTCATTTCAGATTCAAAGTCTGCTTGTTGGTAAAAACTACCTCTGCGTTTATCAAGTTCACGATTTAATTTATTTTGATAATCTCTAATTTCCTGAAAAATTATATCAGCCAAACTTAAACTTGCATTTATTGATGCTAATTTTCTTTTTAACGGAAGATCAAATGGGGAAAACTCAGATTTATAGACAAGTTCATGTTCAACTTCTGCCCAAGCATCTTGTAAAATGGTTCGAACTTGTATTTCAAAAAGAAGATCTTTTGGTAGAGATAATCCTTCAGTCAATTCTTCTGGAATAGCTAAAATAATATGCGTTGATTCATAACCAAATTCTCTAAAAGTACGATCTGCACCTTTTCGTTCAACTTCATACACGGTAAAGCACTTGTGTAAATACTCTTCAACTCGTGCTAAGTCTTCGAGAAAAGCACAAATTATACGTATACCAATAATATCACTTACAATAGGAAGGTCTTTTCGAGAACTTATATCTTTTGGAAGATTACGTAAAAGCTTTCGATAATAACTATTAAAACACTTTACTCGAGATTTAAATGTGGGAACTGACGACACAGAAATACCCGTGCGCAAACGAGACTCGATTCGTTCCAGTAACAATTGAAAATCTTTTTGGTGAGACGAGTACGAGAGAGCTAGAACTTCCCTATTTGGAAGCCAGTGATCCGTTTTTCCCGGTTCATTCATATTAACCACTTTAATAAGATTTTCTTTAACTATCAATAGAGGTAATTGCAAAAGTCGGTTACTTTTGTAATTACCTCTTGGAGAATTCCATCAAGTCTTTGCAATACATAGACTTGATGGAATTCTCCACCTACATTATTGGCAGATCTTGCAAAACATCCTGAGTTTTGCATGATCCTCAATAGATATTGAAATTATAAAAAAAAAAGGACCCCGAAGGATCCTTTTTTCTTACACTGTCAAAATTAATTGGCAGCTTCAGCTGCAGCAGCTGATCCCTCTGAAGGAGAGAATTTTTGCTCTGTAGCCATTTTTTCTTGCTCAAGGAAACGTAGTACCTGAACTCCACCAAAGCGGGAAACTTCAAGCGTTTTACGATCGTTTTCTTGTTTTGTTTGAACGCCCCACAGATCTTCATCTGCGAAATCGCGAACAGTATTAAGAACAGCCTTATCAAAGATTACCTTTACATCTTTGAAATACCCGACAAAATCTCCACCCATATGTGCCGCATCTCTTGTTACAAGGAAACCATTGAAGGTTTGATGTGGTAAGGCAGTAGGATATACAGGATAAAGGCGAATTTCACGGGTACGTACTTCAGAAACGTACTCTGGATTCTGCCAAACAAGTTCTTTCCAGCCGTCGAAATTAAGGTAACCCATGAAATATCTGCGTTCTACGTTGTTTTGATCACGAAGAATTACATATAAACCATGAGGAAAGTTCATTCCGTAGGTATTTACCGCAATAGATTTAAGAACACCAATGTTCTTTACTACGCCGTATCCGTCCTCAAAACGAGTCAGTCCTGCAGCCTTATCTTCTTCAGTTGCTTCCTGTAAGGTACCATCATCCGCTACCTGAGCCATGGGTTCATAGCTTGGGATATCGAAAGAAGGACGCACAAGCGCATTAGCGTTTGCGTTCCAGGTTGGAAAATTTACACGAACACCAAGCATTGTTTGACCTGCAAAGTTTTTAGCGTTTTGGCTAACGGTTGCAGCTCTTGCATTGGATACAGAAACGCTAGTAGTATTTCTGGCTGACGAATTAAGTACAACTTCCCAAGAATTGAGGGCGAGTGACGTTCTCATCAGTGCCTTCTGTTCTTCCGTGAAAGTGGCACCAGCTACAGTGGAAAAGTCCATTACTGTCCTGCGGTTCATAGACATATTGCCATTAGCATCTTCTACAATATCCGCGTTCAACAGTGAGAAATCAATAAGGACTGCTTCCTCTGCCATTGCAAAACCGCCCGCAAAAAGTAGCGCGATTGCAACAATTATGAATCTCCTTTTCATTCAAAGCTCCTTTAAATACACGTATTATAGCCCTGTCAAGTTATAAGTATACGGAAGAAAAACCTTTTGTCAACGCTTTTCATTTTATTATGACTGCGTCAACAACTGGATTTTCAGCATATACCTCGACACCATTAATGTATAAATATATCTTAACAATACTTCTATAGTTTGTACAAACATTTTTTTTAAATAATTTCCACGATTCTTCATAATTAGCTACTCCAGCTTCAGGTTCAATTTTTTGAGTAGTTATATTAATATATGCACTTTTATTGCGTATAAAGGCCTGAGAGACGCGTGTATCGGAGTTAAAAAGTGGACTATACTCTTTATTAAATGGACCCAACAGCAACTCACTAATAAACCCATTTAATGACATATCAAGATCTTTTTGAACTGGTAGATACCTAATTTCTTTTCTTGTTACAGAAGGTTTGTCTCGTTCTGGAAAAAATAAAACAACTTTATGCCTATTAGAAAGTGAAATTATCTGTGTTACAGCCATGCTTATAAGTATAAAACTGAGAAAAAGAATGAGAATCTTGGTAGACTTTTTCAGCATGACTATTTTTTCGCTGATTTTATTAATAAACTGAATGATATTATTCATTGAACTGTTGTAAATCCTCTGGAATTTTCAAAATGGGATATAAATGATGCAAGACCATTATATATTCCTAACGCACATTTTCGCAAGTACTCAGGATCTGCTAGTAATGCAGCTTCTTCCGGATTACTCACAAAACCAAGTTCAACAAGAACACTCGGCATACGAGCGTTGCGCACGACGAACCACGCTTCTTCTTTTATTCCCCGATTACGACTTAATCCACCAATTTGTTCGGAAATACCATCCATTACGCTCTTTGCAATTAAAATACTTTCTGTCGTAAATTCTTCTTCCATCATCGAATTTAGTATTGGTAAAATTTCATTCGCCTCTGCAGAACCATCTGAATCTATTACGGTTCGCCTGTAATCGGGTGAAAGATACCACACTTCAAAACCGGAAGAATTTTTATTAAAGGCAGCATTTGCATGTATTGAAATGTACAAAATTGCTTCATGTTCATTTAATTTTACGGAATTTGCTTTTTCAACTCGTTCTTCAAGGGTCGGATAGGTATCAGAAGTTCGAGTCATGACTATCTGTTTATCTGGAAAACTTTTCGTAAGTCTTGCATGCAAGTCTTTAGAAACCGTCAATGCAATATCTTTTTCTCGAATTTCTACTGTTTTTCCACCAACAACAGCTTTTCCAGTTGCTCCTGGATCTTTTCCTCCATGACCCGGGTCTATCAATATTGCTCCAACCCGATAATGTACCTCTGGTTTCTTAGTATCAAAAAAAGATTCAAGGCGCATTACAAAGGAATCTGTAAGAAAAACACCATGAGAACTTCGCTGAGGAGCGTCCAAAAGAACAAAATCCCGATAATCAAAAAGAACCAGTTCTTCCCCTGCCCTAAAATTAACTAAATGTCCATTTTTCGAAAGTACTACCGTACCTGAAAGAGGATCCCAAAATACAGAAGCCTGTAAATTATTAGCAACATCGGTTAAAGACTGGAGAGACAATGGCTCTGCACCAGCTAATGGTAGATTCACATATAGAAAAATAATACACAAAAATAAAAAACAATTCTTTTTAGGCAATAAATTAATATGAGTCATACACATATACCAAGGCTTGAACACCTCCACGAATAAGCGCTTTCCATAAAAGAGGAAACGCTTTGTCTTGGGAGTTTGAAAGTATCTCTCCTATTTGTTTTTCTATACTCACTGCCATTTGTAATGATGCGCGAAGAGTCCTTCCCTGCCAGTCTTTTGCAGTGTCAAGAAAGGGAGAAAGAGCTGCAGGAATATAAAAAGAATCTGGAGCATGTACTACAGGCTCACTTTTAAGACTCTCCAAAGGAATATTAAAAGCATCTGGAGGAAAATGGCCGGGTCCTAAAGGTCCACTGTTTATATAAAGGTCTGTTTCTTTTACATTTGGCAAAAGGCGAACAAAAATTTCGCGACAAGCCTGCTCTGCTGCAAAAATAGCTTCTTCTCGTGTTGGTGCAACTGCAATACAATTGCCAGCTTTTTCAACATTATTCTGAGGAAAGACAGCACTATTCCCTTCGGCAAGCCGAGGATATATATCACGGACAAAAGGAATTGTACGTGCTTTTTGTATACCAGAAACATAAGCAATCCTTCCAGGAATTGAAATCCAAGCCCTTTCGGCACTAATAAGATGAATAGGAGGGGTTAAATCTACTGTTTTTGCATTTCCTACAGCAAGATCAAGTGCCGCACTTGTAAGATCAACGCCCGATGAATAGGGAAAAGTCCAACCAGACATGTATCCGCCGGAAAGTCTTCCAGCTATTTCACCTATCATGACGCCTCGAGGCGTCAGTTTTATATCACCTTTTACAGCTCCGTGACTAAGACCAAGAGAACGGATGCCTGCATCAAAAACCGAATATATTTCGCTCTCAATCTTTAAAGAGCAGGAAGAAGGGATAGTATGTCCCATTTCTATAAAGTATGGAGGAAAATAAATATGCCTGTCTGCAAGTCCGGTAATATGAAGGCAATTATCATAAAAAAGTCCTTCAACCGAAAATTCAGGGCCCTCCATAATTTCTTCGATTATTGCAGTACCACTTCTTGAAAAAACAAGAGCGTCGGACAAGGCTGAGTCAAGGTCTTTTTCCGAAGAAACTCTTCGACAGCCTCTTCCGCCCATATTATCTACAGGTTTAACAATGAAAGGATACATAATACCTTTTTCCGCGATCCGCTTAGAAACAGAAGATAGTGAATCCGCATTAACCGATATAAATAAAGGAGAGGGAACTCCGTCTCGAGCAAAACAAGAGCGCATCCGTATCTTGTCAGATGCATTGCAGGCAGCGTCGTAACTATGCCCAGGAAGTCCAATTTCACTTGCTACCCAGGCCACTGAAGCAGAAAAGTCTGTTGCAGCGGTAAAAACTCCATCTAATCCTCCATTATCCTTTAAGGAGCGGGCTAAAACAGAGAGACCATGTAAGTCTTTGAGGTCAATTGGTTCAAAACGATGCGCAAGATCTTTACAAACCGCTTGAGGATTTCCGTCTACGGCTACAACTTCCCAACCTTTTTCTTTTGCACAAGATATTGCTATGCCTTGCATAAAACCGGCACCTAAAATAAGAACACGCTTTTTCAATTAATATCCTCCAGGGTGCCATTTTTTATTGCATATACTTCGAAGGTATCTCCAAGTGAAAAAAGCTTACTAAATAATTCAATAAAACGCCATAAAAAACCATTTTTTTTAATTTTTTCCATTCCAGGAAACCGCTCAGGATGATGCCCAGTATAGACTATGCGCACAACAGAAAAGCCATATCTCATAAGTTGGCGTTTTATGTATTGTGGTCTCCACACGGTAAAATGATCTACGGGACTTTTTTGTAAAAACTGAGAAAGGTTTCTTTGGGCAGAAATTCCGGATCCTGAGGGAGTAGAAAATGAAAGTAATCCCCCTGGAATCAAAAGAGTTCGAATACGTTCGAAAACAGGCTCAAGATCCTGAAAATGTTCAATAACATACCAAAGCGATATTACAGCATATTTATTTCCTGCAATGAGATTTGTTCTGTCTGGAGCAGGAAACGCCGAAACCCATGCAGTAATATGTAACTCTTTTTGTACATATTCAACAGCCTCTGGAGAAATATCTGTTCCAAAGGCATTCCATCCCGCATTTTTGACAACCGATAAAAAAGGACCATAGGCGCAGCCAATATCGAGAAGATTTTTTTCTTCTTGCTCCAATCCCTTAATATACCTTGATACTAATTTCTCTATGACTGCAAAGCGTCGAAGACCCTGTATACGTATAGTATCGAAATCTTCGAGATATGTTTTGCCATATTGGTTGCGGTACTCTTCAAAAAAATAAGACTTTTTATATGTTTGACTCGTTCCGGGCAAAAAACAAGGATACACCATGGAACAAACACTGCAAGAAACAACGGTTCTGTCAGGAGAGCGAAGCAAGATTTTACTTCTAATTGATGAGCCACAAAGAGGACATACATGAATACTTCTTGCTGTCAGAATTCGAATAGCACTTGCAAGATCAGACTGTTTTGTTTCTGGAGTTACCACATTCGGTACAGCTATTCCACGAGAAAGAAAAGATCTCAAATAAGCAGAAATATTTTTTTTTGGAGGTATTGAAGAAAATCCGTAGGCCCGAGATAATTTGTAATGATACCAGGTGGGAGAAAATAAAATAACTCTACACCCAGCAGCAAGAGCTTCAAAGGCTGTAAAGCCATAATGAGTAACCACTAGGTCATAATGACAAAGCTTTTCTCTCAAATTTTCCACTAGTCCAGTTATGGTGTATCCCTTAGGTGTTATTGTCGTTCCACTAATATGTGGATTTATAGATGTAACTTCAAAATCTAACGAAGCCAAAAATTGAGAGACAGGTGTTATTAAGTCTGCATCATTTTCACCACCAGCTACAACAAGGACTCTCCTAATCTGCTGAACGGCTTCTTTTTTACGCGCAGTGGGTAAGGGTAAAAAAGAAATATCAGAAAGATTTGCCGATCGGCGCAAAAGACAGTGAAGACCTGGAATTATATCGAGAAGATAATCACAATGAGAGCGACCTCTCCCACCCTCGTCAATCGCGACGACTGGTCCAATTTTTCTAAATTGTTTTATTAAACTCACATCAGTTCTAAAATGATCAAGAATAACTAAATGTGCAGAAACAGGAAGATCAGAAATAATAAAAGGTTTTATTTCAGGTGGGACTGCTTTAACTAAAGCTGAAGCGCGAGGTATATAGAGGAGACATCTCCATTCCTCTTTTAATGACTTTATTAACGATACCAATCTGCGAATATGACCTGTTCCCCCACCGTGCTCTGTAGATGGAATAAATAATACTGGCCTAGTTACAAAGTTCCACGCTTCCAAAATTAACTTTGAGGAAGTTGGTAGCCCTCCTGCCCGGGCATCAAGATATTCTGAGAGGAGCACAGTTCTCTCATAATCTTCGCGCGTATCTATAGTTGTTCTCACTCCAGGGTAATACCATTGAGATGGAGCAGTTTCAAAGATACAAGAAAATCGTTCAGGGTGTTTATATAAAGAAGGACCCACATGTTCTCGCTCATATGATACATCTGTGAGCGCTGCTGCTTCTAATAATTTTTTAGATGAATACACTTCAATTCCGCTACCATGAGGTAAGCCGGTGTAAGTAAAATAGTCAGCAGGATTTTCTGTATTCTGTAGTTCATTAAACCGCTGAACACTTGCTGAAGCAGCATCTGCGAATAAAAAAGGATTATCTCCTGTAGCGCGAATTACTGTTGTAATTCCTGTTTTGCGAATAACACTACAAAATCGCTCAAGAACATCGTCCTTTGGACCTCCAATACAGCGAAATCCGCAGGATTCTGCCAAAGGAGCAAAGACTGCTTCAGAAGCCGTATCGCAGGCTAAGACGTAGATGTCTGCGGGAACGGTTTTTAATGTTTGCATAACCCGTACTATAATGGGCTCACCACTGAGATTTAATAAAGCTTTTTGTGGCAAACGGCTTGAATCAAGCCTAGCCTGAAGAATTACGCCTGTCATTGCAAATAGGGCTCCCATGAACGTACTATATCAGCAGCATCTCTGACAAAGCGGTATCTATTTAGATGAATCCATTTTCTAACCCGCGAAAAAGCAGATATAGAATCAAAAAGGGTCATACCTGAACGAAGGGCAAAGGGCAAAAGTCGAGAACGAGAAAGAACAGCCTCGTCTTTACGAAAAACAGGTGCCAAATTTTTTAGATAAAAATATCTATAGGATGCATCGGGTGTTATATCTTCCTGTGGAACGTCTGCATCATAGGCGAGTCTAAAACTTGTAGAAAGTACAATTTTCTCTCCCCACAAGTGAGCTCTAAAACCAAAATCTAAATTTTGCCAGTAAGAATTTAAAATTGTATAATCAAAACCACCAAGTTTAATAAACTTGTCTCTATTATAAATACCAATATAATCAAAAGGATATATACTTGGGGATCCTTCTCTAATACAGGGCATTGGCTCGACTTGAAAATTATTTACATTAATAGCAGGAACCATTTGTACTGGCAAAGCTTCCATTTTTTGACTGCTCAAAACAGGTGCGGTACACAAAAGACCCTCTTCACAAATTCTGTTAATTAAACGTTGACTAATGCTAGAAGGAGAAATACGTATATCATTCCACAAAACAAAAACCCAAGGCGAAGATGTTTCTGCCATTGCGGTATTAATCATTTCGCCCACGGTAACCTTATCCAGTGGAACTAGAAATTTCACACTGGGAAAACGAATTGAAAGGTTTTCAATATCGTAGGGTTCATTAGACATTTCTATAGAAATAACAGAAGTGAAACCTGCATTTTCAAGATTTTGAAACACAGCAGACCTATAATACCGTCCTCCTCTATTTAAAAGAATAACAGTAAAAGGGGGGATTTCTTCATCACTTTTTTTAACTGTTCCACCTACAATTGTATGTGCAACTTTTCGTTCATTAAAAATTGTAGGTATAGTATTCATCACAGGCTCCACATAGTCCTTCGTAATTACACTTTACATGTTGCTGGTACACTTCAATACTTTCACTCCAGATTTTTTCGAAATCTTGAGAAAACGCATTCCCTAGTAAGTGGGTAGCATATAGATCTTCCCTGCATAGGGGTACAGTTCCATCCATCATAATACACATATCTCGCTTAAGATGCCAACAGGGATGACGAATCAATGGAGAAAGATCTGCAACGCGTAAATCGGTTATAGATGAACAAAAATGATCATGTTTTTGAATAATAACATTTCCTGTTTTTTGTTTCCAAAATCTATAAAAAGATTCTAATTCTTCTTCATTAGTTTTTAATCGAAGCATTTGCGGATGCACAGCTTTAGGAAAAAGAGAAAGAAGCACTTCCACCGTTGCTAAAGCTTCACGAAATAAAATATCAGCTCTAGCGCTTTCTTCTATTCCATGTTCATTTCCATAACAAGTACTGCCCACAGCATCGAGAGAAACAATCCAGGTTATTGGAGGCTGGCCGTTTTGTCTTGGCTCAAATTCTTTAATGCTTTGTGCAATATCCGTTAAAATAAGAGGATCCCAACTGATACCGGTCGTTTCAATTAATACAGAAAGACTTGGATAGGAGAGAATCTTTTTAATAAATAGAACAATGTCGGGATGATACGAAGGCTCACCCCATAGAGAAAGAGAAACCACAGCGTCACCAGAAAAACGAGAGATCTTATCTATAACAAGAGAAAAATCTTCGTATTTCATAAAATCTCGGCGATTAGGAGCTGAAATACCAGGCGAAATTCCCTGTCCAGAGAGACAAAATTCCGGATACGGACAAAAGCGACACTCATAGGGGCAGCGTCCTGCTATCTGAAGAGCATAAAAGGCCGGAAGGCTTCTTAATGCTTCTGCCCGTTCTGCAATAAGATTCGCATAATTTTGTATAGTTATATCTGTAAAAGATTCACACAAAAGGGTGTTTCTTTTTGTATCGCAGGCAAATTCAAGTCTGAGATGCCGTAAATCAACTGGGGCAATATCTGTTTCTATATCAAAAGAATTGATTTCTTTTTTTATTGTTTCGAAAACACTTTCCCTTGTTAAAGGAGCGCTAATGCCCTGTGACATTTTTACTAAAACTGGAAGTATACCCCGGGCAAGAATTTCTGGGGCAAGGCCTAAGGGATAACCGTCTGCAAAAGTGTATTCGGATGCATATTGCACATGTAAATCATATAACTTTGCTGCAAAAGAGCTATCTAAAAAAGGACAATCTGCCCAGACAAGATAGATGTGATCGAAACCCTCAGATTCTTCTTCTATAATAGAAAAAAACGATTCTGGAGTCCAATCATCATTTTTTCGTAGAATATACTGGGGAGAATTTTCTATACAACCGGATCCCTTTTGAGCTGCACAGACCAAAACTTTCTCAATATGAGGAAATTCTGATACTCGTGCTACAGAGCGCTCAAAAGCCGATGCTCCGCCCGCTAATGGTTCTCGTGAATTTCCGGTTAATTTACCGGCAAATAATACTGCAAGTGCTTTCATACTATTTATTGTATCGGCATATAAAAAACACCGCTTGAGAAAACTCGCCCGTCATGGTAGTTTTAGTTTATGCCTCAAGTAATGACTATGAAAATTGCAGAACTAACCTCTATTATTAAAGAAATTCTTGAAGGCTCATTTCCTTCTGTCATACTTGAAGGAGAAATCTCAAATTGCAGACCTTCAAGCACGGGACACCTGTATTTTACCTTAAAAGATGAAACGAGCTCTATTTCTGCTGTTATGTTCAAAGGAAAATCTCGATATCTTCCCTTTACACCAAAAGATGGGCTTCTTGTTAAGGCAAGTGGTTCAATTTCCGTTTATGAAGCTCGGGGTAGCTACCAGATTATTGTCGATTCTATGGACGAAACTGGTTCTGGAGATATTCTTCGTCTTCTTGAAGAAAGAAAGCAAAGGCTCTCACAAGAAGGACTTTTCGATTCAGAAAAAAAAATCCCAATTCCTTTTATGCCGGAATCTGTTGCTGTAATAACGAGTCCCACAGGAGCTGCTGTTAAAGATTTTTTACAAATAATAACAAGACGAAATTCTACTATTGATATACGCATTTTCCCTGCTCCCGTTCAAGGAACAGAAGCTGCTAGAATAATTATAACTCAAATAGAAACAGTAAATAAATATAATATGGCAGATGTTATCGTTCTCACCAGAGGAGGGGGATCAATTGAAGACCTTTTGCCGTTTTCTGACGAAAATCTCGTTCGCGCTGTTGCCAATTCAAAAATCCCTGTAATAAGCGCGATTGGACACGAAATAGATTGGTCTTTATGTGATTACGCTGCAGACCTTAGAGCCCCTACCCCATCTGCGGCAGCTGAATTAGTAAGCCCCCTTAAACAAGATATACTCAATAGAATTTCAGACGCCTCAGCGAGTTTGGTTTCTGGAATAAAAGAGAAGACAGCTCGAATCAGACTAATGCTCAACGTCTTTACGCCTGAATCGCTTGAACTCAGATTTAGAAGAATAGAACAACCAAAATTGTTACGATTTGACGATGTAAAGGAAGCGTTACTTTCAACTATAAATGATCGCGTTAAAGATATTCGCCACAGATTAATGATTGATATGCAAAAAATCGAAGGCTTAAGTCCTTCTGCAATATTGAAAAGAGGATATTCTATGGTTCGAGATGCAGAAACAGGAAAAATTATTCGTTCCGCCGGAGAAACCAGTTTAGGAAGAACACTATTAATAACACCTGGTAGCGGAAGTATCACAGCCAGAGTTGAGGAGACCACAAATGAAGAAATTTGAAGAACGACTTGAGAGGCTTGAAGCCCTTACGGATTCAATCAAAGATTCAGATATTTCTCTCGAAGATGCACTTTCTTTGTTTGAAGAAGGTATAAAACTTGCAAAAAATCTTGAAAAAGATCTCGATAAAATAGAAGGGAAAATTCAAATTCTCATGAATCAACCGTCTGACCCACAAGAAAGCCCTGAGCTCGAACTCTTCTCCGGACAGGACCTTAATGGAAAATAAGCAATTTCTTCCTATTAGGGAACTTTCATCTGAGGTCGCTCGAAAAATTGCAGCGGGAGAGGTAATAGATAGACCTGCCGCCGTTATAAGGGAACTTATAGATAATTCGATAGATGCTGGGGCTTCTAAAATCATAATAGAAATATCCGGCGGAGGCATTAATTCAATACGAATATCCGATAACGGCTCTGGTATGACAAAAGAAGATCTTGAAATTTGTACACATACACATACCACGAGTAAAATACAAAATGAAGACGATCTTCTTTCTCTTTCAACCCTCGGGTTCAGGGGAGAAGCCCTTTCTTCGGTTCATGCAGTTAGTCGCCTTGAAATAACAACAACGCGTAACGGGATTGATGCATGGAAACTTCAACAGGGTAAAATTATTAATGCAAACCTGGCTGCGGGAACATCTATACTTGTTGAAGGTTTATTCGAAAATTTTCCTGCGCGCAAACAATTTTTAAAAGCTTCATCTACAGAAACGAAGCTCTGCAAACAAATTGTAATAGAAAAAGCTCTTGCTTGGCCCAAAATTGAATTTCGTTTTATAACAGATGGAAAAACACGGCTTATACTTCCTCCCTCTCAAACCTTTCGAGACAGAATGATAGCAGCTCTAGAACCAAAAGAACCAGAAAACTTTTTTTATGAAATAGCTGGGACCGAGTCTGACTTTTCATTTTCTGTCGTAATAGGCAGTCCAGATGTTGTTCGATCAGACAGAAGACAAGAAATGATTTTTATTAATGGAAGAAGAATACAAGAATATGGTTTAGTTCAAGCTATTGAATATGGAAGCGAAGGCCATTTTCCTAATGGTGGCCATCCTTGTGCCTCCCTTTTTGTTACAATTGAACCCGCCCTTGTAGATTTTAATATTCATCCTGCAAAAAAAGAAGCTCGTTTTAGAGATCCAGGACCACTTCATCACGCAGTGAGTTCGACAATTAGGAATTTCTTTATGCGTTATACTATTCAAAGTCTTCACAGGGAAGGATTTCTCGCAGAAGAATCTGAAAAACAGCCTTCAGGGTTTCCAGAGTTTATTTTTGACTCACGACAGTCTAAATCAAATCATTTTTATAATGAGCAGGCTAAACACACATTACCAGAGACGACTCTTCATTTTCAGCCTCACGTTTTGCAACCTCATAAACAATGGCAATCCCCTATACAAGAGCAAGAATCCACACAAGAACATGCAGAATTTCACTACTTTGGGCAAGTTTTAGGAACCTTTCTTGCTGTAGAAAAAAGAGGCTATTTTTATTTGATTGATCAACATGCAGCTCATGAGCGCATTTTATACAATGAATTGATGAGTAAAAGCAATGAAAGACAAGAACTATTAATTCCCTACCGGATAGAAACGTCAAACAAGACAGAAAACCGTCGGCTAGTTGATACCACGGAGGCCTTAAAAAAAGCTGGTTTCATTCTAGAAAATGAAGGAGATGGAATATGGCACATAACGGCAGTACCAGAGAGATGGAAGGGAACCCGTAAAGATCTTTGTGAAGAATTGCTCGATCCAACGGTAGAAGCACAGTCGCTTGTTTCACATTTATATGCCACTTCTGCTTGCCGAGCCGCTTGTAAAGACGGCGATATTCTCGACTCAACAACAGCTAAAAGTATTATAGAGAGAGCCTTTGCTCTACCTGAGCCAGTTTGTCCTCACGGGCGTCCATTATGGATAATAATGGATCGCACAGAGCTTTTTTCCCGGATCAGGCGAACTTAAAAAAGTAGAAAAAACTTATAAAGTACTCACCAAGGCCCTGACTGCTCCTTCGCGAGCATAATCTGGTTTCTTTTGTAAAAGTTCTT
This sequence comes from Treponemataceae bacterium, assembly GCA_035270545.1. Lineage (GTDB taxonomy): Bacteria > Spirochaetota > Spirochaetia > Treponematales > Treponemataceae > Teretinema. The sequence goes on from DATFIA010000208.1 coordinate 44,498, forward strand.
GCAGAATAGCTTTCGCTAATACTTTTTCTCCTAAACTTATGTAAATTTTGCCCAGTTCATAATAGGCATCCCAACTTGTTGAATCCAGTTTTATTAATTCCTTATATGTATCCCGAGCTTTCTCAGGAAGACCGGCACTTATATAGGCACCAGCAAGATTAGATCTCACATGGGGGTTTTTGGGTTCCTTCGCCATAGCACGGGCATAATGATCTACAGATTTATCAAATACTTCTTTGAGCCCATACACTTTACCAAGGTTATTATTAACTTCGAAATTATCTTTTTCTACAAGAAAGGCAGCATTCAATTGAGCCAAAGCATCTTCAATACGGTTTGCTTCTAAATATAAAAGCCCGAGATTAATACGAGGTTTTACATATTTTGGATCTATGGCAATGGCTTTGGCATACTGTTGTAAAGCAACATCGAGCATAGCATTTTGCTCTCCTGCTAACCCATAAGTATACAAATACATTGCATTCCCCGGGTCTGAGTCGACAGCTTTGCGCGCATAATCTAAAGCAAGTACCGGTTTTTTCAAACCTAATTGAACTATCGCCATATTGTAGTTAGTTAACCCATCAGTGGAACCGAAGGTCAACGCTTCACGAAAATATCTTTCAGCTTCGCTGTACTGTTCAGCTTTACTATACAAAGCAGCAAGTTCCCTCAATGCAGAAACATTACCTGGTTCATATTTTAAAGATTCAAGGAAGGCGTTTTCAGCACCTTTTTTATCTCCAGATGTTTCAAGTATGCGAGCGACCTCAATATGCGCACGAGAATAATCTGGTTTTATCTTTATTGCTCCTCTAAAAGCAGCCAGAGAATCTTTTAACGATCCAAGATTTTTCCATGTTAAACCGAGATTAAAAAAGGCTGCCTCAAATTGAGGGTTCAATTTTGTTGCTGCGGTAAAACTAGTTTGAGCTTCTTTATAATTTTTTAAAAGATACTGACGTTTTCCCAATTCATATTGATAGAGATAATTATTGGGTTCCAATTTAACTGAACTTTGTAGGTCAGCTAATGCTTCATTGAATTTTTTCTGTTCCGAAAAAATTTGAGATCGTATAAAATATGCGGGAGCAAAAGATGGGTCTGACACTATTGCCATATTTGCATATTCAAGAGCTGAAGATAATGCCTCATTTCTTAAAGTACTGTCAGTTTCATTTTTCGCAATCGAAAATAAAGATTCAGCCATCTCTGTATATTTTTGAGAAGCAAATGCTTTTTCTCCAGAAGGAAAAGATTCTCTGGCTTGTTCAAAAGCAGAAAGAGCCGACCTTAGACTTCCAGCTGCAGCTTTTTCTTTTCCTTTTGCCACAAAATCATTTACTGCAGATATTTTTTTCTTTGTATCTTCATTTTTTTGAGAAAGAAGATCTTCTGCAGCTTTTCTTTTAGCAGAGTTTTCAGCCGCTTGTGCTGCTTGAGCTGCCTCTGCATCTTTAGCCGTTTGAGCTGCTAACATTTGTTCTTTTTGCTGTTTTTCTTCATTTAATTTGTCCACTTGGGAAGAAGAAGCTGTATTTTGTGCAGCGGTATTTATGCGAGAAGCAGCTCTTTGAGCTTCATCTGCAACTTGAGAGACTCTATCTACCGCTTGTCGAGCTGCATTTAGTGCCGCTTGAAAATCTTCCATACTAATACCTGACGAGCCCGATTCAAAACTTTGTTTTGCTCGTTTTGCACGAAGCACAGCATCCAGCAAATCGGAAGCGTCTGTGTCTGTAGGGTTTTGTATAAGCACATTTTCAAGAAGGGACAGAGCTCTATCAAATTCTTCTTTTTCTAAATATGTACGTACTAAAGAAAAGGTGTTTTGGCGTAAAAGATCTCCATCAGGCTTTTCTGTATTTCCTTTTGTTAAAAAAAACACTGCTAGTCCAAGGAGCAATACTAAAACCGCCGCAATAGTACCACTAACTATTATTTTTCTATTATTCAAGTTGTCCTTCCTCATTATAATCAAGAATATGTTCAGATCCTGCGGCACGTGTGCTGGCGGCATCTACAGACTGTAAAGATGCACTTACTTCGTCCATTATTCGCTGATACCTTTCTGCTGCAGCTGCTTGTTCGGCTTCTGCAGAAAGTCGCTGTGCCTCTGCACGTATCTGAGCAGATTCAGAAGCTTCAATATCTACTGTGAGCAAGGATATTAACTGTTTTAATGAATCTCGCTGCCATGTTGCAGGGTCTAGTACAAGATACAAACGATAATCTTCAACTGCTAAAAACAACTTACCTTGTTTAACCCGTGAATTACCTCTATTTAAGTATGAAGGAGCCCAAGCAGAATCAATTTCTGTAGCTTTTGTATACATAGTTTCGGCCTCAGAAAATTGCTCTTGTAAAAAATAGCAATTTCCTGCATTAAAAAAAAGAACCTTTTTGTCAGTTCCCGGTAAAGACGTACCCTTCATAAACGTGCTAATTGCATCTGCATATTTTCCAGTTTGTTGATAACAAAGTCCTAGATACGTAAACACCTTAGGATCAGTACCTTGAATAATGGAAGCTTGATAAAGCAAAGGAATAGCTTCAGAAGGTTTATTTTGTCTAAAAAGGCTTTCGCCTTCTGTAAAATAATCATATGAAAACACATTACTCATGCTAAAAATCAAGGTAAAAACCACAAAGAGAAGTTGTAAACAGCCCAGTCTTTTATCTTTCATATTTGACAATACCCCATAAAAGCTATAATCTTTATACATGTCAACAATGTTTATCGGCATTATAATAATTCTCGGCGCGGGAGTAGCGATATTAATGGTTTTTATCATTAGGTCCTTCATTGCTCCCCAAAAAATAGCCAGTATAGAAAAATTATTACAAACTGGAAAATACACTGCTGCTATAAAAGGTGCTAGAGCCCTTATTAGCAAAAACCCTCGAGACACCGAAGCCCGCTATATACTTGGCAAGGCTTATCTCGCAGATGGAAAATCAGAACTAGCACTAATGGAATTTAAAACAGTAGATTCCACTGCTATTTTTTCAAAAACAATACCTGAAAACGAGTTCAGAAATACAATAGCACAATTATATCTCAAATATAACCAACCAGATGAAGCATTAAAAGAATATCTGCTCCTCATTAAAATAGAACCTTTTCAAGCAGAACATTATTATAACGCGGCTCTTATGTTTGAACAACGTGATAATACAGACCAAGCAATACAATACTATCGAAAGGCAGTTGAAACGAATCCAAAGCATGCGTCGGCTCATGCAGGTCTTGGATTGCTTTTATTTAAAAATAAGCAAATGACAGATGCAAGACAATCAATATCGTTAGCACTCAAACTAGATCCTAAAAATACTAAAGCATATTTTTATCAGGGTAAACTCTTAAGAGAAAGTCACGACTATGCAAATGCATTGGTTTCATTTGAAAAAGCACTAAGAGAACCAGAACTGAAACAAAAAGCTCTCATAGAAAGAGGCTGCTGTTATCTCGAAGCAAATAGCATAGAAAAAGCTATTTTAGAATTCGACAGAGCTATAAAGGCAGCCACAGACGATTCCTCGAATGACACTCTTCATGCGAGATATTTTCTTGCCTCCTGTTATGAAAAGCAGAGAGATATTGATAAGGCAATTTCACAATGGGAACTTATTTTCACCCAGAAGCGGAATTTTAAAGATGTTGGCGAAAAATTATCTCAATATCAGGAACTAAGATCTAACGATCACATGAAAGAATATCTCACTGCTAGCAAAGATGATTTTTTTACCATTTGCAAAGCAATAACCAATAAAGGCCTTGAACTGGCTGTACGAGATATTAAAGAAACAAAATACGGATGTGCACTTATTGCTGTTGAAAACGATGCAGAAAAGTGGCGTAATGTGCGTAAAATGCCTCGTCTTATTCTTTTTTACAGAGACCCCTCCCTTATAGAAGATGCGTTTTTGAGAACACTTCAGGAAAACATGAAAAAGCAATCCATAATTAGGGGAATAGTAGTTACTAGTTCTGGTTTTACGAGGGCGGCACTAGATTTTTCAGAAAGTAGGCCTCTTGAACTTATTGGAAAAGAGAAACTAGAACAATTTCTTGCCCAGGCAGATGCCTTTAATCAAGCATAAAAATAAGATGAAAATACTCTGTGTATCTGACCAAATTGATCCACTCGTATACAGTAGCAATATAAAAGAAAGATATAAAGATATCGATCTTGTTATTTCTGCTGGAGATCTTCCCATGGAATATCTCGATTTTATTGTTTCATCATTAAACAAGCCGGTTCTTTTTGTTTTTGGTAATCACAACCTGAGTGAATTCGGCCTCTACCATAACACTCAATCGAGTAGTGACGTAATAGAAAAAGCCAGAGGCTTAGGTTTAAATAAGCTGAATACGCACGGAGCGACATATATTGGGTTCAAAACACATAAAGAAGGACACCTTCTTATTGCGGGTGTATCTGGCTCCCTTAACTACAATAATGGGCTCAATCAATACACAGATATGCAAATGAGATTCAAATTGATGCGCATGATACCTGTTCTTATCTGTAATAAATTACGCTATGGTCGTTACCTAGATATTTTGGTAACTCATGCTTCTCCTTTGGGAATACACGATAAACCAGATCCTTGTCATAAAGGATTCGCATGTTTTTTATGGTTTATGGAAAAATTTTCCCCAAAATTCCTTATTCACGGCCACATTCATCTCTATGATTTGCAAGACATAAGAGTATCAACTTTTTTAAAAACAACAGTGATCAACGCTTATAGTCACTATATACTTGATACCGGAGAACAAAAAAAATGAGTAAGTTTATTGAAAATCAAAGTCAAGACGATTTTAACAAGGCTCGAAATAAGGCTTTGTTTAATGAAATACAAAACTTTTTGAATCCAGATAAATCGCGTTTGCTTTCTTTTCACGATGTCAAAAAAATTTTAAAACCTAAAAATGAAGTCTATGCAGGAATGAAAACAGTTCCCATAGAAAAAATTGTTGGGAGTGAAGGACGTTATCAGGACTTTGATAATCATTTTTTACCTAAATCTCGAAACTTACAACATAGATGGCAGAGGGTTGATCAAGCCCATCTAACCGATATTGTGCTTCCTCCTATACAACTCTATGAAATTAGTGGGCTGTACTTTGTCCGCGACGGTAACCATAGAGTTTCAGTTGCAAAAATGAAAGGGGTAAGTTTTATAGATGCCGAAATTATTTCTTTACAAAGTGAAATAATGCTAAAACCTGGAGTAAATCCAGATACGCTTCTTTCTGAAGTTATTAAATATGAAAAACGTATTTTTTATACTCAAACATCTTTTGGAGATATTACAGATTATTGGGACTTAGATTTTACAAGTCCTGGACAATATGATGTTATCTATAATCATATTCTGGTACATAAGTACTTTATAAATGAATCAATAGAAACAGAAATACCCTTCAATGATGCAATTTCTTCTTGGTATAAAAAGGTATATTCTCCGGTTATGGATTTAATAAAAGAAAAAAAATTACTACCCTTGTTTCAAAATCGAACCCAAAGTGACCTATATGTATGGATAATTAAGCAGTGGGATGAATTAAAAAATAAATATGGTCTTGATATAACTCTTGATCAAGCCACTACTTATATTAAAACTTCTCACAGTTCTAATATATGGACAAGGTTCAAAGAATGGGTCAAAAAACCCTTTCAAACTTGACGTCATAAAATTTCGATGCTACACTGAAGTACAATGCATACAGCACTACTCGATTCTTATTCTATTCTACCCCTTGCAGCAAGTTTGTTTGTGCAAGGTCTATCAGGTGTATTTTTGTTCAAGATTGCCAAAAAGCAAACTGAACAAATAGCGAATCAACTCTTTTTTAGACTGGCAATAATATTTGTCAGTTTTTTGGGATTAAGCAGTGTATTATCACTTTTTGTTCCAAGTCTGTTGCTCTATGCTTCGGGCATTTTAGGTTCCAGTATATTCTTGCTCATGTTTCTTATTACTTTTTTTTCATTTACAAAAAATCAAGAAAAAAATAAAAAAGAACAAGAAAAAGAAATTAATCTTGAACCAATTAATTCTGGTCCTGATCCACTTATTAAAGCAGCAAAAGACTTTCTTTCAAATGTATCTGAATCTATTACAGGTGAAGTAAATCTCGTTCGTCTGCTTGATTATATAAATCAAACCCAAATAGAACATACAAATGCAGATGGCGGCGTAATATTTCTCACAGATGACTTTGAAGATATTATTGCAGCTAAGTCTTTTTCAGGGCAATTTCCACCACCATATAAACTTCCTACCGACTTACCTCATAAACCAGTAAGAGTAGAAACTAATTTTAGGTATGCACAATTTGTTGTTGGAGAATCCATTTTTGGTGAAGTTACAGCATCAGGAAAGCCTGTTTTAATTCAAAATGGAGAAAAGGATAATAGAATCTTTACAAATGGTCCAGAAGAATTTCTTAAGCCTGGAAGTTATATATTCGTTCCTTTAATGGTCAAAGATCGCGTTGTAGGTGTTTCTGGACTCGCTCGCCTTCCCGCTTCTGCACCTTTTAATGAAGAAGAACTACATATTGCAGTAACTCTTTCGGACTATGCAGGTGCTGCAATAAATAATATTTATAGCGTACAAGAAATTCTAGAAAGGGCAGATTTGGAGAGAGAAGCGAGTATCGCTTCTCAAATTCAAAAAACCTTACATCCAAAACGTCTTCCAGAACTTCCAGAAGTAGGATTTGGCTCTTTCTTTAACTCTACAAAAGGTGTTTGTGGTGATTATTATGATATTATTCTTGCAAGACGGGATCGTATTGCAGTAGCAATTGGCGACGTTGCTGGAAAAGGTATCCAATCGAGCATGGTTATGATAATGCTCAGATCAATTTTACATCTTGTAACAAATACAACAAAATCTGCCGGTACTATATTAGACTGGGTAAATAAGGGCATTACCGGCAAAATTGATATGGATCACTATGCAACCCTTGCATATCTGAGTTATTCTCCAGGAGATAATACTGTTGAATATGCAAGTGCTGGGCATCAACCCCTGCTTCTTTGGAAAGAAAGTGAAAAAACAATCAAGCCGATTCATCAAAAAACCGATCCTATAGGTATAGAAAGATCTTCTGTTTATTCAGATCTCAAGTTGACAGTCAGCAAAGGAGATATTATTATACTTTTCACCGACGGTTTAATTGAATCATTAAACAAAGAGGGAAAACAATACGGAATAGATACTTTAGCTAAAGTTGTATCCGAAAATAGTTCTTTAACAGCTAAAGATATTGCAACCGAAGTAAAACATAATATTCAGGCTTTTATCGGATCAGCAAGCCTCCATGATGACCAAACACTTGTTGTCATGAAAATTAAAGTATAAACAAGAGAGATATAAAGGAGCAGCATCAGTATGGAACTTAAAATCAGAAAAAATGGCGAAGTATACATCATAGATGTAAATGGCGAGATGGATCTGTATAACTCTTACAAACTTAAAGAATTAGTAATGAAAATGCTAGAAAAAAATGTTCAAGCTTTTATTATAAACCTTGAACAAGTTGATTACATCGACTCATCTGGAATTGGAGCATTAATTTATATTTGCTCTACTGTTAAAAAGATGAACTTAAAACTATCAATTACAAATATTCATGGATCCGTAAAAAAGGTTATAGAACTTACAAAACTCATGGGTTATTTTCCTATTACGAATAGCATTGAAGAAGCTCTCCAACAGATGGAAGGCTAAGACATACAGCAGGAGATTTACAATATGAACTCAATAAAAGAACTTCGCGCAGATGGAAGCAACCCATTATTTGACAAAACTAATATGCTATATAAAGAATTTCCTTCAGATTTTCGCCAAATTAGATATTTTACGTTGCTCATAGTTCAATCTGCTCCTCTTGAAATAAAAGAAATTAACCTTCTTGAACAACAAATTAGTGAAATCATTAAAAATGCTGTTAAACATGGAAATAATTGTAATTTGAATAAAAAAGTTCGTGTGTGGTATTCGTTTAGCTCCACCCATGCACATCTTATTGTTGAAGATGAAGGAACTGGTTTCCAAGATCTTGAAAAATGGAATACTTTTAATAGGAAACGACTTGAATGCCTATATCAGCAAGACTTTGAAAATTTAGGTTCATATGTATCATTCCGAACACAAAAAAGTGATGAACAAGACGGTGGCAATGCCCTCTTTGCAGCTCTTGAATACTGGAATGGTGGATTTGTTTATAATGAAAATAAAAATGGCGTTGCTATGTTAAAAAAATATCCTCAAAGACGCCACGGTATATCTATAGATGGAGAATAACTAAAAAAGTTATATCTTCTAGTCAAAAGACTGTATAGTAAATGCTATACAGTCTTTTTTTATATATATCTGTGATTATAACAAGATTCAAATAGAAAACGTCGATCTTCTTCTTGAATAATAGAAAACACAAAATGGCGAATACAATATTTACTATTAAGTCGTAACTCTCCAGCAAAACAACCATCTGCCTTAATTATTCTTTTATCATAACGCAAAAAAATCTTATTAAGAATTTCTTTATCTTCTCTTTTAATGAGGTGGGCTTCTGTTAAAACTAACAAAGATTCATGATCAATAAACAATAGTATCCCGTCTTTGATTTGAATACGATTCGGTTGGTTATGAGAAAACCATTCCAAGGCTTCATACAATCTATATGATATACAATTTGTAAAAGATGTAAATCCTATTTTTAATGCTAGTAATTCGATAGACCTTTTTTTCTCTTCAAATATAAGAGGATTAGGAACAATATTTAAAACAGATAGCTTTTCATTAGTAATAAAATGAAGAATACCATTATTGCAATGTAAATCTACATAGACTTCTGAAATAGATTGAATCTCGTTTTCTTTGAAAATAGCTAGAGGTATTTTTAATGATACTAATTCATTTGAACAAGATTGTGGCACACTATTAAAAGTTAATAATCGGTCTTTATGGTAAAAACGTACATTACAGTTTTTTTGAATAAAAACCTCAGGGAATGGTTTGTGTAATTCAATAAGAGATCCTAAAAGAGAATAAGACCCCTGCTCTACAGAATAATAATCTGTGCCGATACTTATTGAAAAAGGAACTAAAGTTTGAGAAAGAGTATCAAGAATATATTGGCGTTCAATTCTGCCGAGCAAGTTTTGCATATGTTGTACCGTCAAAGGTTAATTCACTAACAAGCCATTTATCATTTTCTTTTTGAAAAGACAAATTCATAAATAAAAAGTCTACTTTATTTTCCATATAAGCTTTTACTCTTATTGAATACTGTGTTTCTGATATAGCTTTTGGCCTTGAATACCACAAAGAAAAAATAGTGGGAATTTTTTCCAACCGAAATGATGCAATTATAGAAACATAGACCTCAGAAACACAGTCTTTTTTAATTTCTTTATTTTTAATTTGCACCATTATTTCTTCAATTTTTGATACAAGAGCTGAAGGAATTAAAGAATAGTCAAGAAGTCCAAGTCCTTCAATTTCGGGATAAATCAAACCTATTTGATCAGAAACTGTGGATCTTAGAACAGAAAAGGTTTCTGTCCCACCAGGAAGAGACATAGCAGGTATTTCTTTATGGGAATTTTTAGATGGATCGAAAGCCCATATGAAACTAGAGAACAAAGAATTAGCTTCTTCAAGCACCGTAGTAGAATATAAAAAGGGATGTGTTAATATTCCAAAAAGGCAAAACATTCCAATTTTTTTTATTACTTTTTCAATATTCACAGTTTCACTATATCACGCGTAATGCGTCTGGACAATCTCGCGCTCACGAGTTAAAGTTAAATCTGAAAAAAATTTTAAACCCCTAACAGGAGATTAACAATGCCGCTTACACTTACAGAAAAAATACTTGCTAATCATTTAATAGAAAATTCATCTAAGCTACCCCCTCGGGGCTCAGAAATTGCGATACGTATAGACCAAACACTTACACAAGATGCAACGGGAACAATGGCATATCTACAGTTCGAAACAATTGGTATAGATAGAGTAAAAACTGAATTATCAGTATCTTATATTGACCATAATACACTCCAAGAAGATTTTAAAAATATGGATGATCACCAGTACCTACAAAGTATTGCTAAAAGGTACGGACTATGGTTTTCACGCGCAGGAAACGGAATTTGTCATCAAGTTCATCTTGAACGGTTTGGCATTCCTGGGAAAACACTCCTTGGCTCAGATTCACATACCCCCACAGGCGGGGGAATAGGCATGTTAGCAATTGGTGCCGGAGGCCTCGATGTAGCCGTTGCAATGGGCGGAGGAGCCTTTCATCTTGCCATGCCAAAAATAATAGGAGTAAAACTCACAGGATCTCTAAAAATAGGAGTTTCTGCAAAAGATATAATTTTAGAAGTACTGCGAAGGGAAACCGTTAAGGGAGGGGTAGGAAGTGTCTATGAGTATTTTGGTTCTGGCATTAAAAATCTTACAGTTCCTCAACGTGCGACAATTACAAATATGGGCGCCGAACTCGGTGCTACTTGTAGTATTTTCCCATCTGATGAAATGACACAGCTTTTTATGAAATCTATGGAACGAGAAGCTGACTTTGTAGCGCTAAGTGCCGATGAGGGAGCTATCTATGATAAGATTATAGATATAGATCTTTCTCAATTAGGAGCACTTGCCGCACAACCTCATTCTCCAGATGCAGTTACAAAAATATCTGATTTAGCTGGAATAAAAGTAAATCAAGTTGCAATTGGATCTTGTACCAATAGCTCTTTAAGCGACTTAACAGCAGTTGCAGCCATAGTAAAAGGGAAACACATTGCTCTGGGAGTAGAAGCCGGAATAGCACCAGGGAGTAGACAAACTCTTATGCAAGCTGAAAAAACCGGAGTTCTAGGCGAGCTAATTCGAGCTGGATTCCGTATTCTCGAAAGTGCTTGTGGCCCTTGCATCGGTATGGGTTTTGCTCCAAATTCAGGTGGCGTATCTCTTAGAACATTTAATCGCAATTTTAAGGGAAGATCTGGTACAACAGATGCATCTGTTTATCTTGTTTCTCCTGAAACTGCTGCAATAGCTGCAATAACTGGAGTAATTACAGACCCTGAAACTATGGCTTCTTCTATTACTGCAAATATGCAGTTCTTTCAAAGTTCAAAAGCAGAAAAACTAAGAGATGATGGAATGCTTATTCCGCCAGTACCTTTAGAAGAATCACTAAAAACAGAAATTATTCGTGGTCCAAATATAAAACAATGCCCTGCAAGCCCCGAACTTCTAAACTCACTCGTTCTTCCGATACTATTGAAAACAGGAGATAATATATCTACGGATGATATTATGCCTGCAGGCGCAAAAGTTCTGCCATTAAGATCTAATATTCCCGAAATTTCTAAATTTACTTTTACCCGTCTTGATACAACGTTCTACGAACGCGCCAAATCCACTTCAGGTTGTTTTATTCTTGGGGGTGAAAACTATGGTCAAGGATCATCCCGAGAACACGCTGCTTTGGCTCCTATGTATTTAGGAGTACGCGCGGTATTAGTTAAATCTTTTGCTCGTATACATAAAGCAAATCTTATAAACTATGGAATACTACCATTGGTTTTTGACGACCCAGCCATCTATGAGGCTCTTACACTAAATGATGAACTTCTTCTCGACAATATTCATTACTCACTGAAAAATGGCACTCCATTTACACTTACACGAACTTCAGACGGACTCTCATTTACAATGAAAAATGATATTGACAGCAGGTCTCGAAATATATTACTTGCTGGAGGTCTTGCTGCATGGACCAGGTCGGGAGGACAATAAAAAATACCCATGAGTTTTGATTTTTTAAAAGACGATTCTTTTTTTAATATTATTATTCGAGACCCGGTGTGGAAGGATATTTCTTTCACACCTGAATTCATTGAAATTACACGATCAGAGCCATTTTTACGTCTTTATAGAATACGCCAACTTGGCCCAACAGAACTCGTATACCCAGGAGCAACCCATACACGTGCGGCCCACTCGCTAGGCGTATATCATCTCTCTTTGAGAATATTAAAAGTTCTAGCCCTTCGAGGAGCTGATTCATGGATAACAGAGATTGGTAGTAAATCTTTTCTTGCTGCAGCATTGCTTCATGATCTTGGACATTTTCCTTATACACACTCGTTAAAAGAACTTCCGCTATTAGACCATGAACAACTTACAGCACGCATTATTCTAATTGATCCACTTCCTAAACTTTTAACAAAAGCAGGAGCTAACCCTGAAATGACAGCGGCAATTGTTGATCATATGACAATTACTCAAGATGTTGAAATCTTATTTTTTAGGAAACTTCTCTCTGGCGTTCTTGATCCAGATAAACTTGACTATCTTAATAGAGATGCTAGCTACTGTGGAGTCCCCTATGGAATACAGGATACGGATTTTATTATATCCAAACTTCAATGCGATAAAAACAGAGGAATAATTATTGATTCAAGTGCAATAATGTCTATAGAAAGCATTTTATTTTCCAAATATTTAATGTACAGATCTGTCTATTGGAATCGACAAGTTCGTATCGCAACTGCGATGATGAAAAAAGCCTTATATGGAGCCCTTACAACAAAGCTTGTTTTACCCGAAGAACTCTACCCTCTAGATGATCCAGGTATTCACCAAATTTTTGAAAAAATAGATTCTCCCTATTCAGATTTAACAGAACAAATTCGCTCCAGAAAATTTTTTAAAATTGTAGCAGAATATCCTTTTAATGAGTCCGACAAAGGAATGATTGAACTTGAAAATTTAGAAAAAAGAACTGATATGGAAAGAGAACTTGCCGAGAAAGTTTCTATTATTACCGGTATGAAAGTTAGTTCAGAGCAAGTATTAATTGATATTCCTGAACGAATTTCATTTGAAAGTGATCTTTACATTTTCGATGAAAAGAAAAATTTTAACGAAAGTTCAACGGTATTTAATCAAAGTCTTGTTAACCGTTTTACGCAATCTCTTAGAAAACTACGAATTGCAGTTACACCAATAGTTGAACAAAAGCTATTTGAAATACCGGATATTACTGAAAAGCTTGCCAATTATATCCACGTAGATTACACTAAATAGAAGAGTTGAACCTCTTTTTCTTGGAGGATGTAGTGAACGTTCATAATCTAATGGAAGAGATAGTATATAATGAGATTAATAGCCTTTTTGATACTGCTAAAAAAGATAAAGCTCCATGGCTTACCTGTAGTTGTGCACAATGTAGACTAGATACTATTTGTTACGTACTGAATAAAATACCGCCTAGATATATTAAATCGGGTAGAGGATTAGCCTATTCGCAAATAGAGGAATCTATTGAGAAAAGTCAACTTTCTGCAGATATCAATAAATTAGGCCTTGAGGGCATGAAACAAGTACTTGCTAAACAAAGACCACACAGTGAATTAGATCAAGATTTTCCTGATTCACCAGTATTCAATTTCCCCACAATTGTTGGAAGGATACTTAATGGTTTAACTTTTGAACCTGTTAAAAACATTGATGTATTTCTTCTTCTAGATTCCAAAAATGCAGAATCTATAAATGCCTCATGGGATAACCCCTATCGCATTTCAAGTCATACTCCTGGAACATTTACTTTTTGGGTAAAACCTCTTGGAACAAAAAAAGAAGATATAAAAAAAGTGTTCCCATTTGAAATTAAAATTCTTGCAGAAGGCTATGATCCAATTCATTACTATTTTGAATTAGGTATTACAAGTGAGTCTGTTATACGAACGGCGTATTCTGCAGAACATGCATTTATGCTTCCTGACTTGCATCTCTTCCCTACAGAAGATGATTTAAAATCGATGCAAGGATAGAAAAATTATTTCAAATAATATTGACATAATAATGTAAGTTCTATATAGTAGGTATCTTACGGGATGTAGCCTAGAGGCTAAGGCGTCTGGTTTGGGACCAGAAGATCGTAGGTTCGACTCCTATCATCCCGATTTTTTTTTCCCTAGAGGGATCGTAGCTCATCTGGATAGAGCAACTGCCTTCTAAGCAGTAGGTAGGGGGTTCAAGTCCCTCCGGTCCCATACGTACCCCTCAAAGCAAGAAAATAATATAATTACATAAAAATTTCTATTCTTGCTTAATGGAGGTTTCTATGCCTAGCTTTAATATTATTTTTCCTGATGGTTCAAAGAGAGAATTTCAAAATCCAGTTACTGGACTTTCACTTGCTTCTTTTTTTGATACAGGAACCTACCCACTTGTTGCAGTTCGTGTTAATAATGAATTGTATTCACTCACACGAAAAATAGATGTTACAGCTCATGTAGATCCTGTTACAAATGAAACAACAGAAGGCTCTAATGTATGTAGAAGAACCCTTTGTATGGTTCTAGCTGCAGCTGCAAGAGAACTTTACCCTGAACTGAGACTTTTAATAGGACATAGCTTAGGCTACGGTTATTATTATACTCTTGATTCAGAAAACACTTCTGATTCTTTCGATCTTGAAAAATTACAAAATAAAATGCAAGACATGATTAAAGAAAATCTTTCTTTAACAACAAAATATGTATCTTATGAAGAAGCATTAAATTTATTTTGTGATTCAAACCAACCTGATACTTGGAAGCTACTCTGTCACACAAGCAAGCCAAAATTATTAATTAATAGTCTAGGTTCATATTCAGATCTTTATTTTCAACCCTTATTACCAACTACTGGTTTATTACAAGTATTTGAACTTAAAGCTTATAAAGAAGGGTTTTTACTTCGTTTTCCTCCAACATCTCATCCTGATAGTTTAATAGAATTTGATGATATTCCTCAATTATTTAATGTATATAGTCAAGCAAAAAAATGGGGGAAATTAATAGGAGTTTCTTCTGTTGGTGAATTAAACGAATTAATTGAAAAACATAAAGCTAGGGACTATGTTGAAATTACAGAAACACTTCAAAATAAAAAAATTGCAGAAATTGCAGATCGTATAGCAGAAAGACCATCTGTAAAAATTGTCTTAATTGCTGGACCTTCTAGTTCAGGAAAAACGACAACATCAAAAAAACTTTCCATGCAATTAAGAGTTCTTGGTTATTCTCCTATAATAATTAGCATAGATGATTTTTATAGGGGATCTGAAAATACCCCTGTAGATGAATTTGGAAAACCAGACTTTGAATGTCTTGAAGCCCTAGATGTACCACTTTTGAATGACCTTCTTGTTAATCTTTTTAATAATGAAGAAATTGAGCTCCCTTCTTTCGATTTTAAATCAGGAAGTAGAAAAGCAACAGGAAAAAAACTCTCTTTGAATCCTAAAAGTATTATTATTATGGAAGGGATTCATGGACTAAACGATAAACTCACACCTTTAGTTAAACCTGAATATAAGTTTAAAATTTATCTTTCAGCATTAACACAGTTAAATCTTGATGATCACAATAGAATACCCACATCTGATAATCGCTTAATACGACGAATTGTTCGAGATTCACAATTTAGAGGAAAAGGTGCCTCTGGAACTATTGCGATGTGGAACAGTGTACAAAGAGGAGAACGACTTCATATTTTTCCTTTCCAAGATAAAGCTGATATCATGTTTAACACTGCTTTGGATTATGAACTTTCGATTCTTAAAGTATATGCAGAACCTTTACTCAGAGCTGTAAGACCTAACGAGAGAGAGTATTCTGAAGCTTCACGGCTTCTTATGTTTCTAAATAATTTCTCCCCTATCCCACCCTCATTTGTACCAGGACAATCAATTATTAGGGAATTTATTGGAGAAAGTGAATTTAAATACTCTTGAAAAAGGATTTATCTTTTAGATTTCTCTTGAACGAAAATTTACAATATCATCTAGTATAGCTGCTTCTGAATTTAAGTATTCTTTATGCCACACAGACTCTTTTTTTTCTTTTAATTTTGTTAATACTTGACGATTTTTTGTTGCTTCGAGATAGAGAATTCTTTTCTGTTCTAGAACTAATTCTGCAGCTGTCAACTCTTTTAGGAGTTCTTCTTTCCGTATATCAAGTCGTTGAATAAAATGTTCAATTGCCAATAAATCTTCAACACGAAGAGATCCTTTTCGTTCAGCTGCTGAAGAAACTCTTTTCTTGGCAACTTCACTTAAATCTAGCTGAATTGCATCTCTCGCAGAAATAGCCTTACCTAATGCTATCTCAGCTTCTTTTTCATAAAACTCTCGCAGATTTAATACTTTTTGTAATGAATAATAAAATTTCTTCATTATTCTTCCCAAGAATTTTGATTATATATAGTAGAAGTTTCATTTGGGTGTGCATATTTTTGAGATGCACCGGGACCATGGAAACCCATTTCTTCTTCTGGTATTTCAATGCCAATTACTTTTCCAAGTTTTTCTAAGGTTGTTCTAATGGGAGCTGGGTCGCCAACTTCCTGGTTAAGAAATTCTTCAATGAGTTTATGGTGTGAAATTGACTCATCAATATCTGGATTGGATCCCTTTTGATAGGCTCCAACATTTATCATATCTTCGGATTCACCATACACTGCCATTAGTCTTCTAATTAAACCAGCAACTTTTTTCGTTACGGGTCCTGTTACTCTATTAGTAAGTCGAGAAATACTGGCTAAAACGTCTATTGCTGGATAATGATATTTTTGAGCAAGTTTTCGACTTAAAACAATATGGCCATCGAGAATACCACGCACGGTATCTGCGATTGGTTCGTCCATATCATCTCCATCTACCAAAACTGTATAAAAACCTGTTATAGACCCCTTGTCGGAGGTTCCACTGCGTTCTAGAAGTCTTGGTAACGTTTCAAATACACTTGGAGTATATCCTCGTGTTGCAGGTGGCTCACCGATTGCTAGACCAATTTCTCGTTGCGCCTTTGCGAATCTTGTTACAGAGTCAAACATGAGCATAACATCTTTACCTTGATCTCTAAAATATTCTGCTACAGCAGTGGCAACATAGGCCCCGCGAATTCTAGCTATGGGAGATTGATCAGAAGTAGCTACAATAACAACGGATCGTTTTAGACCTTCAGGACCTAAATCATTCGTTATAAAGTCGACAACCTCTCTTCCTCGCTCCCCTATCAAGGCTATAACATTTACATCTGCATTTGTGTTTCGAGCTATCATTCCTAATAATGTAGATTTTCCAACACCTGAACCTGCAAATATCCCTAAACGTTGTCCTTTACCAACAGAAAGTAAACCATCAATAGCTCTTACGCCTGTTACTATTCGATCTGTTATAGGACGGCGCTTCATGGGATCTGGAGGAGAAGCAATAACAGGATATCTTATCGGTGATACAATTTCATCATATTCATCGGCTGCTTTACCCATGGGATCTAAAACTCGGCCTAACAGCATATCACCGACAGGAATAGTTAAGACTGAACCTGTAGCTGTTACCTTACAACCAATCTCAATTCCTTGAATATCACTATAACTCATCAGCTGAACAGTAGATCCGTTCAGGCCAACTACTTCAGCAAAAACGGGTTCATTACCACGTGAAAGATCAATAATGCATACTTCGCCAATAACCGCTTGAGGACCGAGACTTTCAATGAGCATGCCTCGGACTCGCGTGATTAACCCTGTATATTTTATAGGATCAGTCTGTTCTACGGTATCAACATACTTATTAAAAATATCAATCATGTGTAATTAATCCTGTGTAACTGGATTAGCAGTTTTTATTCTAGTCCTAATAGGCGAAACTTCTAGAATTTTTTGTTCAATTTCATTTAACTGACTAGAAATACGAGCATCTATTGAACCAAAATCGGTTTCAATAAGACAACCACCCCGATCGACAGTAGAATCTTCAACAACAGTAATATTTTTAATATTTTCTGCAGTGGAAATGAAATCTTTTATATGTTGTGTAGTCATTGCAACATCTGCAAGATTTACACGAATAATAACATCACCACGACCTTTTACTTTTCTCAAAGCCTGTACAACATTTGAAACAACAATATTTTTTTGATTCTCAGAAATTACTTTAACAATTTTTCTTGTCATCATTAATACAAGGTCGACAATTTGTTGTTCAGTTTCTGCCAATATTTCCTGGCGTTTATCCATCATGCGCTCAATTATTGTATGAAGACGATCTGTAAGACGTTCTGCTTCAAGATTTCCTTCCTTGAAACCAGCCTCTTGTCCTTTACGAAAGCCTTCGTCATAGCCTTCTTTTAATTGAATATCTTTTCTTTCTTCAGCGGTCGAAATAATCTCTGCTGCAGCTATTTCAGCATCTTTAATAATTTTTTCAGCTTCATCTTGCGCTTGTTGACGTAAAACCTGTGCTTGATCTGTTTTACGTTTTACTTCTTCAAAAGCTGCTTTTTCTGCTTTTTTAATTACAGAATCTGCTGTAATTTGAGCCTCGGCCAGCATAGTCTGCTTATCATTTTCAAATTGTTCTCGAAATAACTCAGCTTCTCGACGAAGATCATCGGCAGTTGGTCCTTCATATATTGGTACTTCAACCAACTCTTCGACCGGCTCTTCAATATGAAAACGCTTTGAAAGTTGCAAATGAACTTGATCTGGGGAGTTCTTTATTTCATTTGGACGAAAAACTGTTTTTGCCATCTAGTACCGCCCTTACACAACCAGTTCATCTTCACCGGAACGAGCAATAACAATTTCACCGGTATCTTCAAGATGTCTGATAATCGACACAATTTTCTGCTGTGCTTCTTCTACGTCTTTCAAACGTACTGGACCCATATATTCCATATCTTCTTTTAGCATTCCAGCAGCACGTTTTGACATGTTTCTGAATATCTTGTCTTGAACTTCGGTATCAACCGCTTTAAGCGCTTTTGCAAGTTCCTGTGTATCGACTTCCCGAAGAACCTTTTGAATGGCCCGATCGTCGAGCATAACGATGTCTTCGAATACGAACATTCGTTTTTTTATTTCTTCAGCCAAATCTGAATCTTCATCTTCCAATGCTTCAATAATAGATTTTTCGGATGAACGATCGACAAGGTTCAAAATTTCAACAATGCTTTCAACACCACCAGCTGCGGTATAGTCTTCACTAGATAATGTAGATAATTTTTTCTCAAGAACTCGCTCAACCTCTCGCAAAACATCGGGAGAAGTACGATCCATTGTAGCTATACGTCGAGCAACTTCACTTTGAATTTCATCTGGCAAGTTCTGCAAAATAACAGATGCTTTAGATGGTTCAAGATAGGCAAGAATGAGAGCTATTGTTTGAGGATGTTCTTGTTGGATAAAGTTAAGCAAATGAGCAGGATCTGTTCGTCGAATAAAGTCAAAAGGCCTTACTTGAAGAGAACTTGTAAGACGATTGATAATATCTATTGCTTTTTGACTACCAACAGATTTTTCAAGAATTTCACGAGCATAATCAATACCACCAGTTGTAATGAAATTCTGTGCCATCATAAGGTCTTGGAATTCCTGCAAAATGATGTCTTTAAATTCTGCTTCTACTGTTTCAAGACGAGCAATTTCAAATGTTAAGGTTTCAATTTCATCTTCTCTAAGATGTTTAAAAATTTCTGAAGAAATTTCTGATCCAAGAGATACGAGAAATATTGCAGCTTTTTGGCGTCCTGTAAGAGATTTTATATCTTTGGCTTTTTTAGAGCCTCCACCAGTTGAAGGTTTTTCTCTTGAAGTTGATGCTGGAGCAGCCATTCTTATTCCTCCATTAACCAAGTTCGAATAAGCAGGGCAACATCCTCAGGATGTTCTTTTGCCATATTAATGGCATTTTCCTGCAATTCAAGCCGTTTTCGCTCTTCTACCGACATAGAAACTTCCATACCCGCCTGTTCTGCTTCCCAAAGGGTTTTTTGTCTTTCCATTTGATGCTTGCGAAGCAGTTCTTCTTCTTTAAGACGTCGGCGGCGTTCAAGTTCTCTTGTTATTAATCGGTATAAAATAAATGCCACTAAAATTGCAGCAACAGCAATGAGTGACCACAACAGAGTTTGTTGATTCTGAAGTTGTTTTAAATAAGCAGCATCTTCTTTATCAAATTCCGCCGAGCGATCGAATTTAATATTTAATACACTTACGGAGTCGCCTCGTGCATTGCTATAGCCTATTGCATCTTGCACAACTTTTGCAGTTGCTTTTAATTCATCTTCTGGTATTTTTGTATATTCTCTCTCTATGGCACCTTGATTTATAAGGTACTTTCCATTTTCATCACGTTTTTTTGTCCATACTCCATCAATATTAACAGAAACAGTACGACGCTCAATAGAGGGACTCACCGTTTCACTCGTATCGCGCTGACCTATGAGTTCATTTTGTTTTACAATTGATTGCTCGGAAAGACCATATAAATTTGACATGTCTTTATATGCTGGTGCAGTTTGACCTTCAACTCCAGCTGGTCCTTCTGGATTAAAACCAGAACCCTGCCATCTTGTTGTAGAGGTCTCCGAAGACAAGGTTATAGATTTGACTATTTCAGAGTCATCGTAAGGGGTTTCTGGATTATCAGGGCGAATCGTTGTGGGGAGATAATCCCGTTGTTGAATCGCTTTTTCAGACATATCCATTTCTATTTTAATATTTAAATCTCGTACCCGATCTATTCCATAAATATGCTGAAGTGCATTAAGAATACGAGCACGATATTGAGCTTCTAATTGTGCTATAAGTTTTTGCTCTTTTTCTATTCTTGTTAATCGATCCCATTCTTTCATACCTTCAAAATCATTGAGAATAAAACCGGAACTATCTGCGATTGTAATATTTGTATCTTTTAAACCCTCGACAGCAAACTTTAGAATCTTTTGAATGCCTTCGACTTTTTTTCTGTTAGTTACAATATCACTGCCAGGTTTAGGATAAATAATAACACTTGCGGTAACTTCATTTTGATCTGCAGAGAATAATGTCTTTTCGGGAATATTAACGACAACACTTGCATCATCAACATCATCCATAGCCTTAATATGCTGACGAACTTCTTCAATGATAGCTCTACGTTTATTAATATTTCTTTCAAAATCTGTTATTGTCCAACGCT
The DNA here is from genome assembly GCA_035270545.1 of Treponemataceae bacterium. GTDB lineage: Bacteria > Spirochaetota > Spirochaetia > Treponematales > Treponemataceae > Teretinema. The sequence continues at coordinate 65,559 of DATFIA010000208.1, forward strand.
CTACATCGAAAACAGACCAAGGATCAATATTATTGGGAAGCATGTCTTCGCGAATTAGAATGGTACGCATACGACGAGCCGTAGTTTCATCAGAAACTGATATAACACCCGTTTCAGAAACAGTTACTCGAACATTTTCTTCATTTAAGCGCGTTACAATTCGATCCCGAACAGCTTGATCAGTTACTGGTGAATCTAAAAGGCGTACAGTTGTCGGTGATGCAGAAACAGAAAAAAGCACAACTAAACCAACTATTGCAGCAACGAGAATAGCTCCAAGAATTACCTTTTGAACAAGGGTCCATTTACCCCATAAAGTTGAAATTTGAGAGACAAGCTTTTTCAGCCATTCGTTCATGTTCCCCTCCCGTTACAGAACGAACCTGTTACAGTTTAAACGTATAATTATCAATTATAGCACAATTATCTGTTTGTTGTAATCTCATTCCAACCTTTTATTACCCTGTCCATTACAGTTTGTGCTATCTTTAATGACAAATTTGCTTCTGCCATAGCAATTGTAACATCATGAACATCTACAGACTCTGGATCAATAATCATCTGTTGGGATAAGGCATCTGTTTTTTGTTGTTTTTGATTCATAGAATCAAAGGCCTTCAATAAGGTTTGTTCAAAACTTCCCGTTTCAGTCCGATCAGCAGTATCTATTATATTAGAACTTGATACCATGTGTGAGCGAAAATTATCAACTATTACAGGATTAATATTCATGTATTACCTTCCAATTTCGAGGGCTTTAAGAAACATATCTTTTGAACCCTGTATTACTGACGAATTTGCTTCATATGAGCGGGAAGCAGATATAAGATCGACCATTTCTGTAACAATATTTACGTTTGGATATTCTACATAACCTGTTTTAGGACCTGATTGAATTGCATCAGGATGTGTTGGATCGTAAACAAGACGAAGATCTGCGGTATCTTTTTCTACACCAGTAACTACAACGCCGGAACCTTGTCCTCTATTAAGTTCTTCTGGAACAAAGGGGTTTCTCCAGTCTATTCCGCTGTCTTTTTGGGCTAGAATAACCCTACTTCTTCTGAAAGCACCGCCTTCTTGGGTACGAGTTGTTGAAGCATTTGCTATATTATCTGAAATTACGTCGGTTCGAAGCCTTTCAGCGGCCATTCCAGAAGCTGCAATATTTATGCTGGTAAAAAGTCCCATTTATATCCCCCTAACCTATCTAAGTACTGATGTTACTTGTGAAAATTGAAAGCTCTGTATCTGAGTAAGCATTTGATAATTCAACTGAATACGAAGAATTTCCATTGCTTCTTGTTCAGGGTTGACATTGTTTCCATTTGCTTTTTCAGTAGTAGTGTAATCAAGTACTTTTCTTGGATCAATGGTCCGGTAATCAATAACACCATTTGAAGCTATATGTTTGTCACTGGTTGTAGAGAGTTCAAACTGGCCTTGTGCATTCTTTTCAGAGTCAAGAGCTCGTTTTAATTCACTTTCAAAATTAATTGATGAACGCTTAAAGTTAGGAACTTCTGAATTCGCAAGATTATTTGCCGAAACCCCATATCGTAAGGTACTTACATCCATGGCTCGGTGCAAAAGGTCTGTTGTTCTTGTAAAACTATTCATATTAACTCTCCCCACACCTTATTCTTCGGCAAATTTTAGACTACGGTTAAGACTTTTTACAAGATATAGCGTGAAAGGTCTTGATCTTGTACTATTCCTTTAAGACGTTCATCTACATATTCAGTCGTTATTTCAACTGTTTCTCCAGGCATTTCACTAGCATTGAAAGAAACATCTTCTAATAACATTTCCATAATGGTATGTAGTCTACGAGCTCCAATATTTTCCATGCGAGAATTCACTTCTGCTGCTAGAAAACTCATACGATCGATTGATTCATCCGTAAACTTAATAGTCACTTTTTCTGTTCCCAAAAGGTCTATATATTGTTTTGTTAAGGCATTTTTTGGTTCAAGTAAAATACGTTTAAAATCTTCTGCATGAAGAGAATCAAGTTCAACGCGTAAAGGAAAGCGACCTTGTAATTCAGGAATAAGATCGCTTGGCCTTGAAATATTAAAGGCTCCAGCAGCAATAAATAAAATATGAGTAGTATCTACTACACCAAATTTTGTTGTTACATTTGAACCTTCAACTATAGGAAGAATGTCCCGCTGTACACCTTCTCTAGAAACGTCTTGTCCACCAGACCTGTCGCCACGGACTGCAATTTTATCTATCTCATCTATAAAAATGATACCCATTTGTTCTACACGATGTTTTGCTTCTTCGGTAATTTTATCTTGGTCTACAATTTTATCTAATTGTTCAGTAATAAGAATTTCTCTTGCATTCTTTACTGTAGTAGATTTACGTTTGTTTTTACCACCTGTTATCATATTGGTGATATTTGCCATACTCATTTCAAGATCTTCAATATTTGAAGTACCAGCAAATACTTCAAAAGAAGGCATTCCTGATCTTTGAATTGTTACTTCAACAATACGATCTTCAAGTTTTCCCTCTCGAAGCATAGCTCTAAATTTTTCTCTTGTATCAAGTGAACTCGAAGTTTCAAAAGCAAGATTTGTTTCAATAGTTTTTGGCAGTTCTTGTAAAGAAGGTTCAACCTTTTTTTTAGTTCCTGGAAGCAACAAATCTAGCAAAATTTCTTCTGCTTTTAATTCGGCTTCACCTCTAAGCTTTGTCTGCATTTCAGTTTTAACCGACGAATAACCCACAGCCATTAAGTCACGTATCATAGATTCAACATCTCGACCTACATATCCAACTTCGGTATATTTAGTCGCTTCTACTTTAAGAAAAGGTGCCCCAGATAAGCGTGCAAGGCGACGAGCAATTTCTGTTTTTCCGACCCCAGTAGGACCAATCATCAAAATATTCTTTGGCGCAATTTCATCGCCAACTGAAGCTTCGAGCTTGAGTCTACGAGCTCTATTTCGTAATGCAATTGCTACAGCACGCTTTGCTTTATGCTGTCCGATAATATATCTATCCAATTCAGCAACTATTGCCTTTGGTGTTAAAGAATCAATTTCATCCATAAAAATTAAAGCTCCTCAAGTGTTATGTTATCGTTAGTATAAATGCAAATTTTACCGGCTATTTCAAGACTTTTTCGGGCAATATCAGCAGCTTCAAATTCTGTAGCATCTAAATATGCAAGAGCTGCAGCATAGGCATAATTGCCACCAGAACCAATTGCTATTACATCTTCAGCTGGTTCTATGACATCTCCAGTTCCAGAAATAAGCAAGGTTTTTTCACTATCAGCAACAAGTAGTAATGCTTGTAAATTTCGCAAGGCTTTATCTGTTCGCCAGTCTTTTGCAAGTTCAACTGCGGCGCGCGTAATATCACCGGCATATTCTTTTATTCTTATTTCAAATTTTTCCAATAGAGTGAAAGCATCAGCAGTTGCACCTGCAAAACCTGCTAGGATTCTATTTTCATACATGCGTCTGACTTTCCGAGCATTTGGCTTCATAATTGTTTCGCCCATTGTTACTTGACCATCACCAGCCATTGCAACTTTACCATCTCTACGAACTACAACAATTGTTGTGCTTCTTATTTTTTGTTGTTTCATTAAAAAACTCCTTTACCCGTGCGGATGAGCGCGATGATATAAAATTCGCAACTGTCCCGGTGTAATATGTGTATATCTTTGAGTAGTAGAAATACTGGCATGGCCAAGCATTTCTTGAATAATTCTGACATCTGCACCACGGCTTACGAGGGTTGTAGCAAAACTATGTCGAAGTGCATGAGGTGTCAAATGCAAATCATGAATGGGATGATCAGAATATGTGGAAATAATATATTGAATACCTCTAACAGACAAGGCGTTACCTCGTTTGGATAAAAAGAGAGCTTGAGTGTCTGCAGAATTTTCAAGTCGTTTAATCAAAGCGGTTCGCTCAAGTAAATAGGTATTAAGACTTTCTCGTGCAGAACTTGAGAAAAAAACTTTTCGCTCTTTGTTTCCTTTTCCTGTAACCGTAGCAGATTTCCATTGAGAATCGCAGTTTTGAATTTTTAAGGTTGCAATTTCTGAAACGCGGCAGCCAGTTGAATAAAGCACTGAAAAAAGGGCCTCATCTCGTGCTGGCCAAAGTTTTTTTCCTTCGGAAGCTGCTATTTTTGAAGGTAGAGAACAAAAGGCAGAGACTTCTTTTGGATATAAAAAAAGGGGAAGCTTTTTTGCAGTTTTCAAATTTCTTATACCAGAAGTTGGATCGTTCGTTAAAAGATTAAATCGTATACAGTAACGAAAAAATCCACGAAATGTAGAAAGGATTCGGTTTATTGAAGAAGATTCATAGCTTTTAGAAATAAGATCACTTAAAAATAGTCGGATATCTTGAGTTTTTAAGTCCAAAGGGGATCCCGTAATCCATTTTTCTAAAAGCAATAAATCTCTTTCGTAACTTTTTGTTGTACGAGGAGATAAGTTTCTTACACCTTCAAGATATGAAATATATTCTTCAAAATACCGATTCATTCTTCAGCATCCGCATCAATTTCCTGTAGATTTTCCATGACCTCATCTTGTGTATGTAAATAGTCACAGTCAGGATTTATACAGGATTTAAATGACCCACGTTTCTTATCATATTTTTCTACCATAAATTGACCACATTTTGGACAACTGGCATTAATGGGTTTAAAATGACTTATAAAATCACAATCGGGATAATTAGTACAACCATAGAATTCTTTTCCTCTGCCTTTAGTTTTGCGAGCAACTATTTCACCTGTGCAGTTTGGTCGAGGACAATGACCCAATGGAATAGATCGAGTATTACGACACTCAGGAAAACCTGAACAAGCTAGGAAAAAACCAAATCGCCCGAGTTTCTTCAACATTGGTTTTCCACAAAGATCGCAAGAATAATCAGTAGTTTCATCGAGCCTGCCTTTCAAACTGTCAAGGGTTTCCATTACTTCTTGAACTCGAGCATGAAATGGCGTATAAAAGGACTCAATCATCGTGGGCCACTCTACCTTACCCTCTTCAACTTGATCGAGATCATTTTCAACAGAAACTGTAAAATTAACATTAACTACTGCAGGAAAGTATTCAACAAGAATATCATTGATTATTCTACCTAACTGAGTTGGAACAAGTTGTTTATTAGACCGTGTAACATAATATCGATCTAAAAGTACGGAAATGATAGGAGCATAAGTAGAAGGTCTACCAATACCTTTTTCTTCAAGCATTTTAACAATGGAGGCATCCGTAAATCGAGCAGGTCCTTGTGTAAAATGCTGTTCTGGATGAAAATCACTGACCTTTAATACTTCTCCAACTTTCATCTCAGGCAAAGGCTTTTCTTTTTCTTCCTTGGAGATCAAGGTTTTTATTACTTTATAAAAACCTTTCTCAAAAATTCTCGTCGTTGATACTCTAAAAAGAGCTTCTCCGCAGCGAATATCAATACTGAGTGTTCTGCTTTTTGCATTAATCATTTGACTCGAGACAAAACGTTCCCAAATTATTGTGTACAATCTGAGTTGATCTCGGGTGAGATATTCTTTTACATATTCAGGTGTGTAATTAGTGTAGGTGGGACGAATGGCCTCATGAGCATCCTGTGCTTTTTTTTCTACGGTATACTCAATAGCATGTTCAGGTAATTCTGCCGGAAATTGCTCAGAAATCCATTTTCTTACTTCTTCGAGTGCAACAGGAGAAATACGCACAGAGTCAGTTCGCATATATGAAATTAAACCAACACGACTCGAACCGATGTTGATACCCTCATATAATTGCTGTGCAATTTGCATTGTTTTCTTTGATGTAAAACTTAAACGATTCGCAGCCATCTGTTGCAATTTGGATGTAGTGAAGGGTGGCTTAGGACGAATTGTTTTTTCAATTGTCTTAATATCAATAATATTACAAGGCTGTCCTTTTATTTCTGAAATAATTGAATTAACAGATTCTTCATTGGACAATATAGGCTTTTCATTTTTGTATGAAACGAGCTGTGCAGAAAATTCCTGTTTCCCTTTTTGAAAATCTGCATCCAATGTCCAATATTCTTCGGGAATGAAACTTTCAACTTCAGCTTCACGTTCGCAAATTAACCGCAGAGCAACAGACTGTACTCTTCCAGCTGAAAGACCATTTTTAACTTTTTTCCATAGTAAAGGGGACAAATTATATCCGACAAGTCTATCTAAAACTCGTCTTGCTTTCTGTGCATTAACTTTTGATTCATCAATATCCATAGGATTTTTTACTGAATCTTTTATTGCCTGCGGAGTAATTTCATTAAAAACAATACGATGTATAGGTACATCATATTTTGATCGTATAGAATTACGTAAATGCCAAGCGATAGCCTCACCTTCGCGATCATTATCACTTGCCAGTAATACTTCACGAGATTTTTTTGCATCTGTTTGTAATTCTTTTAATAACTTAGCCCTTCCCCGCACCGTAATATATTCAGGTTCAAATTTATTCTCTATATTAATTGCAATTCTAGATTTGGGAAGATCTATAAGATGACCCATTGAAGCCTTTACCATATATCCTGAACCAAGATACTTTTCAATAGTTTTAGCTTTTGCAGGTGATTCAACTATAACCAGTGTTTTTTTTGCTGCCTTTTTGGTTGTTTTTTTAACTGTCTTTTTAGTTGATGCAGCTTTTCTTTCGGCCATTTTCTGTACTCCTCAACGATCCTTACTTTCCCACTGGATACTTTCAGTCTTAAATTCAAAAGCCAGTTGCTGAGCAACCGCTACAGAGCGTGAAAAACTTTGGTTTATAGAATCCAAAGATGTCACGGATTTCTTACACGGATAGCCCCAATCATCCAAAATGTCCATTGCAGATGCTATAACCTGGGCTCCTTCTTTATATAGCCGGCGAACACCTGCCCCCCGAGATGAATCAAGGGTTCCTCTATATACAGCCAAATCACGCCCTTGTTCCAGCGCAAAATCTGCTGTAATAAGAGCGCCTGATTTTTCAGGTGCTTCAACAACAATAACAGTACGCGCAAGGCCAGATATAAGCCTGTTGCGTTGTGGAAAGCGAAATTTCAGCGGTTCTTCGCCTGGCGCATATTCTGAAAGAATGCATCCCCCATTATTTATAATTCTAGAAGCAAGCAATGCATTACTCCTAGGATATATCTGTTCAACACCACAGGCCAACACTGCAATAGTTGTGCCACCGCCATCAAGGGTTCCTCGGTGAGCAAAGGCATCTATTCCACGAGCGAGACCAGAAACGACCCCGATACCTGCCCCTGCAAATTCTTGACCAAGTTTTGCTGCAGCTAAGGAACCATCGCCAGTTGGGGTTCGAGTACCCACGATAGCAACAAGAGGTCTCTCAGGGTCAGGAAGAGTGCCTCTCCAAAAAATTCCAAAAGGAGGATCGGGCAACTCATGTAATAAGGGAGGAAACTCAGGATTTCCTATAAAGGTTACACTTGTACCATATTTTTCTATAATATTTAAATCATCATTAACCAATTCTAGTAATTTTTTTCCATTCCATGATTTGGTTCGAATATTTCTTTTTATTATTAATGAAATATCTTCTATTGAAAGTACTGCAAGGGATTGAATATTGTCAAGTTTTTTTGCAAGACAGACCTTTTCTCTTGTATTTAGAAATGAAATACGAAGCAAACCCAACAATAGTTCAATTTGGACCATACATCAGTGCCAATACAGTGGACTTATTTGATTCTGCTTCAGCTTTTCTATTTTTATCTTTTGTAGTTTCAATTATTCGATCATATAAAGCAACTGAGCCTTCATAATTTCCAGTGGAATAATACGCACGAGCGAGAACAAACATTGCATCAAGATTCCGTTTTTCAATGTCCATTATCAACTCAAGATACGGAATAGCTTTCGCTGGGGTATCAAATTCAAACACATATAAAATGGAAAGACCATAAAGAGCACGCTCGTATCGCGGCTCTATTTCTATAGCTCGTTTATAAGCAGATTCTGCTAAGGCATAATAACGCTTGCTCTCTAATTCATTTCCTTTTGCATCGAAATCCAGAGATGCTTTTGCCATATAGCCTGCACATACTCCAACATAATAAAATAGATTTTGATTTGTTGGGTAATAATCTATTGCCATTCTGAAGTTTTCTAAGGCTTTTCCGTACATACGATTGTCTAGATAACGAGTGCCTACTATTTTATACCAAGTTCCAAGGCGAATATCTGTATTTATTAAATCTTCAGCTCGTTTTTGAAATTTACCAATCGCAGTTGTTAGTTCCTCTATAGTCGTTGGACTATCAACACCTTCTTCTAAAGACTGCATACGACGAATTTGATTAGTATTAACACCGCAGGCGGTAATAACAAAAAAGATAAAAAAAACACACATAAATCTCAGTACTTTTTTCATTTTCTAACTCCTTCTATATTACTATCGGGAAAATTCATTTTTCTGCCGTATAATTATCGAAAAAATCTGCATGATACATTTGCAAAGTATCAGATTCAACATGAGTGTAAATTTGAGTTGTGGCAATATCAGCATGCCCCAATAATTCCTGAACAGATCTTAAATCGGCTCCACCGTCTAATAAATGTGTCGCAAAGGAGTGTCGCAGAGTATGAATTTTTCCAAACACACCGGAAATTGATTCAATTTCTTGAAAACGCTTCCACATTCCCTTACGAGATAGTCGCCTACCTCTGTTGTTTAAAAAAACAGCAGTAGGTTTACCAGTTTTTATCATTAAAGGTCTCTCATTTTCAAGATATAATAAAAGCCATTTTTTTGCTTCACTACCAAAAGGAATCATTCTTTGTTTATTCCCTTTACCAGTAACAATTAGAGACTGTTCTGTTATATTAATATTTTTAAGAGAGAGAGAAACTGCTTCACTAACTCTCAATCCGCATGAATAGATTAATTCAAATAAACAGCGGTCTCTAAGACCTCCCGGTCTTTCTATATCTATTGAAGCAAGAAATAAATCTACTTGAGTTTGATCAAAGACCCTAGGAAGTTTTTTTCCTCTTCGAGGAGATTCAATGCCATCTGTTGGATTATCTTTTCGGAATCCTTGCGTTGTTAAGAAGTTAAAAAAAGAGCGTAAAGCAGAAAGATCTCGAGCGAGTGTTGTTCCTTCAAGACCGGAATTAGCTCTCATTATGACGAACTGAATACATTCTTCACGTCTTACACTAACAGGTGTCATACTTAAATCTTCAAGCCACTTTAAAAATAATTGAAGTGTACCTTTATAAGTATCTACTGTTACTGGAGAGCATCCCTGCGAAGTTAACAAAAATGCTGTGTAAGCACGTAATAAGACTGTAATTAGTTTATCTCCTTTTGTTTCATTCTAACCACAGTAGGAGTATCAAGATCATCGAGAGAAACATTTGAAGGCACTGGCATTGCAGAGACAGTACTATTTCGAGTTCCTAGACCCTGTATTGGCTTTTGCATTCGATCATTCCACTGTTTCCATTCTGTTCCAGTCATGAAATCTCCTGAATCTTGAGCCTTAGGAGATTCTGATTTTGAAGCAAGAGCAGTGCGATCGATTGAATCTTGATAACTAGGAGGAATAAAACCAGTTGCAACAACAGTTACACTGATCTGATCTGCAACAGAATTATCAGTTGCAGTACCATAAATAATTAGGGCTTCAGGATCCGCATTTGCGGTTACAATTTTTACAATTTCTTCAACTTCAAGTAACGTCATTTCATCATTACCTGTAATATTGATCAAAATACGATTAGCACCTTCAATATGAGAATCTTCAAGTAAAGGATTGTTTATTGCATCTGTAGCAGCATCTACAGCCCTGTTATCACCATGTCCTGTACCAATGCCCATTATGGCATCACCTTGTCCTTCCATTGTGGTTTTAACATCTGCAAAATCAATATTAACAAAACCTGATTGTGTAATTAAATCAGAAATACCTTGCACTGCCTGCCGCAATACGTCGTCAGCCATAATAAATGCTTGTTTAATCGGTGTTTTTCGGTCCACCAATTTTAATAAATGCTGATTTGGAATAACAATGAGGGTATCTACCGCTTTACGAAGTTTTGCAATACCGTCTTCTGCAAGTTTTTGCTTTACTTTGCCTTCAAATGTAAATGGCTTTGTAACAACACCAACAGTTAGAGCTCCCTGGTCTCGTGCAATTTGTGCAATAACAGGTACGGCTCCCGTGCCTGTTCCACCACCCATTCCGGCCGTTACAAAAACCATATCGGCACCACGAACTGCATTAACAATAGATTCGGTATCTTCAAGAGCTGCTTTTTCTCCAACATCAGGTTTACCGCCAGCACCAAGTCCGCCAGTCAGCTTAGAGCCTATAGCAAGCTTTGTTAGTGCATTTGAGTAATTTAATGCTTGTATATCGGTATTGGCAACTATGAATTCAACATTTTGTAAACCGCATTCCATCATTCGGTTTACAGCATTTGATCCACCACCACCTGCTCCAATAACTTTTATTACAGTCGGATTTGTTTCTTTGTCTTGTATCACTTCAAACTTCATGAGTTTTCCCCTCCCAGAAAAAACCGGACTTCAGTATTTTACTACCGTTTTATTTCTATTAAAAAAATTCAGTTAACCAATCTTTAATTCGATTTATAACAGATCTTCCTCCAGGTATAGGTACAGTGGTTTTAGGAACTTGCGTTTTTTTTCGCTCCCAGCTTGCAAGAACAAGGCCCAAAACTGTTGAATAATCAGGACTTCTGTATTCACTTGTTAAACCACCAAAATTACCTGGAATACCTATTCTAACTGCTTGAGTATTAAATATTTCAGAAGCCAGTTCAACAACCCCTGGTAATAAGGCGCCACCGCCAGTAATAATAACATTTCCGGAAAGGTGTCGCGATTTTGTAACCGATGATATTTTAGCTTGTATTAGTGTAAAAATTTCAGCTAATCGAGGCTGAATAATAGAACATATTTCTGATCTGGGAATGACTATTGGTGGGCGTCCACCAACACCTGGAAGAATAATTTCTTCATTTTCCTCTATTAAAGGCATCCAACAACATCCTGCGTCAAGTTTAATTCGCTCAGCGGTCTCTACAGAAATTCCTTTTACAATTGAAATATCATTTGTAACTTGAATACCTCCAACAGGTATTACTGCAGTAAGAAGAGGTGCTCCATCTGCCATAACAAGCACATCTGTAGTACCGCCGCCTAAATCTATAAGAATTGAACCTAACTCTCGCTCTTCTTCAGACATAACTGACTTGACCGAAGCGAGAGCATGAAACATATAATCATCTACTGAAAGATTTGCACGATTTACACATTTTACCATATTTTGAACAGAGGTTACTGATCCAGTAATTATATGAACTTCTGCCTCCATTCGAACCCCTATCATATTTCGGGGATCTTTTACGCCTCTTTGCTCATCTACTATGTAGGATTGAGGAATAACATGAATTACCTGACGGTCCATAGGAATAACAACTGCTTTTGCAGCATCAATAACACGGTTTATATCTTCTTGTCCTATTTCACGGTTATCTCTACCCTTACCCGTAACGGCTACTACTCCGCGTGAATTAAGACCATCTATATGAGTTCCACCTATTCCAATGAGGCAATGAGTAACTTCTATTCCGGACATCATTTCTGCGGCTTCTATCGCTTGAGCAACTGCGCGAACAGTATTTTCAATATTTACAACAACACCTTTTCTTAAGCCTGTTGACGGACTGGTTCCGACCCCGGTAATCTGAAAAACTCCAGTATCTGAAATTTCACCGATTATTGCCCGTATGCGACTGGTTCCTATATCAAGTCCAACCACTGCATCACTCAAATCTGCTCCCCCTTTACGCGATAGGCAACAGTACCTGCTCGTATATCAATTTCATCGACAGAAAGAGACAGATCCTGAACCACGTCAAGTACGAGCATCATATACTGTAATGATTCTTCGTTCAACGCCTTATCGGTGCGTACACGTATAGGAGTATGTACTGGATAAACCACAAGATCATATCCTCCATACGTTTTTTCAACAATTTTTATTTCAGAAACTGATGAAAGAAGCGCTGTATTATGCAATTCCAGTTGTGATATATCATTTAAAAGAGAATGCAATTGAGCATTTAATCTCATACCAGGAACAGGGTTTTCGAAGGTCAAACCCGTTAATAGGGGAAGATTGTTCGAGGAACATGCCATTCCAAATCTAAATGCAACACCATTTTTATCTATCTCAAAAGGAACCGTCCGACCCTTAACTATACCAAAAGAAATAGCAACAGGTATTCTTTCTTGAAGAGTAACAATAATCCTATCTGGAAACTTTTTTTCGATCCGCACAGATTCGAATAAGGGATTAGATGCTAACAACGAAGCGGTTTGAACGGTATCAAAAGATAACCAGCGCTCAAGCCCGCCTATACCAGAAAGTGAGCATAATTCATCATATCCGAGAGTTGTGTTACCTTCGAAAGAAAGTCTGATACGTGAGGTCGCCGGTATATATATAATATAAAATAAAACTTCCAAAATGAGAAAGATTAATAACAATCCTACAAGTATCTTTAAGGCAATAGCTTTCCATTCAGTAGTATCTTCAAATTTTCTTGTGCCAACGGTCAAACTTTCTGACATTTTTACTCATCCTCCCCACTTCTATGGCGTGAAACATTTAAAATTAATCCGCAAAGACAAAGAGTTATAATTAAAGAAGATCCTCCAGAAGAGAAAAATGGAAGAGGAACTCCTGTTGCAGGAAAAGCTCGAACAATAACGCCACAATTCATTATAGACTGTACAAAAATCACAGAAGTACACCCGAAACCCAAAAGACCTCTGAATCTATCAGTTGAATTAATACTTACGATTACGCCTCGAATTGTGAAAAAAAGAAGCAGTGCATAATAGAGTAATACACCTAAAAAACCCATCTCTTCTGACCAAACAGCAAAAATAAAATCACTTTGGACCTCAGGGATACTTGAAATTTTTCGAATACCATTACCAAGTCCTCTACCCCAAAACCCACCTTCTCCAAGAGCAGAAAGCGCTGCATTTACTTGATAACCAGCACCAAGGGGGTCTCTTTCCGGATGAAAAAAGGAAATAACCCTTTCAACTCGATATTCTTTTGTTAATACCATGAAGGATACCAAAGGAATTACGAGTATCATTATTTTTATAAAAAATGAAATTGGGACACCAGAAATGAAGAACATAATAAATGCAATAAATATTAAAAAAAGTGAAGTCGATAAATCATTTTGAAGATATACGATTGCAATAAAGAGGCCGCTTAAAATTGTTGCAGGATAAATCGAAACAGATGGTTCATCGAAACGATCATATTTTTTTGCAAAAATATTTGCTAAAAATAAAACCAAAACCATTTTGATTAATTCAGAGGGCTGAAATGTGGAAGATCCTATCCCAATCCACCGAGCGGCACCATTTTTCTTTATTCCTATACCGGGAATAAAAGTTAAGATTGAAATAATTAAAGTGAAAATAACAATTTTTGGTAAATATTTCCGTATTACTTCAAGACGTATAGACGCAAAAAAAAGCAAGGC
>DATFIA010000209.1:0-3961 GCA_035270545.1 Treponemataceae bacterium
CTTCGCGAAGACGTTGAAATGATTCAAGGAGTATATCCTCCTTTTTCTCCAGCAGAATATAGACAAGGGAAAGTAACCCCTGTCTTTTTTGGCTCCGCTATCAACAACTTTGGTGTCCAAGAACTTCTAGATAATATGATAGAATTAGCACCGTATCCCACTCCAAAACAAGCAGAAGAAAGAATGGTTCTTCCAGAAGAATCAAAATTTTCAGGCTTTGTTTTTAAGATCCATGCAAATATGAACCCAAAACACCGCGACAGAATAGCCTTTTTGCGCATTGTGTCCGGGAAATTTGAACGCAACACCCTGTACTACCATGTTCGAACTGGAAAGACTTTTAGAGCCTCAAACCCTACAGCTTTTATGAGTCAGGACAGAGAAATTATTGATGAAGCTTGGCCTGGAGATATAATTGGTCTTCATGACACAGGTACATTCAAAATTGGGGATACGCTCACTGAGGGAGAATTTGTTAATTTCAAAGGGATACCAAGTTTTTCTCCACAAATTTTTAGAACCATAATGAACGCAGATCCACTTAAAGAAAAACAATATCATAAAGGATTAGATCAACTCGCCGAAGAAGGAGTTGTACAAATTTTCTCAAAAATTCATCAGCCTAATGTACGAGTTCTTGGAGTTGTTGGACAGCTTCAGCTTGAAGTTTTTCAAAGTCGCCTTGAAAATGAATATAACGCATTGTGTAAGTATGAACCAATAGATATGAATATTGCCCATTGGATAACAAGTGACAATGAAAAGAAACTAAAAGAATTTGTGGACAATAATACGAAAAAAATACTGGTAGATATTAGAGATAACTATGTATTCGTTTCTGATTCAGAATGGAGTCTTAACCGGGTTCAACAAAACAACCCCGAAATTAAATTCTATACTACTTCTGAAATGGTAGAACGAAGAGCTTAAATAAAACCCGTTGCCTTAAGCCATGTCCAAGCAAGAGAGGCATGGCCGCTAGAACTGGGGTGGCAACCATCTGTAGTCCAATACACTTCGGGGCGACTATGTATTAGACTTCGTTGCACCTCTGCAAAGGGTACATATATTGCCTTATATTCACAAGCCAACGCTTTCACAATTGAAACTCGCTCTTCGAGAAGTGCATTTACCTGTGCATCTGTGCCGTTTTCAATTGTTGTTGGACTACAAAGAACAAGCTGCCTCACGCCGGCCGCCAGAGCACGATCTAAGAGTTCTCGATAATTTGCTTGGTATTCAATGGGATTAACATAGGTTTGACCGTCCCAAGAACCAAGGATTCTCCATACATCATTTACACCTATCTTTATTGAAAGAACATCGGGAACAATGTCTTCACAGTCCTCTTTCCATCGTTTCAATAGTTCAACTGTTCTGTCTCCACCAATACCCCTGTTAAGGATTTTTAATTCAAGTTCTGGTTTTAGACAATTTACTAGCCCGTTTATAATAGAAACATAGCCTGTTCCTAAACCATCAAGGGTATCGCGACGGCCAACATCAGTTATGCTGTCTCCTTGAAACAAAATACAATCGTTTTTTGTAATAGCATTCATCAAATTAACTCCTGCCTTGTATGATAACACAAGAAATTCTATTATACACACATGCAAGCGCGCACTCCACAAGAAATTCTTAAAACAGTATTTGGCTATGATCAATTTAAACCCCTGCAAAAAGAAGTAATAGCTCATGTTCTTGAAAAAAAAGACACTCTCGCTGTTATGCCTACAGGTGGAGGAAAATCTCTTTGCTATGAAATTCCTGCCCTCATTTTCCCAGGGCTCACTATTGTAGTTTCCCCTCTTATAGCTTTGATGCACGATCAAGTTGTCCAATTAACAAACGCCGGAATTGAAGCTCTGGTTCTTAACAGTGCCCTAGGCCGAAAAGATTATTATGAAAACATGGAAAAAATTCGAAGCGGTGCCGTAAAACTCTTATACCTAGCTCCTGAAAGTCTTGTTACAGACCGTATACAAGAACTTCTTGCAACAGTGAAAATAGACTGTATAACGATAGATGAAGCTCACTGTATTTCCGAATGGGGGCACGACTTTCGACCGGAATACCGCAAAATTTCAGAAATTCGCTCTTTTTTCCCTGAAGCTGTATGTCTTGCGCTCACTGCAACCGCAACAAGCCAAGTTAGAAAAGATATTAGAAAAAACTTAAAACTTAAAGGTTCCGCAGAATTTGTTTCAAGTTTTAATAGAGAAAATATTTATCTTGAAGTAATGCGAAAGAATAAACCTGTCGCTCAAGCACTAGAATTCCTTTCTACCCGAGAAAATGAAAGTGGTATTATTTATTGCTTTTCTCGCAAGCAAGTAGATTCTCTCACAGAAGAATTACAAGCGAGAAAAATTTCTGCGCTCCCTTATCACGCAGGTTTAAGAGACGAAGTAAGAATAGAGAATCAAAATAAATTTATACGCGATGATGTTAGAATAATGGTTGCGACAGTTGCATTCGGTATGGGAATAAACAAGCCCAATGTTTCTTTTGTAATACATTTTGACCTTCCAAAAAGCCTTGAGCAGTATTACCAAGAAATTGGGCGAGCAGGCCGTGATGGAAAGCCTTCACATGCGCTCTTACTTTATAGTTATGGAGATACCAGAAAAATACGATTTTTCCTTGAAGAAAAATCTTCGAGTCAAAGTAGCACTGCAGAAGATCACTTAAAAGCAATGACAGATTATGCAGATTCTAGAACCTGTAGAAGAGTCCGACTTCTTTCTTGGTTTGGAGAAACCTACACAAAGACAACAGTAGCCGCACAAAATGAGAACAACCTCCCCTGCTGCGATATCTGCAACGGTGTTGCTCCCCCTCAGACAAACATGACCATCCCCACTCAAAAAATTCTTTCTTGCATTATACGAACTAACCAGCGATACGGGGCTTCATATCTCATAGATATTTTACTCGGTTCAAGGCAAAAACGTATTATAGAAAACAAACACAACAATTTAAGTGTATGGGGAATTGGAACAGAGCTTGCAAAAGAAGACTGGTTTGAACTCGTTAATGTACTAATACAGGAAGGATACCTCACTAAAGATGAGGAATTTTCAGTTCTCTTTCTTACTTCTCTTGCAAAAGAAGCTCTTACCGAACGATTTGAAATACTCCTTCCATTTTGTCCATCAGCTGCAGCTCCTGCAAAATTAAAATTTGAAAAAAAATCTGCCTCGAAGATTCCTTTTGACACCAGCGATGCAGAAGGCGCTCGTATTTTTCTCGATCTCAAAAATCTTAGACGCCAAATGGCAGAAGCAGCTGCAGTTCCGCCCTACGTTATATTTTCTGATCGCACACTTGAAGATATTGCCACAAAGAAACCTGTAATAAAAGAACAGCTCAAAGGTCTCTATGGAATTGGAGAGGTAAAAGCAGAAAGATATGGAGAGTTTATTCTACAAGCGGTAAGAAAAGCGGTAAAAAAATAGTGACGCCTGAAAAAATCATATATTGATATTTTTTTCTCGATATAGTATTCTTCTTTTATACCAACCTGCGGTCAGGATTTTTATCTGAAGCCAAGGGCCAGGATGTACACCTCTTCTCTACAAAGACCAGCCCCCAATAGGTCTTTCTTTCTTCGTGCACATTTTGACCCTGTAGCTTCCCGCAGAATTATTTGCGAAAAGGAAGTTATATGGAAAACAGATCAGTCGGCGTAATCGCCATCATCATCAAAAACAGAACAGAATCAGTCCACAAGGTTAACGAAAT
This sequence comes from Treponemataceae bacterium, assembly GCA_035270545.1. Lineage (GTDB taxonomy): Bacteria > Spirochaetota > Spirochaetia > Treponematales > Treponemataceae > Teretinema. The sequence goes on from DATFIA010000209.1 coordinate 3,745, forward strand.
CTTAAGCGAATTCGGAGAGATAGTCCTAGGCCGCATGGGGCTGCCGTATCACGAAAGAGAACTCAATATAATTACCCTCATTGTAGACGCCACCACCGACAAAATTGGCTCTCTCACCGGCAAGCTCGGAATGGTTACAGATGTAACAGTCAAATCCACCCTCGCAAAAATATAGGAGCAAGTAAAAAATGAAGGATATTGAAAGCACTGGAACTCG
>DATFIA010000210.1:0-24444 GCA_035270545.1 Treponemataceae bacterium
GGGAATTGTTTTTTTTAACGAAAATAATATATCAAGTGTAACAGAAAAAGAGCCCAAAATTGCTCTTGTTTCTTTATCTGTAAATAATGAAGTAATTAAGTTACCCTTCAAGCAACACGGAAACAATGAGTTGCGTTTTCAATCGAATCAAAAAAATATAGAAATTGGATATTCAGCGATAGATTTCTCTCCTTTGGCAAAATATGTTTATTCGTATATTCTAGAAGGTTTCGAAACAGAGTGGAATATTGTTGGAGACCGAAAATTTGCAATGTACACGAATCTTTCTCCTGGAAAATATATTTTCAGAGTGCGAACAGTATCTGGAGAAGATGATTTAAATAATTTTCAGTCTGTCTTGCATATAATTATCGAGAAACCCTTGTTTCTTCGTTGGTATTTTTTAGTCGTCTATTTTTTAGTAGCACTTGGTATGATATTTATCATCCATCGTGTGAGAGAGGGTGTATTGCTCAAACGTAAGGTTTACGAGCTTGAAAAAACAACAACCTCTTTAAGATCTGAAAACACTCAATTAGAATATCTTTCATATCGTGATTCTTTAACCGGCTTGGCTAATCGCAGATATTTTGAATATGCAATACACCGTGAATGGGAAGCTGATCTAATTAAAAGAGAAAATCTTTCGGTAATTATGATAGATATTGATTATTTTAAGCTTTTTAATGATTCTTTTGGACACCAAGAGGGTGATAATGTTTTGCGTGTTGTTTCGACAGCCATTAAAACGGCCTTGTTCCGTGTTTCAGATATAGCGGCACGGTATGGTGGAGAAGAATTCGTTATAATTCTCTCTGAAACTAATGAATACAATACTCGTGTTGTGTGTGATCGAGTAATGGCTGCTGTTGCCGCTTCTGCTATCCCGTTTAAGACAGAAATGTCCGATTATTTAACAGTAAGTATTGGAGCTTTTACTGCTATTCCCGATCCCTCTACTTCAAAAGATACCTATGTACGAAATGCCGATAATGCATTGTATCAATCGAAGCGTAATGGAAGAAATCGTATTTCAGTTTACACAGTGTGATTTTTATAGGTATAATTGGTTTCTTGCAAGTTTATTTATGACGCTGGGAGAAGATATGGAAGTCGATAGGATTCAAAAAAATATACAACATTTAAATATAGAAACCGAAGATGTATATTCAAAATTAGGATCCTCTTTTCCATCTCTTCAAGCAGTTTTGCGAGATTCAAGTGAGTCCTCTCTACCAAGTCTTAAAACACAATTGACGGCGCTTTCCGATAGTTTTTTGTCTCAGTCGGATTCAAGTACAGATTTTTTTTCTGAATGGGATTCTCGAAATAGTAGCCTTTTTTCTACACTTAGTGAAAAAATGACAGCATTGAATCAAATTAATGAGCGAGTTGCAGAAATTAGAGCAGATTCTGAAGAGCTGGAAATCATTTCATTGAATGCTATGGTTATTTCTATTAAATCTGGTGAAAAGGGACGTGCTTTTTCATGTATTACAGAGAATTTAAAAAAATTATCTGCGCGAATGATATCTCTTTCAAACGAATTGATAATGAACGAAAAGCGCTTAGTTGATAAAAACAACGAGCTCCAACGTACTGTTTCAAGTATTATTGATACCAAAAATGATTCTTCGAAACTCTCTGTATTGGACACTGTTCCTGAACTTCAACCATGTATTATAAAAGCAGTAAATGCACTCGACAACATGATAGAAGAAGCTGCCTTAATTAGATCCCCAATTCAAGAAGCAATGGCAGGAATCCAGCTTCAAGATATTATAAAGCAATCGATTGACCAAATAGTATTAGCTCTTGGTAAAATATCCCCAGTTCCTAGTACTGCCACTAATGAAGAAAAACTCGATATATTAACTTGTAATTTTGAACTTTTAGAAACGTGTATTAGAATAGGTGAGGATATTCAAAAGAACTTTGCTTCTTCGTTCATTATTTTTTCTGACAATTGGGAAAAAGTACATGTTATTTTAGACTCTGTAGAAAAGAAGCGGCTTGCTTTCCTATCAGATTTTCTTGCTCATAATTCTTTTTCTGCTACTTCTTTACCCACTTTGCTTGAACGGATGGCCAGTAGTTTTTTAAAATATATTAATCAGATCTCGATATATCAGCGTGAACAAAGAAGAATGGTAAAAGACTCTTCTGTTATTGTAGGCGATGTTAAACATCTCCGTATTATTTTCGATACAATTCGCCCCATTATTTCACGATTGCAACATGTGCGCATTACCCAGCAAATTGAAGTTGCCAAGAATCCTGCTATTAGCGCAGTTAAAGATACGGTCGCGCATATGAGTACTATTATTATGAATTCTGATGCTAGAGTTCAAGAAACCCGCAAAGAGATCGAAACTTTTATTTCAGAAATTGAAAAAGCTACGGACTCCTTTAGGCTTAGTTCAGATTCTGATCAGAGAGAATTGGAAAAAATAAAACAGGAAAGAACCTCTTTCTTTAAAACATTACAAAAACACCAAGAAGATCTTTCTTCTTCCATACTTAACTTAAATGTATACCCTGAATCGTTTCAGACTCTGTGTTCAAATATAGACTTTTTTTTAGAATCCTTACAAAAAAATGGATCCTCTTTTAAGGAAAATATGAAAAATATAGAGTTGCTTAATCAAGCTACACGATCAGAAAGAAACGTTATTTTGAAAGAAATAGGACGCGATAGCTGGTCTATAAAAAACACAAGACTTCGAGATCTAGTAGATCGTTTTACAATTACTTCACATAAAGATGCAGCTGCATCTATTGGTGGTTTTGAAGTTGAGATTACAAATCTCGAAGATTTAGAGTCAGGAGAAGTAACATTCTTTTAATCTTTTCTTAAAAATCTATTGTTCTTTTTTTGGAAGTTTAGACCCTTCATCTTTTGTTAAGGGCCTTATTATATTTAATCCATATTCGCTTGTTCCAACAATTTTTGGTGTTCCATCGGGCTTAAGTTCTCCAACTATCTGAACTATAGGATATTTAGGATTTTCTGGATTAACATCTATTACTTGGGCATTTTTTCCGTTTGAAAGTAATACATACAGACCAATTGGATACAAAGACACAGAAAAAAGGAGTGCTCGAATAATTGTTTCGTCGTACTGTTTACCCTGGTTTTTCATAATATCAATTATTCCTGAATATGTATCTTGTGCTTCTTTATAGGGTCGTGAGGCAGTTGCTGCTTCGAAGGAGCAGGCGACTGCTATTATTTTTGCATAAAGGGATATTTTTTCTTTTCCAAGTTTTCTTGGGTAACCTTCCCCGTTTTCTCTTTCATGATGTTCAAGTACACCAAGACAAATGTTTAATGGGAAGGAAAATTCTCTGAGAATATTATATGAAATAACCGGATGTGTAAAAATTGCATTTTTTTCAAGAGGCGTGAGTACTTTATTACCCATATATAGTTGAGGTGGTAAACGGATCATGCCTATTTCATGTAATATGCAAGAAACTCCGAGTTCTATTAGTTTATGAATAGGAAATTTAAGTTGAAGGGCTATTACAATAGCAAAAACAGTAGATCGCATTGAATGAACTACAAGATAATTTTTATCGCGTGATTCTGGAGATGGTTCAATTCTTAGGACAAAACGTTTATTTTCTTTTATGAACTCACAGAGATCCTTTACCTTGTCGGAAATAACTTGTAATTGAAGTTCCTTGTGGGTAGCATAGCGTGTGTATACTTCAGATATAAAACTCTGGTACTCGCCGTAAACTCTCTCTATTCGGGAAAAATCAGATGCATCAGAAACTTCCGTTATTTCAACATCATCATTTTTTTCTTTTTTCTTTGAGGTGGAGTCTTCACTTGTGTCAGTGCTGGTTCCTTTAATTGCTCTTATAGTTGGTTTATCAACTGGATGTCCTTCTGAATACAATTTAAAAAAGTCCCATTCTAATAATGCTTTCGTGACTTCTTCACTTAGGGGTACCCCTGGAGTTATGAGAAGAAATTTTTTATCTAAAAAAACATCATTTGTGAAGTAATTGCCATTCTGTAATTCCGGAACATTAAATGTATTCACTTATCTTTTCCTCTGTAGTACAATAATATCCAATTTTAGGAGTGTTTTCATGAAATTTAAAACATTATTGGTTGTTTTTAATATCGTCATAATTTTATCTTTCCTTATTGTTTTCTTTTTACCGTTTTTTATTCTTGATGCGCAGTATATGCAAATTTTTTGGTCAAAAAACTGGGTTTTTGGCTGTTTCTTTTTGTGTGTGGTAGTAATAATAAATATTCTTTTCTTTTTAAACTGGAAAACTTTGTCTCTTTTAGAAAATGAAGATTGGCCCGCTCTTTCTCAATATTTGGAACATGAAGTTTTTCAAAAAAATAAATTCTCTAATAGAAATGTACGTCTCCTAATTGATTCCTTATTGTTAATGGGAGAATTTTCTACAATTCGCACACTCGATGAAACTCTTCGAAAAAATAAAACAAGCCTTGCCGAAAGATATCGCCTTAGATTTAGTATTTCTGCAATGCTTTGCGGTGATTATGAATATATGAACCTTCTAAGCTCCATGGGAACTAAATCTTCTGCGTATGATAAAGAATGGTTGCTTTTTTTTAATGGACTTTCATATCAACTTAATAAAAAATTTGATCAGGCTGCAGATTCCTATCTGCAAATTTTGAATGAGGCAAAATCTGCGCTTGTTTTAGTTTTATCGGCATTTTTATGTAATTCCGTTCTTGCCAAAGCTCTTCCATCACGGCAGGAGTCTTTAACTGTAGCAGCTTTAGAAGCGCAACAATTAGTTCTCTCCCGCTATAATAAAAACAAGTGGGATCGTCTTGTCTCAGATGAAAAAGGAGAAATGCACATAATTGTCTTGGGGAAAATGCTAAAAGATTCAACAACCTGGCTCTTTAAATAAAAAAAGACCGTATCTCTTTCGATACGGTCTGTGTGTTAGCTTCAAAACGGCGACTGGACGTCAATCGCATTCGCCGTTGTTGTTATCAACCAACTATTAATATATCGGTTGAGATTGTTGAATCTTTAATAAAAAGATTCAATGTAGTAAATGTTTTTTTCAACAGCCTGTAATATAGCCGTGTAAAGGCGTAAAGAATTGCTCAAAGGGCTTCCATTTTCTTTACCAGAACTCGCTTGTGCGAGGTTAAAAACCATAGCTGCAACTTCTTTGGCAGGGTGTTCTAGAATTTTTTGATCTATTTTAGAGAGTTCTTTATATTCATTTTTTGATAAGTGACTCTCTAGTGTACCGTGTTTTTTACAAACACAGAGAGCTTTTTGAGCTAGTTTTTTAATTTCGTACAAAGCTTTCTTTAAGTCATCTATTGCAGAATCGAACCGAATATTTTCTTCAGTGCTTCGAGGTATCATAATTTCTTTGAATGTAGATTCAATAATTTCTGCAATACTATCTCTTTTTTCTGGCAAAGAAAAAAGAGAATCAATATTACCTACTAGAAATCCTGGTATTTTTACTCCCTCTTTATTGAGTGTTGTCGTTTGGTGTTCGGTTTTTGAAACAAGTTTACTTTCAAACCACCATGCATATAAATTAAGACGTTTATCTGTAAGGACAGTCCCGTCCTTGTAGTTAGGCACAGGATAGGGTCCTGCACTGTAGAGTGCATTCCACGCCGTAGTTTCTGCCGGCTGTATGCGAGTGGAAGTTGAATGAGTTCTTTCTTCGAAAATACTTCCGCTAAAATGGGTTCTTTTATGAGGGAATCCAAGGTCTAGACCTGCAACGTAGATTGGAGAAGCCCCTATATGGCAGGCAAAATCCCAAGCTGTTGTTGAAACTGACCCACCAGCCCCGAGTGTTCCCCTTTTTTCGGTTCTTTGTTCTATAAATTTCCCCAGGGGGAATAAAGAGGAGCAAAGATGAATGGATTTGCATTGAAATCGAAATACAGGAGGCCACGCAGCCGCCTCTGTTATAAGAATCGAATTAGGACAGCTAAGGCCGTCTAGATGTCTCCAGTTCCAGTATTGGGGGTCGACAAGGAGTATAAAATCTGGTTCCACACCTGCACGAATGCAGGCACGAACTGCTGTATCTACAGCGATTATAACGCAGTGTTTAGCCAAGCGTGGAAGATGAGGTATTATATCATCTAAACTAGGGCCTGCGGCTACGAGAAGCGCAGGAACTGTATGAAATAAGCCTTTGAAGAGTTCTATTCCTTTTTTTTCTTTCATATGGCAGAGGTTTCTGCTCATGTTTTTAAGCCAAAGATCTCCAAACCGTTTGAGTGTATTTGAATTTATTTCAGACTTTTGTTTGTTTCGTTCTACCAATATGGTAAATTCATTAAACCACTGCGGGTTATGAATTGTATATGATGGGTTTTGATATGTGGTTAAGTCAGATAATTGCATACGCTCAAGAGCTGTAACAGCTTCGTAGGGAGAAATTCCTAGAAGTAGTACAAGTTTTTGGTGCATGAGAAGGGTGCATAGAGAGCGGGCTTTTAGACATTGAATAAAAACAAAAAGATCTGGCTCTATAATAATAATCCATGAATCGGGATTATTCTGTGCATAGAGTTCTGGTATGTACGCTAAGGCTGTACCTAAAAAAATACAACCAGAAGCCGGAAAAATCTCTGTGTCGCCTATTGCGCGCTCTGCATCTCTTTTGGGATTATAGCGTGAATGAAAATATGTATTATTAGCAGAAAGGGTTGGGTACTGGGAAGGGGTTCCTTCTATTTTAAGGGTATTAGGAATGCTTTGTAAGAGTTCTGAAAGAATTTGAGGATTACTCAAGCCTGTTAGTTGAGCCAAATCTGGAAATCTTTTTTCTATAATAGTTATGTTTTCTGTAAGATTTTTTGCAAAGGTACTATTCAAGATTGAGTTCAATCTGCATTCCTTGTTCAATGGCTGTACCTGGTTCAGGGAATTGGTTTGTCACATATCCATCGCCAACTATTTGTACCGTTATATCAGTTCTTTGGAGGAGGGGAGTGAGCATTCTTTTAGAAATTCCAGTAAGATCCGGCATATGACTTCCTAGTATCACTGGTTGGTTTTTTTGGACCTGAACAATACCAGTGTGCCGTACAGAGGTAGCAGAGGTTCTCCCCATCCCCCGGTAGTCTATAATTGCATTTGCTGCTTTGGAAATTACTGGAGCTGCGATACGTCCACCGTATGTTTCTCCAACTGGTTTGATTATTGCCAAATAGAGAATTATTTCTGGATTATCAGAAGGGAAAATACCCATGCAACTCGAAATAAAATTTGTTTTACTGTATCCGTCTTTGGTATCATTAAGCATCTGAGCGGTTCCAGTTTTTACTGCCATGGGAACGTCTCCGACTGCTGCTCGTGTTCCAGTCCCAGATTCTGCAGTTGTTTGCATGTAATCGAGCATAAGGCGTGCATTTTTTGCAGATATTACCTGTTTTATAGGTGTCCTTTCATGTATGTAAACTGGCTCTCCGTCCCGTGTATATAAGCGGGAGAGCAAGCTCAGTTTTAACGAAATCCCTTCGTTAGCTAGTGTCGTTGCAGCTTGTACCATCTGAAGAGCAGAAACAGAAATTTCTTGGCCAATTGCAATAGTCGGTTTAGTTCGAAGAGACCAGTTTTTGCTTGATGCAAATAAGCCAGGTGTTTCACCTGGGAGCTCAATTCCTGTTCTCCCTCCGAAACCGAAATCTCTAAGCTTCATTTCAAAGTCGCTACCAAGAGCTCTCTCTGCAATTTGGGCTGTTCCGTCGTTACACGAGTATTTTATAATATCACGGGGAACAAGCCATCCATGTTTATCTAGGCATCCTATTGTTATCTTTTCTCCGCGGGCTGTTGTTTGAGTATATTCACCATCGCATAAAAAAATGTCATTTTCATTTACAAGACCTAAGTCCATCAAAGCAGAAATTGAAAAAATCTTAAAAACTGAACCTGGCTCGTAGGCATATAAGGCAGGTCTATCTTTTCTTTGAGAATCGCTTGCTTGTGTATATGTGTTGAGGTTTGCAGACGGCTCACTGACATATGCTAGAATTTCACCAGTTTTTGATTCAACAGCAATCATTATGAGAGCTTCGGCAGAAGTGTCTTTCATTGTCTGTCTGCCAATTTTTTCAAGTTCATACTGAATATTGCCATCTATGGTAAGCATCACGTTATATCCGCTGGAAGTATCAGAATGAATTAGGCCTGGGGGAGAAAGCACGTCCTGAAAACTGTATTCTACTCCTGTTAAACCCCACCCGTCATCACCAAAAAATCCCACAATATGAGAAGCGAGTTGATTTTCAGGATATGTTCTACTCAAAACAGCTTCAAGTCGTATTCCTTTTAAATTTCCATCTCGAATAGCGGCTTCTATCGCTGTTTTCTCACCTTCACTTATCTTTTTTTTCAAATAGAAAAAATCACTTCCGTCCTCGAGTAGTTTGCTTTTCAATTCATCTATTGAGATTCCAGTTGCAGGTGAAAGAATTTCTGCAAACTGTATTTTATCGGGTATTGAAGAGCGATTTATTGCAATATTGTATAGGGTTGTCTGTACTGCAAGGATTTTTCCATTTCGATCTAAAATAGAACCACGCTCTGTTTGACCCATTTTTACTTCTGCAGCATCTTTTGGTATGAGCATTGCTGTTGCAAAATTCCACAATACAAAAAGACAAACTATAGAAGCTATACTGGCGAGAAATATGAGTCTTGGGCGGGAAAAATTATTGCCTACTTCCATAGTACCTTTCCACGAATGCTGTCCACAGATACAAAGCCGTAATCCCGTGAGTCTCTGGATTCTTTTACGTTATCCCCTAATGTAAAAATCATCCCTGAGGGAATGGCTGTACAGGTGCTGAGCTTCTTATATTGCTCTTCTGTGAGGGGAATATGTCTGTTCCCTATATCTACACTATATCCTGTTTTTTCTGAAAAAACTAGTTGAGTACCAGCTGTTCCAACACAACGTTTAATAACATATCTATCGAGCCAAGGATAAATTACAATATTTTCGCTATGAGGTTCTCCCCAACGTACCCAATATTTATTTTTGTAGGGTACAGGTACGCCCCATGAAAGTTTGTTAACCAGTATAAAACTACCACTTATAAGGGTTGGCTCCATAGAAGAGCCAGAAATATATAAAACATCTATAACAAAAAGTTTACAAAATAATGCAAGCAAAATAATAGAAAGAAAATAGAATGTTTTTGATTTGAAGAATTTCATTGTGAAACTATTCTAATTATCATTGCCTCTTGTGTCGATACTCTGGTTATGGATGTTTTAACCTTTTTGCAACCTGAAAATTCTGTTTCAGGAAGACGTGTCAGTCCTGTACCTCAGTCACGATCTTCTTTAGCCCTGTCTCTCCAAGGAGAGGAGCTCTCTTCTCCTTCGTATTCTGTACGCGCATCTGTTTCTTTTACAGATCTTTCATGCTTACCTGCGCCTTTTTCATTTCCTGTTATTTTCCTTTTTTTGACGGTTTTTGTATTAGCTTTGACCCCAGTCGCTCAAAGTAAATTAGGGTATTACAGGCTTGGCAGAGTTGAGTTTCCCTCAGAGTTTTCTGCAGAAACTGCAATGCGCTCATTAGTTTCACCAGAAAGAGAATCGTCCAGTTTGGTTTCTAATAGCGGACTTAACCTACCTACGAGCATTCAAGCAATTCAATATGAAAAATATAACGTAAAAAATGGTGATACTGTAAGTGGTATTATGGCTCGTTTTGGTTTACAAAATACTGGAACCCTTCTTTCCGTAAACAATATAGATAATGCACGACGCATACGTACTGGTCAGGTACTCAAAATTCCATCTATGGACGGAGTATTGTATCGGGTGGCAAAAGGCGATTCACTCGCAGGAATTGCGGCAAAATATAAATTACCGGTAACAGGAATCCTCGATGCAAACGATCTTTCCTCTTCAACATTGGTTCCAGGTCAGTCTTTATTCATTCCTGGTGCATCTCTTTCTACTCTAGAACTAAGGAAGGCTATGGGAGAACTCTTTGTTTTCCCTATAAGAGGGAGACTCACTTCTCCTTTTGGATATCGTCAAGATCCCTTTACCGGAGTTAGAACTTTTCATACAGGAATCGATCTTGCCGCTCCTACTGGAACACCTATAAAGGCAACTCTCGATGGCAAAGTTGCGGTAAGCGGGTATTCTACTGTATTTGGAAATTATGTCATTATAACTCATGATGGTGGGTATCAGTCTTTATATGGCCACATGAGTAGCATAGGGGTCAAAAGAGGCCAAAATATAACACAGGGAGCAATAATCGGGAAGGTTGGTAATACTGGATATTCTACAGGAAGCCATTTACATTTTTCGGTATATCGCAATGGTAAGACTCTCGACCCACAGTCTGTTTTGAAGTAGCGGTCTTCTTAACCAACCTGTGTTATAATTCATTAAAATAACCGTATGAAATCGAATTAACAGGATATGCATATGAAACGGATAGCTTTTATTATAATTTTTTCTTTGCTTTCAAGCCTTATTTTTTCTGATATAAGTTTTGTTGGTCCAGATATTAATGGGCGCAATGAGGTTCTTTTTTCTGTCCGTACGGATATTCCGGGTAAGGATTCTGCGAAGACACTTTTGCGCAAAAATCTGGATACTCTTACTGTAGAACAACTTACCTGTTATCCCGAAGCTTTGGAATCCTTGCTTGGAGGAGCTCTTCTTCAAGTTCGAAATCGTTTTGGTACTTCTCGGTATGACTCACGTACCGACTCCTTTTCCTGGATCGATAATACTAATTCTTTTTACTCCGGTGGAATTCCAAAATTTGGAGAACTGTCGCCAGTTTCTGCAAGTCCCGATGGAAGATGGGTTGTTTCCATTGAACCCATTTCCCCTGCTTGGGGTCGTCTTGTTTTATACGATGTAAAAAAAGATATTCGGTGTCTTATTTCAAACAAAATTGAGAGGGGCGAAGTTCCCGTATCTTGGGCTCCAGATTCATCTGTTCTTCTTTATTCCCTCGATTCAACCCTGTATTTTTCCCGTCCCGAAGCTTTTTTTTCATCAGTACGACTTGAAGAAAAATATACCGTATTAGGGCCTGGAACAATAAGAAATGTAAGTTGGTTTTCTTCTTCTCGGTTTTTATATGTTCAAGGAAAATCTGTATATAGAATCCAATCTGCGGAACTCTTTGCTCGCTCCTTTTATACACCCTTAATTGGTATTGGAGAGCTCGCAGGAAAAATACCCGCTGTTTTTAACTCTAGTGAAGATCATTTTTGCTCATCCCCAGATGGATTGTCTGTTCTGTATGCAAGTGATTGTAGAAATGTCTATTTTTGCTCGCTTTCGGGTGATGATTATGTATTGCCCGCAGGTGCAAATCTTTTGCCCTATGTACAACTTCCAGGAAACACTGCAGAAGTACGCTTTGTTTGGAATTCTCAGTCAAAACCTACTGTTTTTACTTCAGCAGTGGAAGATGGTAAAAAGATTGTTCGGGCATGGAAACTTGAATCAGTTCGCAATAATACTATTTTTACTCCCCTATCAATACCTCAAAATGCTTCTGCCTTGGTGCCTTCTCCCGAAGGTAATTTTATAGCCTTTATAACGGAACAAGGTCTGTTAGTATACGACAGTATTAACTGGAAACTAATGTCTTCCTGGAAAGATGAGAGAGTTATTTCTGCTGCATGGGCAGACGAATATTCTTTGTATGTAGGTGGAAATGAAACAGTAAGAAAATGGAATTTCCGATTGGGTTCTTCCTCTCTTCTTTTTGTATCCTCCGTTTCTTCATATGGCTGGGATGAACAGGGCTCACAGATTTTAGTAGATACGTCAAGTTTAGGTCGAATGCAATATCTTAAAGGAATGAAGTGGGAAAGTGCTCAAGGTGCTAGGTTACGTCCTGCGTCAGGAACAAATTCTCGGTGGCGATTATATATTGATTCTTCTTCAGGGTATTATGAAAATATGTTGTTTGTTCGTTCTGCTGTGACTCCGGGCGGAACGACTCCCATATTGCCTGAACCTTCAATAAAACTAGACAATATTAGTACTCAAATACGTGCAACTGCCTCCGGTCGTAGTGACGGTGTTTTTTCTCATGGACAGCGTACAGGGTATCGCCAGGTTGCTCTCGTTTTTGATGCGCTAGATACTTTGGAAGGTCTACCCCGAATTTTGCATCTTTTGAATAAATATAATATTAAAGCAACTTTTTTTGTAAACGGAGAATGTATTCGTCGCCATCCTGCTGCAGTAAATGAGATAGTCAAAGCAGGTCACCAGACTGCATCTCTTTTCTTTACAACCTGGGATTTATCGGGAATGGAATATCGCATAGATGAAGATTTTATTATTCGTGGCTTGTCTCGCACCGAAGACGATTTTTACAATGCTACAGGGCAGGAACTGACTCTTTTATGGCATCCACCCTATTATGTTATGTCTCCATTAATTTTGGAAGCAGGAAAAAAAGCGGGGTACACGTATATCTCTCCAGATGTGTCAGTGCTCGACTGGGTAACAAAAGATCATGAAAGGCTCATGCCAGGTCTTTATTCTCAAGCTGCAGATCTTGTCGATTCTATTATAAGCCAAAAAAAACCGGGATCAATAATCCCGGTTAGAGTAGGAAAAGTTTCAGGGCCTCGCTCTGATTTTCTGTATGAAAAAACAGATTTACTCATTAATGCTCTTATCGAAGCGGGTTATTCCATTGTTACTGTAGATACCCTTCAAAAAAACATGCAATAAACGAGAGCTTTTATTTTTTTAGAGCAAGGCCAGCAATCATTTCTGCAAGAAAATCGATTCCTATTTGTAGAGAGCCTGCTTTTTCTATGTTTCTATCTGCTACTAGAGGTATTGTGTGCACAACTATTCCTTTATACAGATATTCTATAGAGCCAATGGAATCTCCTGCATGAACTGGTGCCGTAATCCAGGGTGCTGACTGTACTCGTATCTCAATTTCTACTGGAGAAGACTCTGTTATTAAAGATTTTGGCACAGTAAATATACTTTTTCCTGCGGGTATTGCTCTAATGGCAGACCTTTTTCCTTGCCAAACAAGTACCGGAAAAGACTCAATGTGCGTTCCTTGAATCGTTTTAAAATGAGCAAAAGCCCACTCCATCAAATTTTCGCCATCTTTATTTCTAAAAAAGATACCCTCTCTCGAATTTGATCCGGGGCCACCCATGCTTACAGAAATAAAGCGTGTTCCTTTTCTATGTGCAGTTAATGCAAAATTATATCCCGATTCATAAATAAATCCTGTTTTTAAGCCGTCGCAGCCTTCAAGTGTTTCAAGGAGCTTGTTTGTCGATCTTTGAAATACAGGAGGGTAGCTGTGCCCTTGAGGAAGGTTTTCTTGTTTTGGATACGAAAACGATGTCAGAGAATGAAAAGCAGTTAGGGCTTCAGGGTATTCGTTAATATAATGCATAGCAAATTGTACAAACTCTCGTGCCGTTGTTACATTAAACTCGCTGAGTCCTGAAGGCTCAACAAAGTGAGTTTGTGTGAGACCGAGCATTTTAATTTCAGAATTCATTCGGTCAACAAAGGCCTCAATACTTCCTGATACATAAAAAGCAATTGCAATTGCAGCATCGTTGCCAGAAACAGTGGCCATGCCTGCTAAAAGCTCTCTTACAGTTACTTTTTGGTCTTTCCCAAGGAACATAAGGGAAGATCCTGCGGGTATGTTTACAGCCCAGCTTTCAGGAGGAAGATCAACAGTATCGTCGAGTTGTATAAGACCGGACTCAATAGCTTTGAAGGCCGTATACATAGCAACTACCTTAGTCATGGAGGCCGGAGGAATGAGTTCATCGGCATTTTTTTCTAAAAGGATTGCACCGGTTTGAGCGTCAACAAGAATCGCAGATCGAGCATAGATATTTTTTTCAATTGTAGCTGCCTGTGGCTCTGGTTCACTGGGGAAAGCTGTCCATTCCCATGTGTGGAGGTATTCCGTTTCACTTTGTTTAGAAGCCGTCAACGCAAGTCTGTTTTCAATTTCACTTAAAGGGTCAGCAGTTATTGAATTGAGCCTTACCGCAGTGTAGATAACGAGGGATGCAAAGAAAAGAATGCACAAAGGTAGGACAATTAAAAGAGCCGCACGAATGGGACGGCCCTTTGATTTTTGAATTGTAAAATTAGAAGTCTGCAAGTTTTGGTGCCCTTGGATACGGAATTACGTCTCGAATATTTGTCATTCCTGTAATATATAGAAGAAGACGTTCAAACCCGAGACCAAAGCCTGAATGAGGCACAGTACCGTATCTTCTAAGGTCGAGATACCACCAGTAATCGGCTATATCAAGACCCATGTCTGTAATACGCTTTTCGAGTTTTTCAAGGTTTTCTTCGCGTTCTGAGCCACCTATGAGCTCTCCGAGACCTGGAACAAGGACATCAACAGCTCTTACTGTTTTCCCGTCTTCATTTAATTTCATATAGAATGCTTTTATATCTTTTGGGTAGTTATATACCATGACCGGTTTACCATAAACTTTTTCGGTAAGGTAGCGTTCATGTTCACTTTGAAGATCACAGCCCCAAAAAGGCTTAAACTCAAAATGCTCAGCGTGTTTTTCAAGTTCTTTCATCGCATCGGTATATGTTAAACGGACAAAGTCAGAATTTGCTACCGCAGTCATTGTCTCTATAAGACCCTTTTGAATACGAGAGTCAAAAAACTGCATATCTTCTGCACATTTTTCTAAGGCCCATTTCATAAGAAATTTGACGAATTCTTCGGCTAAATCCATGTTTGCATCAAGATCATTGAACGCAACTTCAGGTTCTATCATCCAGAATTCAGCAAGATGACGTGTGGTGTTCGAATTTTCTGCACGGAAGGTAGGCCCAAAGGTATAAACCCGTGAAAGGGCCATAGCATATGTTTCTGCTTCTAGCTGACCAGAAACAGTAAGTCCTGCAGGTTTACCAAAGAAATCGTTATGAAAATTGACAGGATCTTGCCCTTTAGCAATAGCTTGTGCCCCATCTTTTGCTATTTTGTGGAGATCGAGAGTTGTTACTTGGAACATTTCTCCAGCCCCTTCACAGTCAGATGTGGTGATAATTGGTGTGTGGACATAATTAAAACTTCGTTCATTAAAAAAAGTATGAATAGCAAATGACATTTGGCTACGAACCCGTGCTACTGCTGCAAATGTATTTGTTCTTACACGGAGATGTGAAATATCTCGTAGGAATTCCATAGAATGATTTTTCTTTTGAAGAGGGTAGGTATCTACAGGCGCCTCGCCAAGGACCGTAATAGTGAGGCCTTGTACTTCCACTGCCTGACCAGAGCCCGGAGATGCTACAAGCATGCCTTTAGCTTGCACAGAGGCTCCCGTAGTAATTTGTTTAAGAGCAAGTTCTGTTTCTTTCGATATTCCTTTATCTCGGTCAAGAGTAATTTGGATTGAGGCAAAACAAGAACCATCATTAATTTGAATAAAAACAAGGTTTTTCGTTTCTCGTTTAGTACGTACCCATCCGTGTATTGTTACTTCGCGACCATCGGCCTCTGAGACAAGAATGTCCTTTATTAGCTGTGTTTTCATAAAATAAACAATATCACGTTTTTGCTTTTTGAGTCAAAGGATATTTTCGTGAAATATACATAGATATGAATATTTATGCATTGAAAATATTAATAAAATTATTTATCAGAGAATTCGGTATTTTATTCTTGTATAAACATTTTATTAGGTGTATAAATATTCACATTAACTTTTTTTTGGAGAAATATTATGCAATACGACCATGCGAGTCCTCAAATGATCGATTCACTAGCCAAGTTAGCAGAAAAGAACGACCAGATAGATTGCGAATTGTACAAAAAGTATGATGTAAAACGCGGACTCAGAGACCTTGATGGTAAGGGAGTCCTTGTTGGGCTAACTCGTGTCGGAAATGTGTATGGATATGACGTAGTCGACGGTAAGCCTGTCGCAGTTCCTGGTAAACTTATATACCGTGGATACGATGTCGAAGATATAATTGCAGATATTGAAGAAAGTGAACAATTCGGATTCGAGCAAGTTATCTATCTGTTGCTATTTGGTGAACTGCCAAATGCATCTGAATTGGCAGAATTTGACGCTATTCTTGGAGAATTCCGCTCCTTACCTGAAAACTTTGTTGAAGATATGATTCTTAAATCACCTTCCTCAGATATTATGAATAAGCTCGCTCGCTCTGTTCTTGTCTCTTATTCATATGATCCCCATCCAGAAGATACTTCCACCGCAAATAATTTACTTCAGTGCATTCAATTAATTTCTCGTTTTCCTGCAATGGTAGCCTATGGTTACCAGGCAAAAAGACGTCATTATGATGGTAAGAGTATGTATCTTCATAATCCTCTTCCTAACCTTTCAACAGCGGAAAACTTTTTAAGAATGATACGGGCAGATAAAAACTATGACAAACTCGAAGCAGAATTGTTAGACTTAGCCCTTATTTTGCATGCCGAACACGGAGGAGGAAATAACTCAACTCTTACCGTACACGTTGTTTCTTCTGCAGACACAGATACATATTCTTCCATTGGAGCTGCTGTCGGTTCCTTAAAAGGTCGCCGTCACGGTGGTGCTAATATCAAAGTTATAGAAATGATGGACGATATCAAGGCAAATGTTGCCGATTGGACAAATAAAGTGGAAGTCGGAGATTATTTGCGAAAAATACTTCGTAAGGAAGCAAACGACCACACTGGTCTTGTCTATGGTCAAGGACATGCGGTTTACACTATTTCGGACCCTCGAGCTACTTTGCTCCGCGAAAAAGCACGTAAATTAGCTGAAGTGAAAAATGGCACAGAAGAATTTAATTTGTATTGTTTAATTGAAGAAATATTCCCACAAATTTTCAAGGAAGAAAAAGGGGGTGATAAGAGAATCTGTACAAACGTAGATTTTTATTCTGGTTTTGTATATTCAATGCTTGGAATTCCAAGAGAATTGTATACACCTATTTTTGCTGTTTCTCGTATTGCCGGTTGGGCAGCCCACAGGCTAGAAGAAATTATTTCAGGTGGACGAATTTATCGCCCTGCGTTCAAACATGTAAACGAGCTTCGTGAATATATAAAGCTCGATGACAGACATTAAAAAACAGATGAGATAATTAATAAGGCTGTTCAGTGGTTGTAAAACACTAAACAGCCTTTTTTAATCTCTAATCTTTACTCGTTAATCGTCTTCAGCTTGTTGTTTTATAAACTCTTTTGCTGCAAGAATTACTTCATCTGCAATTTTACCAGAGATAGGGCTGTAATGGTCAAATACCATTTCGAAAGAACCTGTACCACTTGTCATTGCTTTAAGATCTATCGCATATTTCAGAAGTTCCTGATGCGGAACCTGTGCTCGTATTTCATCTATACCGCTACCAAGGGTCGTTTGACCAAGTATTTGGCCTCGTCTTCCCGAAAGGTCGCTCATAATATCACCTAGATATGCTGTATCAACAAAAACCGTAAGGTTCATAATTGGTTCAAGCAAAATTGGACCAGCATTTCGCATTGCGTCCTTAAATGCATTTCGAGATGCTATTTTGAATGCCATTTCAGATGAATCTACCGGATGTTCCTTTCCATCGAGAACGCTGACTCCGACGTCAACAACTGGGTATCCTGCAAGAACTCCAGACTCAATGGCTTCTTTTACACCTTTTTCTACTCCAGGAATATAACCTTTAGAAATGGCACCTCCAAAAACTGCGTTCTTAAAGCTATACTCTTCTCCTCTTTCTAGAGGGGCGATAGCTAAAACAACTCGAGCATATTGGCCGTGCCCCCCAGATTGTTTCTTATGGGTGTATTCTGCCTGAGATTTTCTTTGAATGGTCTCACGATACGCAATACGAGGGACTGAAGTCAAGATATCAATCTTTGTTTGCATTCGAATGCGATTCAAAATCATGTTGATATGGAGGTCGCCCATTCCAGAGAGAACGCTTTGACGTGTTTCTGTGTCATACTTAAAATCGAGAGTCTTGTCTTCTTCACAGGCTCGAATTAATAATTCTGCAAGTTTGTCTTCATCTTTTTTTTCTTTTGCAGAAACTGCCATTGAATACACAGGATTCGGTGTCCTTAGTTTAATAAAAGGACTTATCTCAGCAGATGCACCGAGGGTATCGTTTGTCTGCGCAAAGGGAAGTTTTACGGCTACTCCAATATCTCCTGCGACTAGTTCTCGTATCTCAACCAATTTTTTTCCAATTGGTTTGTACAATTTACTAATTTTTTCTTTTCTACTTTCAGTAAGGTTAAATACTTCTGAATCTGCTAACAGAGTTCCTGTTATTACTTTAATATAAGAAAGTTTACCAGAAAACTGATCGTTCGAAGTTTTTACTACGAGGGCTGAAAAAGGCTCTTCTGGATTAATTTTCACCACTACTTCTTCTTTATTTTCGTTGCTTGCAATCTCAAGGGAGCCGGCAGGGCTAGGGCTTATATCTGTAATAAAATCGAGTAGGGATCTCATTCCTGCCCCATTTATAGCAGAGCCTGCAAATGCGGGAACAATACGATTATCTTTCATTGCGAGATTTAGCCCGTAAATCATATCTTCAGTGGAAAGCCCCGCTTCATCAATAAACTTAACAAGGAGGTCGTCATCGCCCTCTGCAGCAGCTCCAGCGAGTATTTCACGCGCTCTCTCAAGCTCTGCTTTGTATTCTTCTGGTATAGGTATTTCTTTTTCAACACCATCAACAGAAGTCCAGGCCGTGCTACGAAGTACATCTATAACGCCGGTAAATGTTTCTCCCTCTCCAATAGGTATAGTAACGGGGCATACTTCTGCCTCAAATTGACTGTGAATATCATGTATACATTGTGAGAAATGAGCGCGTGCATCATCCATATTATTTATAAAAACAAGTCTTGGTTTGTTCCGCCTATCCAATAATCTCCACAGTTTGATTGTTTCAATTTGAACGCCCGAACGTGCATCAATAACCATCAAAGCAAGTTCAGATGAGCGAAAAGCGGTAATAACTTCTCCAATAAAATCTGAAGACCCTGGAGTATCCCAAAAATTGATACAGGTTTTTTTCCATTCAATATGTGCAAGAGAAGAATACATCGAAATTTTTCTCTCAATTTCTTCGGGTGTATTATCACAAACAGTTTTTCCGGCTTCAATTGTCCCGGCTTTTTGTATTACACCCGAAGCGAGCAATAATTGTTCAGTAAGAGACGTTTTCCCGGTCTGTCCGTGGCCTGCTATGGCTATTGTTCGTACTGAATCCGTTGCAAATCCCATTTAAAGCTCCTTCTGCATCAGTATGCACTCAATCTTGTTGCTTAATCCTAAGTTCTCCTTGAATGTATTGTCAAGGAAATAATATATCATTACTATATAAGTATGGATTTACAAAGAAAAACCATTCAGGGCCTTACAGGCTCTCTTGATGAAAAAAGAGAAGCTCTCGTTTCTTTTAGTCGCCAGTTCGGAGAACGCCTTCTTGAGGACTCTGCTAACCCCTCAGTATTGGGTGGTGCAGTATCGGAAGAAAAAACGAATGCTTGGCAAAAACTTATTGCTATTCGAGAATCAGATACGGCTACTGTATTATCTATACGAGAGAATGTTACCCGCAAAAATGAACTGCAGCAGTTTAAGAAAGAATTAGATAAGACTCTTTTACAGACCAGAGAGTCCTGCAATTCTATCTTGCTGCAGTTTGGCTATGAGCTTTTTGACAATTATACCAAAGATCTTGAAGGCTTTTTCGCTGATACCTATGAAAAGGCTACTGTCGTACGAAATGAATTACTTTCTCTTGAACAACAAAAAGAAGATTATAAAATAGAATTAGAAAAAAGTGGCTTTTTGGGTAAAATTTTCTCTCAGTTCAAAATGTCTGGCCTTACATCCTCTATACGGCAGCATAAAGAAGCCTTAGATGCGATTATTTTGAAAGGTGTAACTGCTCGAATGGAGAATGATTCTTTTATTGAGTATTTTTCTGGAGAAGAGACAAAGCAAGAGTTCATAGGAACTTTTACCGAAGCCAAAAATAATTCAGATAAATTGGAAGATATTTTAAAAAGATCGGATTCTTTAAGTGCAGACTTATTGGCAGTAGAAGAGGCTCTTCGCTCTTTTGGTGCCGATGAAAATCCAAACCGAAGAATGGAAGAACTGAGAACAAAAATTAGAGAAACTGACAGAAAAATAGATTCTCTTTCAAGCCAAGTCGCTAAAGAGTATTGCGATAAATTTCTTGATGATGAAGGTTCTTCTTTACTTGGAGGAACTGGCGATGGCCATAGTTTTTCTGATATGGGAACCTATGCGCATCAACTTGAGCAAGTTGCTCTTTTTAGACATGAAATATCGGTTATTAGACGAAAAATTGATATTTTGGAAACAGAAATAAAAATTGCAGCTCTTGAAAAGAGTATTTCTTCTAATAACAAGCTGACTTTAGATTACGAGCGTAAGATAACTCATTATACAGAAATGATTAGCGAGCTAACACAGAGCACAAAAGAAGCAACAGAAGATCGTGATAGGCTTTTGGGACTTAAAGAAACACTTGAATCGAGCCTCCAAAATATATCGTCCGTGACGTAACATGCTTTTTCTGATATAATGCCATCGTTATGGCTAAAAAAACTGCAGAGTACGATGAATCGAAAATTAAAACCCTTAGTTCACTTGAACATATCCGCCTTAGAACTGGTATGTACATTGGTAGACTTGGGAATGGCTCCAATCCTGACGATGGTATTTACATCCTGGCCAAAGAAATAATTGACAATTCAATTGATGAATTTATTATGGGAAACGGAAATAAAATTGATATTTCTGTAAAAAACAATACCGTTACCGTACGGGACTATGGACGAGGTATTCCTTTAGGAAAGGTCGTTGAATGTGTTTCGATTATTAATACTGGGGCTAAATATAATGATGATGTATTTCAATTTTCTGTCGGACTAAATGGTGTTGGAACCAAAGCTGTAAATGCTCTTTCGAGTCATTTTAAGGTGATTTCTATTAGGGACGGAAAGTGTGCCGAAGCTGTGTTTGAGCGCGGTGTGCTTAAGAGTCAGCGAAAAGGAACTGTAAAACCTGGTGTAAAAAATGGAACGCTTGTTGAGTTTATTCCCGACGAAACCGTTTTTACCGATTTTGAGTTCAATATTGAATTTCTTGAAAAACGTATCTGGAATTATGCATATCTAAATACTGGTCTTGATCTTCATTTTAATGGCAACGTTTATGCCTCTCAAAATGGTCTTTTAGATCTCCTTGATTCTGAATTAGGTAAAAACCATCTCTATCAGGTTGGGTATTATAAGGGCAAACAACTAGAATTTGCTTTTACTCATAGCAATAATTATGGCGAAAACTATTTTTCCTTTGTAAATGGACAATATACCTCTGATGGAGGAACTCATCTTTCTGCTTTTAAGGAAGGTTTGTTAAAGGGAATAAATGAATACTTTCGAAAAAACTACAAGAGTGAAGATGTTCGAGAGGGTACCGCCTCAGCAGTAGCGGTAAAAATTCAAGCTCCAATTTTTGAAAGTCAGACAAAAAATAAATTAGGTAATGCAGAAGTACGATCCTGGATAGTAAATGAAACAAAAGCTGGCGTTGACGATTGGCTTCATAAAAATCCAGAAGCAGCTAAAAAACTTGAAGAAAAGATTCTTGCAAACGAGAAATTACGCACAGAGCTTAATTCTGTAAAAAAAGAAGCAAAAGAAGCCGCTCGTAAGATTGCAATAAAAATTCCAAAACTTAAAGATTGTAAGTATCATTTAGGCGACGGACCAAAAGGCGAAAACACCATGATTTTCATAACGGAAGGTGATTCTGCTTCCGGTTCAATGGTTTCTAGTCGTGATGTTTATACTCAAGCAATATTCGCTATGCGGGGAAAATGTGAAAATATGTATGGTAAAAAGCGAGCTGAAATTTATAAGAACGCTGAACTATATAATATGATGATGGCCCTCGGTATTGAAAATAACATTGACGGCTTAAGGTATTCAAAAATAGTTATTGCAACGGATGCTGATACAGATGGTTTTCATATACGAAATTTACTTCTTACTTTTTTTCTCAGTTATTTTGAAGAACTTGCAACATCTGGGCGAATTCATATTCTAGAAACACCGTTATTTCGAGTACGAAATAAAAAAGAAACTCTCTATTGTTATTCTGAAAAAGAAAGAGATGCAGCAATTAAAAAAATTGGCTCATCTTCAGAAGTTACTCGGTTTAAAGGGCTTGGTGAAATTAGCCCAAATGAGTTTGGGCAGTTTATAGGACCGGATATCAAGCTCTTGCCTGTAACAGTTCAAGCACTTAAAAATATTCCAGAAATTCTAGAATTTTACATGGGAAAAAACACCCCAGATCGCCGGGAGTATATTATGAAAAATCTGCTTGCAGAGGTGGATGCATAATGGATTATATAAAAAGTTTATTCGATAAAAATTTTCTAGAATATGCCAGTTATGTTATTAGAGATAGAGCTATTCCGGATTTAGAAGATGGCTTAAAACCTGTACAAAGGCGTATTTTACATTCTCTTTTTGAAATGGATGATGGAAAGTTTCACAAGGTCGCAAACCTTGTCGGGCATTGTATGAAATATCATCCTCATGGAGATTCTTCTATTGGTGGTGCTTTGGTTGTCCTTGCAAATAAAGATTTGTTTATAGATAAGCAGGGTAACTTTGGAAATATATTTACGGGAGATTCTGCTTCTGCTCCTCGTTATATTGAATGTCGCTCAACTCCCTTAGCAAAAGAATTATTGTATAACCCTGATATTACTAAATATGTTCCATCTTACGATGGTCGAAACAAGGAACCTGTTGTTTTTCGTGCCAAATTACCTATAGTTCTCGCCATTGGAGCTGAAGGTATTGCGGTAGGTATGTCCACAAAAATATTACCACATAATTTAAAAGAAATAATTGAAGCTGAAAAAGCTTGCTTGTCTGGTAAGAAATTTCACGTGTACCCAGATTTTCCAACTGGTTCCTATGTTGATGTTTCTGGATATCAAGATGGACTTGGAAAAGTACTCGTTCGAGCAAAACTCGATACTTCAGATGATAAACGCATTGTTATTCGTGAGCTTCCTTTTGGAAGTACTACTGAAAGTCTTATTGCTTCCGTGGAAAATGCAGCACGCTCTGGAAAGGTAAAAATCTCTGAAATTAATGATTTTACGACAGATAAAGTAGAAATTGAGATTAAATTACAAAGAGGTGTTTACACCGACGACGTAATTGATGCTTTATATGCTTTTACTGAGTGCGAACAATCTATTTCATGTAATTTACTTGTAATAAAAGACAATTATCCGGTCCAAATGACTGTAACTGAGGTAATAGAATATCATGCCCAAAAATTGGTCCAGATTCTTCAAGAAGAACTCGAACTTGAAAAAAAGAATCTGATTGACCGTTTGCATTTGCGAACATTGGAAAGAATTTTTATAGAAGAGCGAATTTATAAAAAAATTGAGACTATGAAAACGGCAGAAACTGTAATTAAGGCCGTTCTTAAGGGGTTTGAGCCATTTCGAGATCAACTCATTCGAGATGTTACTGAAGAAGATGTTGATCGTCTTCTTAAAATACCAATTCGCCGCATATCGCTGTATGATATAAGCAAAAATCGTGAAGAAGTCGCCGTAATTAATGCTCGAATAAAAGAAATAAATAAGCTTCTTAAAAATTTAGTTGCATATGCCATTTCTGTACTAGACGGTATGCTTTCAAGATTAGATCCTGTTTTATCTAAAAGAAAAACCGAGATTTCTAGATTCACCAAAGTTGATGTTAAAGAAGCTGTGACGCGAGATATCTCACTCAGATATGACGAAGATACAGGATATCTTGGAACCAATGTTTCTGGAGGAATTGAGCTCTTTAAAGTTACTCCCTACGACAGGGTTATAATTATGCGTCACAGTGGAATTTATACCGTAATGGATGTTCCGGAAAAAATCTTTGTTGATAAAGGTATGTGGTATTGCGGATTTTCAGAAAAAGAAATTCTGAACAAAGTGTTGTTTACTGTTATATATAAAGACGGAAAGACAGGATTCCCTTGTATAAAACGGTGCAGAATTGAAGGTTATATTTTAAATAGAGATTATAAAATTGCACCAGATGATGCAGAAGTCTTATTGGTACATCAAAAAGAATCTTTTACCTTTACAGTCTTTTATACCCCAAGACCACGTCTTAAAACGTTGGAAAAAACATTCAAAGCACAAGAATGGCCTGAAAAAGGTTTGAAAGCCATGGGTGTGCGACTTGCAAATAGAGAGGTTCAAACAGTAGAACTTCCTGGCGCTGCAAAGGCTACCAAAAAAGTGAGTTCACCAATCAAGAACAAATAAAAAAAGGCTGCCCGAGGGCAGCCTTTTTAAG
>DATFIA010000211.1:0-4918 GCA_035270545.1 Treponemataceae bacterium
AATTTATATGTGCTGAATCTTGTAAATCTTCTTGCCAATTTTGCGGCATCTATTGGCTCTGATATTACTGAGTTGGCTGGTGAAGATATTATTACGCTTATGGCGAAAGTTCGAAATATGGATCAACTGTTCTCTTGGGTTGCCTCTTTAGTAAAAAAACTGCGGGAGAGAACTATTGTTTCTCGAACGAATAATGCGCAAAAAATGCTTGAGCAGGCTATAAATGAAATGTACCGAGATTTTGGGAATTCAAGCCTTACTATTGATACTGTTTGCGACTCTCTGGGAATTAGTGCCTCGTATTTAGGGCAGTTGTTCCGTAAGTATAAGGATACGACCTTTGTTAAATTTCTTACCTCTATTCGTATGGAAAAAGCAAAGGAGCGCCTTGTTTCAAGTGGAGACCGAATTGTAGAAATTGCGGCTGAATGTGGCTACCAGGATGTGTATTATTTTAGTCATAGTTTCAAAAAATATACGCTTTTACCTCCAAAAAAATATCGTGAAGACCATGCATAAGAAACCCATTACTATTGGAACTAATATTTTTATTATGACGCTGAGTGTTGTTACGGGGGTACTTTTACTCACGAGTTTAATTAGTATGGGGATATTTTCAACGCTGATTAGAGATACGGTAGAAACGCAATCTCGCGAAATTAATAAACAGATTGTTATGAATTTTGAAAGTTATATTTCAAGTGTTATTGAAACGGCAAACTATATTC
The DNA here is from genome assembly GCA_035270545.1 of Treponemataceae bacterium. Taxonomy (GTDB): domain Bacteria; phylum Spirochaetota; class Spirochaetia; order Treponematales; family Treponemataceae; genus Teretinema. Next base: position 729 of record DATFIA010000211.1, read on the forward strand.
AATTTGCATCTATTCCTATTGATATTGGCAAAGATCCTGCGCAGCTTGATGAGCTATATAAAATAAACACTGCTATAAAGAAAGATATGGTAAGTATCTTTCTGTTTGATAAAACAGGAAAATATATTTCAGGCCCGGCTCTCGATTTTACTCTTAGTAATTCGGTTGCAGATAAACCTTGGTTTTTAGCTGCGAGGCGGATTCCAGAAATTTATACCTTTCATGCCGATCAATTTCCAAGTATTGCAGCGAATCGAGATGATTATGTTATTGCTGTTTCTAAATCTATTGAGTTCCTTAGAAATGGACGCACAGAAATAGGTGTTTTATTAATTGAGTTAAATAATGATGTTTTAACGGATCTTGCCAGACGGACAGATTTGGGAGAGGGTGGGCATCTGTTAATTCTCGATTCTAATGGAAAACTGCTGTATTCTTCTGAAAAAGGGGGATTTCTTCGAACAGAGAAAAGTGCCCCGCTTGCAGCAAACATTATGCTCGGCAGTAGACGAGTGGTCCTTCATAATATTGATATGTATATAAATGTTAATAGTCTTACTCAAACGAGATGGCTTATTGCGACGGTTAGTAATACAAATGCTATAAAAAACGGTATTACTCGTTTAGCAATTATTCTCTTTATTGTTTTTTGTATATGTATTGCTGCAAGCGCTCTTGTTGCCGGTTTTATATCGATTCGCGTTTCAAGGCCAATAAATCAACTAAAAAAATCTATGTTGAAAATAGAAGATGGAGACTTTTCTCTTCCAGCGGCCGTTTCTGGACAAACTGAAATTGTGTCTCTGTCTCATTCATTTACTAGTATGGTGCTTAAAATTAGAGAACTCATGGCCCGAGTTGTTTCCCAGCAGCGTGAAAAGAGAAAGATGGAGCTCCAAGTTCTCCAAAATCAAATTAATCCTCATTTTTTGTATAATACCCTTGATTCTATTGTTTGGCTCGCAGAAAACAACAGAAACGAAGATGTGGTTACCACGGTTGTTTCTCTTGCGCATTTTTTTAGAATTAGTATTTCCAAGGGTGAACTTTTTATTCCAGTTCGAGATGAGATTTCTCATATTCAAAATTATTTGACAATTCAAAGTATTCGCTATGTTAATAAATTTAACTGGGAGATTTCGGTTGCACCAGAAATTATGGATCGGCGCGTTATGAAGCTTATTTTGCAACCGCTCGTGGAAAATGCTATATACCATGGTATAGGAGAAGATTCTGGAATGATATGTATTGCAGGATCGCTTGAAAATGACTTTCTTATTTTTTCTGTTACCAATAGTGGGTATGGAATTAGTGATGCAATTATTCAAGAAATGTACGCAAAAATGAAGGGTGGAGCCGAAAATCCAAGTGTTGGAATGCGTAATGTCTACCAGAGGCTTAAATTGTATTACGGGGAAAATGCAGAAGTTATTATTACAAGCGAGAGAGATGAAAGCACTAAAATTACACTACGTATTCCCCCAGAGATTCAGGAGGAAAAACTTTCATGATAGATTTAACACAACAATCATATATACGCTTTTTTTTGGGTTTACGAATGTCTGGTTTAATATTGATTGTTTTTATTTTTTCTCTTTTATCTTGTAATAGAAAGATTCCTTCCGTTGGTCTTTTTGTTTATAACGAAAATGACCCATACATTACCGTTTTTGCTCAGCAAATTATGAAAGAAGCGGAAAACAAAATAGAAGTTACACTTTTTTTTGCAGATAATTCCCAAGTAATCCAAAATGAGCAAATTGATCATTTTATTGAGACAAAACCAGACCTTGTTTTTGTGAACCCTGTAGATAGACTCGGATCTTTTGCGATAATCCATCGACTAAAGAATGAAAACATTCCGGCTATTTTTTTTAACCGGGAACCACTCCCTATAGATTTAGCTTTATGGGACAAGGTTTGGTATGTGGGAGCTCGGGCGGAACAGTCAAGTCAATTACAAGCATCTTTGGTTATGGATCTTTTTGGTGACAATCCGCTTTCTTTAAATTCTTATGACCGAAACAGAGATGGTATTATTCAAACAATTATTCTTAAAGGGGAGCAGGGGCATCAGGATGCAGAAACTCGTACAAGTGAAGTACAACGAAGTTTTGAAAAAGCAGGATTCAAGATAGAGATTCTTGCTATTGAGGTGGCAAACTGGTCTGGTGAGGAAGCGTATTCGAGAATGGGGAGACTTCTCGCTCTCTGGAAAGATTCAATTGAATTAGTTATTGCAAATAATGACGATATGGCTATTGGAGCTATTGCCCGCATGAGACAAAACGGTCTTTTCCAAGATGATAATGAAAATGGTAAAATTGATCGAAATGATACGACGTGGATTCCGGTTGTAGGTATTGACGGCTTAGCTGAAGCGGAGGCATCTATTGCCAATGGATACCTGTATGGAACGGTCAGAAATGATTCCAAAAAAATGGCAGAAGTAATGATTCATTTTGCTGAAAATCTTTTTCAGGGGAATCTGCCTACAGATATTCACTTAGATAGAGAAAAATATATATGGATAGACTACCAACCATATATTTCGCAATAAAAAGTGCAAAGTGCGCAATTTCACAAATTTCACGATGAAAATTACATTGTTAGACCTATAAAGTGGCTCTATTCTAAAGACAAGGGAAATCCGTTTGGGTTTCCAACACATGTTAAGAAGGAGTTTTCTATGAAAAAAGGAATCGCAGTGATCGCTTGTGCAGTTATCCTGACTGCAGCCGTATTTGCAGGCGGAGCTAAAGACGCCAAAAAAGATACTATCGTTGTAGGAGCAAACATTTACAGTTTTGCTGACAACTTTATGAATGGCGTTATGAAGCCAGAATTTGAGCGCTATGCAGCATCAAAAGGTGTAAAAATTGAAATTGTTGACTCAGAAGGTCAGCAGGCTAAGCTCAACGATCAGGTTGACGTTTTTATTACCCGTAAAGTTGATGTTCTCGCAATTAACCTTGTAGATCCTGCTGCAGCAAAGGCAATTATTGCCAAAGCTAAAGCCGCCAACATTCCTTTAGTTCTTTTCAATAAAGAAGCAACTGAAGCTGGTGCAATGGCATCATACGACAAGGTATGGTATGTAGGAACCAACTCAGCTGAATCCGGAATTATTCAGGGCCAAATGATGGTTAACGACTGGAAAGCAAATGCAGCTTGGGACAAAAACAAAGACGGTGTTGTACAGTACGTTCTTCTTAAAGGTGAGCCAGGACATCCTGATGCTGAAGCTCGAACAAAAGAATCTGTAAAAGCATTTGTTGATGCAGGTATCAAAGTTCAGCAGCTTGCTCTCGAAGCAGATCCAAACTGGTCAACACAACATGGTAATGACAAAATGGCTACATGGCTTACATCAAGCTTTGGTAAGAACATTGAACTCGTTATCTGTAACAACGACGGTATGGCATTTGGTGCTGTAAACGCACTCAAAGCAGCTGGAGTAAAGATTCCTATATACGGTGTTGATGCTCTTGCTCAAGCCCTTACAATGATTGCAGACGGCGAACTTAATGGAACAGTATTGAACGACGGTGTAAACCAAGCTCGTGCGACACTTGACCTTGCAGTTAACGCTGCAAAAGCTGTTACTGTAACTGAAGGAACAAACTGGAAGTTGACATCAGACGGAACTAAAGCCGTTCGTGTTCCTTACCTCCCAGTTACTCCTGCTAACTACAAAGACTTCATGAAATAATTTTCTTTTCCCGCATCGTAAGGTTGCGGAAAAGCACGTTAAGTCGCGGAAAGGTTCTCTTTCCGCGACAGTTTTTTTTTCATATATAGGGAGGATTGTCTGTGGAAGACATTCTGTTAAAAATCAGAGGAATATCTAAGTCTTTTTCCGGTGTTCCCGTTCTGAGCGATGTAAAACTTGATGTTCGAGCCGGTACTGTGCACGCTCTTATGGGTGAAAATGGTGCAGGCAAATCTACTTTGATGAAATGCCTCTTCGGAATATACCAAAAAGAAGCCGGTGAAATCTTCCTTAACGGTAAAGAAATAAATTTTACCGATCCAAAACACGCTCTAGAAAACGGCGTTTCTATGGTTCACCAAGAACTGAACCAAGTAATTCAAAGAAGTATTAACGACAATATTTGGCTTGGCCGATATCCTCGCAAAGGGCTCTTCGTAGATGAGCGTAAAATGCGCAAAGATACACTGAAACTTTT
>DATFIA010000212.1:0-5143 GCA_035270545.1 Treponemataceae bacterium
CGTACAGCCTGCTTAAAAAGGTTCAGTACAAAAATTAGTACGATGAGAAACCAAAATCCGATGAGCGCTGCTATAGGAAGGAATCCAAAGGCAATTGCTGCTATAGGCAGACAGATTATGATAAAAGGCATTCGCCGCCCAATTGGTGTTTTGAGCCGGTCACTTAAGGCGCTGAAAATAGGTATGAGAAGAATCGCGAGCATATTATCGAGAGTCATAATAGTTCCAATGAGCGCCTTAGACGAAATATACTTTTCAAGAAAAATAGGAACAAAGGTATCATAGAGGGGATCCATGAGCCCCATGGTAAAAAAACCGAGCCCAATGAGAAAGGTTGTGAGATAGTAACCCTTAAGGCCCTTTACTGCACCTTTTTTTTCTATAGCCATTCTGTTCTCCTTTATCTTAAACAACTGAATGAATTTTATCATAGAAACACCGACTCATGTGAAGATTTGTGTCTTTTTAGAGGGAGAGTGGATTTTTTTGCAATTACCTCATAATTGCAAGATTATTTTATGACTAAACTGAAGCGCAAAGAACTCTTTCATATCAAGTACATCAAATTTTTTAGATATTTGTGAAAGTATGGTACGAATTGTACCATCAGTCACACCGAGGATGTACGCAATCTCTTTTGATGTTTGGTCACCCCAGAGTAAAAATACAATCTGTATTTCCTTTTCAGAAAGACCAAGAGACTTAAAATCAATTACGGGCAAGTTCTTAGTCCCAGATAACCCTAAGAACTGTTTTCTAAAAATAATCGAAAGAATAATAAGAAGAGAATCAATAGAAAGAACTTGTAAAAAAGTGCGAAAATGCTGCGGAGCTGAATACACGCCATACCCTTGAGCAAAAAATAAAAGGCTCAAGACTATAAGACCTGGAATAAATGGCCTTATCCGAATTATGTTAGCGTTAAATAAAATGTACACACTTGATAGTCCGAGTATATAGGAATTTGTATCGATAGGATTTCTAAACATCCACAAAAAACTTACAAAAAGAATTGCAAACCAAGAGGCTTGTCGTATTCTCTTAGAGAATAATCCACTAAACATTAAAAGACTCGTAATTACAGATTCTCCAGCAAAATGGGTCCACAGAGGTTGAATCAAAATGAGAAACACAATGCCTTCAAGCAAATGAAATGTTTTTCTGTAACGAAGATGGCTAATCACCTTGGTTTTTTTTATGAACAAGTCACTACAGTCGTGCTGCATTTTTTTTAACTCCACTTTATTGCTTAGAAATGAGTCTATACCAACACCGACGGTTTTTCAACAATAAACACTTGTAGTATTTGGGCATAAACGCAAAAACACTTGTAGCATTGCAGGTTTTTGAGCTTGTTTTTGCAAAAACGGTGTGTAACTCTATTGACATAAGTTACTGGGTTGATTTTTAAATTGGGAATCATGAACCTGATTTTTGAATAAAATCTTTCGTTGAAAGATAAAAAAAGGCAGCAATGATAAAAGCATTGCCGCCAAAATGCGTATCTTACGTATAACGATTGTACACCGTTATAAATAAGATACCATAAAAACCAAAAGTTTTTCAGACTAAGAAGTAAGGGAAACTGTGAAAGGACGGTCTAAAATGACTGGACACGATCTATTCAGATAATGTTTGTGCTGTAGCGTACATTTTTTTATCCTATAGTTTTTTTTGGTTAACATACTATTATACTTCGTTCCTTTACACCGTACCATAGAGTGTTTCCCTAATTATGAACAAAAAAGGAGCGGTTTCCCGCTCCCCAATTGTTTGCAAAACAGTGTATTACTCAGGTATTACAAGCCATTGTTTCTCATAAATCATTGGAATATTGTTCCTAATACTGATGCGGTCTTTATTCGCTTCATATATTTTTTGCCACAAGACTGCAGAGCCGTAATACTTATTAGCCAGCTGAGCTAGAGTATCGCCGGCTTTGACAACATAGATTCCCGCCATGGAACTAAGACTGCTTTGGGTTACAGGATTCAAAATTCCTTCACTCGGAAGTGTAATAACATCTCCCTGTTTCAGACTTCTATTCGGATCTGTAATGCGGTCTTTGTTTGCATTTTTGATCTTATCTGTTACACGCTTATCCATTGATCCGTAGTAATTGAATGCAATACTCCACCATGTTTCATCTTTTTTTACGGTATATGTAAACTCTTTTCCTTCTACAGGTTTTAGAGGGAGAGTCTTTGTTAGATCTTCCCTGCTTATAAGTTTTGAAGGTACCTGTACTGCTGTCTGTGTAGTGGAGACAGCGGTATCTGTTTTAGGCATACGAACCGGATCAACAATGAAGTATGCTTTCATTACGTTCATATCGTCCCATCCGTAGCTATAGTAGCTTATATCGATCATGCACTGCTTTTTCGAATTGATCCATTCTTTGTAGCCGAGCATTTCTTCCAGTGGGAAGACGAGTTTACCATTTTGGTACAACGTGTCCATTACCAGTGCAGGAGTATTATTCGGGGTGGATTCATTTGCTGCCCAAATGGATGTGTCACCCTCGGGTATAAGATGCAGCTGAATGTTCGTGCTGGCAGGCTTGGCTGCTACTTCAAGCACGAGAGTTTTTGCCGCCATAAATACATCGAGACTTATACCGGTAACAACATTACCCTGATCATCAACATACCCTTCACTTGCCCAGCCTTTTTGACGAGCAGGGGCACCCTGAATGGATGTCGGCGGCAGAGGTAGTACAAAAATAGAAGGATCGTTTATTGCCGGCGGGGGAGTAACCTCACCAATGCGTTCAAGTGTCAGGATATCTACATTAGCGCCATCGGGATAAACGACATTGCGTGAGTCGTTTGGATAGGCAACGTTAGCAGCAGAAGAAACACTGATACCAACTGCATCATTTACAAAATAAAGCTCAAGAATATAGGTTCCTTCACTCAGATAAAACTCTTTGTCTGCGCTTATCATCGGAGCTTGTTTCCATCCTCCCGATGGAAGAACTGCATCAGACGGGATGGTGAATGTACAGAGGGTGTCGTTTTTCGTATCTCTCAATAGGATCTTTTGCACTTTTCCACTGATATTGGCTGCACCCAGCATAGCCTTGTACATACCGTCTTTTTGTACAGCAAGTTCATAGCGTATCCATTCACCAATATGTGTTTTAGTGATGTGAGAATCGCTTGGTCCCCTTCCTCCTAATCCGTTTGCCGGACCGTCGCTGGGACTGCTTCGCTTGCCTCCCTTTTTATCCTTTGCAAATTCCTGCTTAACTACATAAGCGTTCTGCATTCCTCCGTTCATCCATCCAACAAGCTCAATTTGGTTTACTCCTGAGGCACTAATGCTGTGTACATTTGTCCAAGGAATATCAACAACGCTAACCGAAGCTTTAAATGCATCAAATTTTGACTGCAGTATTGCTGTTGAATTATCAGTTTCATCTTGAGTGGACATCTTGTTTGTATAAACTAGAGTCTGTTCATCGGTAATAGTCTGCAGCGCAGCCTTTGAACCTTCAGGATACTGACCTCTCCACATACCTTCGCTTGCAGAGGCAAGGGAATTGGTAACTTCATCGATGAGCGTCTTTAGTTTTGCTTTATCAGTATTCAATGTTATAGCGAAGTAGGCCTCATAGAGTCCAACATAGGCGTTATGAATATCGTCCTTTGTATTAAGGGCTATTTTTGCTTTTTCGATTGCAGACTGAAAATTGTCCCAGCCGCTTACAATATTTGTGTTAAATTGTATTGATTGGGAATCTGAAGCGAGGCTTTTTAAATCGTCTTCTGTTGCTTTTTTGCGGAGAGTAATGCTGTCGGTAGATTCATCAGTATCCGACCGATAGGAAGTAAAAGTAAGGCTCTCTCCATCAATTGTCATAATTGAATACTCTGGTACGCCAAGCATACCGTGGGTATAGGCAACCCAGTCCTGATGCTCAGGTGCGTACATTTTTTCACATGCTGATGCAGATAATGCCATATACAGAGTTCCCTGCGGCAAAATATATGCACCGGGATTTTTATTCCGGATATTAATTCCTACCGGATCAATTTTTGCTGACATTTGATGGTTTTGAACTTCATTGTTCTTCATAAACAAGGATCGTGCATAAACGTGGTCATGTCCGGTAATTGCAATATCTACTGCGAATTCATCGAGAAAGGGAGACCAGGTCGGCTGCATTTTTTGTGCATCCTGATACGCTGTTCCTGCGTGGTCTCCGGTTCCATAAATATCATGATGCAAAAGTGCAACAGTCCATGTACGGTTTGGATTTGAAGCAACTGCCTTTGTCATGAAGCTGCGGTGTATTTCTATGTCTTTTACGTTGGAGTTAAGGACAATGTACAGCGTTTTGCCGTAATTAAAGAAGTAGTTTCCTCCTGCCCGTATAAATGGTTTATCTCCATCGGTAACCTGTAAGTCGGTATGGTTGGGCCAGTTATAATGCAAGGGCATTAAACCAATCTGTTCGTGAGGTTCTCCAAGAAAGTCGAAGGTATCGTGATTTCCGATTGCACTGGCAAATGGAAGACTTCGAAGTATCTTGGGTGCAGTAATCCAGCCGTATTGCTCCATGCTGTTGCTTTTATCGCCCAAGTCGCCCGCATTGATCATAAAGCTTGCGTTTCCTGCCTTTGCAACAGCTTTTTCAATGGTAACTTTCCAGGCTTCCGCTTCTTTAGCATTAGCTATTTGCGGGTCAGCTGTTGCGATAACGCTGTATGCGCCGTCGGGATTTCCTGTTTTAAATGAATACACGGGACTCCACTCTGTTCCGTCTCCGACACGGTAAACATATTCAGTGTCGGCAGTGAGTTCTTTAACACTTGCTTTATTGATGTCAAAGTCCTGTGTTCCGGATGAGGTGACACCGGTAAAGGAATAAGTATTTTCGGGCATAACACCGCTTGGTGCTTTTGCAGCCTTTGCAAGTTCCACAACGGCTTTTTTTGCAGTTCCCTTTTGGGTAAACCATGCAAAATTAATCTGCGAAGCATCCGATCCCGGTGTAAGCGATATTCGTGAAACAAAACTGATATAATTTACCTTTAATTTCACGTCACCAAAAATATCGAATTCTTTTGCGAGGTCTATTCCATTTACTCCGTTTCGTTTAGTTCCGCCTCTTTGATTAGTAGGAGCATCGGTATAA
>DATFIA010000213.1:0-2402 GCA_035270545.1 Treponemataceae bacterium
GTATTGAATTGTCTGGTCTTGAATTGGAGTTGGTGTTTCATACCCTTTATCAAGCAAGTTTCCGATAATTCGAGGCTGAACTTTAAAGTCCTGGAATCGATTTTCTGGAATATACGCATCTCTTTCAATATGACTCGCTTCGCAAATAAAACGTGCAGGATCTATAAATTGTTTGACCCTATTTCCTTTCCCACCTGAAGGAGAACCTCTCCCCTGTCGTGGATTATTGCGAGAACTAGATTGTGTACGAGCGCCCCGGGTTCTAGAATCAGGGGAGCGCGGTGGTTTAGATGACTCGAAAGATGGGTTAGCTGACGGTCTTGGCGCAGAAGATCCTCCACGAGAGGGAGAGCGTTCTGCGTTTTGGTTAGGGCGTCCTGAAGAGGACGAAGTCCGGCCTGGTTTGGAAACCGTTTGGCCGGCCGGACGGGGATTGCCCGACCGTGCTGAAGTAGCTGATACTCTTGATTGCATGAAATTCCTTTTCCGTTTTACGGAATCTTATAGTAAATACACCTGTATAATACTGTTTATCGCAGATAATGTCATCCAACAACATCGAATTTTGCTAACTTTTTACCAATTCTCGTTCCATACATCACTTTTTCATGCTATAGTCGCCTACCAATGACATTTAATTATCAGGCCGAACTAAACCCGGAACAATATAAAGCTGTCTCTTCAATCGATGGACCCGTTCTTATTATTGCCGGTGCAGGATCTGGAAAAACACGCGTTATTACCTACCGTATGGCCTATATGCTTGACTCAGGCATACCACAGTCTCAAATTTTAGCGCTCACCTTTACAAATAAAGCTGCAAAAGAAATGGCTGCACGTGTAAAAGAATTAACGGGGAAAAAACTTCAAATGCTTACCGTAAGCACCTTTCACGCCTTTGGAGTAAAAGTTCTGCGAGAAGATATTCATAAACTTGGCTGGAGAGAGAATTTTAGCATTTATGATGATGTTGACCGAAATCAACTCATAAAAGAAACAGGACGAGAACTAGGCTTTACTGCCGACGCCCTCGATGTTTACAAGATTGGTGGCCTTTTTTCTGCTATTAAAATAGGTATGAAAAAATGGGAAAGTACCAATGACATGTATGAAAAACTCTACGAAGAATATCAATCTGGGCTAAAATTATTCAACGCAGTAGATTTTGACGATCTTATTATTTTACCCCTACGCTTATTCAAAGAACACCCAGAAGTTCTTGCAAAATATAAAGACAGATATAAATATATCATGGTAGATGAATTTCAAGACACAAGTATTCAACAATACCAAATGATGCACGCTCTAGCTGATAAAAACATCTGCGTCGTAGGTGATGACGACCAGTCTATTTATTCCTGGCGAGGAGCAAACTATGAAAACATTATTTTATTTGAAAAACACTTTCCCGATTTAATTGAAATAAAACTTGAACAAACTTACCGCTCTACCGGCACTATACTTGCAGCCGCTAACGGCGTTATAGCACATAATACAAATAGAAAAGAAAAAGCGCTCTGGTCTGGAAACGATTCAGGAAAACCAATTGAAATTTATATTCCCGAAAACGAAGCAGCAGAGGCAGATTTTGTAGCAGAGTCTATTCAGGGTATTCGCATGGAAGAAAAACGGAGCTATGCAGATTTTGGCGTTTTAATTCGCTCAAATACACTTTCTCGCGCAATTGAAGAAGCCTTTTTGGAACAAAACATTCCCTACGTTATGTCGGGAGGCACAAGCTTTTTCCAAAGAAAAGAAATTAAAGACGTAATAAGTTATTTACGTGTAATTGCAAATCCCGATGATGACATAAACTTACTACGAATTATTAACACGCCACGGCGGGGAATAGGGCGAAAAACAATTGAAGATATCTCGGCTGTAGCTACTTCTCAAAAATGTTCTCTTTGGACGGCAATGAACGCTCTCGTCTCTGCAGGAGACTCCCCTATCTCCGTTAAAATGAAACTTGAATTAGACAGTTTTATAACCTTTGTTACTGAAAAACGATCTATTATGCTCTCTGGTAAAGACTTAAGTGCCAAGGTAAAAAAAATGATAGATGAAATTGATTATTGGGGTTATCTCGTTCAAGAATATCAAAAAAATGAAAAAGCCGCGCGATATAAATTTCTCAATATAGACAGTCTCCTTAACTCAATTATTACCTGGGAAAAAGATCCAGATAATTTTAAGAAATCTCTCTATGACTACTTAAATAGAATAACGCTCATAAGCCGTGACGATATGGATGATGAAAAAGACAAAGGAAAAGTTAATCTCATGACTATTCATGCCTCAAAAGGGCTTGAGTTTCCTATTGTTTTTATTATTGGCTGTGAAACAGGTATTATTCCTCATGCGAGAAGTCTCGAAGAAGGAGACGGCAGTGTAGAAGAAGA
>DATFIA010000214.1:0-6471 GCA_035270545.1 Treponemataceae bacterium
ATTAGCATGTTTATTGCAATTTAGATAAGATTGAAGATCATTATAGGGTATAATGAGTATAATAAATGCTATGCAAATTAAAATGGTCTAAACTTAATAATAACTATAATAAGGAAAAAACAATGAAAATAAAGAGTTTAAGCCTATTGATGGCAGTTTTTATATCGCTAATGTTTATAAGCTGCCCCCATTCGTCAAAGTATATAGGAGATGTGTATTATGTCTCCGTAGAAGGCGATGACTCGGGCCCTGGTTCTTTTGATCATCCTTGGGGTTCTTGGCAAAAAGCATTTTCAACAGCAGAATCAGGAGACACTGTTTATTTTAGAGGTGGAGTTTGGTATCCCCAAGACCACTCAAGAGGGAACACTGTAGTCGAAATAAATACAAAGGATAATATTGGACATAGTGGAACGAAAGAAAATCCTATTCGTTTTTTTAATTATCCCGGCGAAACACCTATATTAGATTGCTCTCAAGTTGATATGACGGGGAATAAATTTAATGGAGCAATTGGTTTATCCTACACATCCTATATTCATTTAAAAGGTTTAACCGTTAGATACGTCGTTCAGCCAGAATCAAAAGAACTCGCAAGTGGGATTGGAACCTCAATGAGCCACAATATGACCTTTGAAAATTTAACTGTTCATGATATTGGCGGGCGGGGAATGAGTTACTGGGGAGTATCTGGACATCCTGATCTGCCAGATTTTCCAACAGATATTACGAAATTCATTAATTGCGATATATACAATTGTTTTGATTCTTTAAGCGAAGTACCTGGAAATGGTGCCGATGGTATTAAAATGGACGCCGAAAGCGATACCTTCTTGTATTTCTACGGATGTAGAGCCTGGAATTGTAGCGATGATGGTTTCGATATTTCAGGGCCCGGACTTACCGTATACGACACGTGTTGGTCTTTTAATCAAGGTTTTCCCGGTGCTTGTGATGGTAATGGTTTTAAGCTTGGCGGAAATAGGGGAGTCGGTGCAGTTCAAGATTCTACTGGTAATACAACACTGGGTCCAATTGTAACAGGCGTGCGTAAAATTATTAAAAATTCTGTTGCTGCGGGAAACTCTGGGTGCGGTATCTACGACTTAGCCTACGCTCCCTATTATCCAAATGATACACGGGTCTACAACAATACCATTTACAACAATGGCATTGGTATTTCTATAGCTATTAACGACGAGTACGAGAATATTTCTCCACCACAGTATTACAACAATATAAACTACAAGCCAAAGCAAAACAATGCAGCCGGCCGGCCATATTTAATTTCTGTTACCAATACCTATATAACAGTCAACAACACCTTTAGATTTGCACCTAAGTCAGAGGTTGGAAGCTTACCTTGGGTTATGCCAAACGAAAAATTTAACGTAACTGATGCAGATTTTGTAAGCCTCAATATTGAAGAGCTCAAAGCACCCCGCAAACCAGATGGCTCATTGCCAGACGTTAACTTTATGAAACTTGCCTCAGGCAGTAAGTTAATAGATGCGGGCGTTGATCTTGAAAATTATATTGCAAGCGATCTTCGCACAGCTGGAATAGAATCGCTGCCATTTAAGGGTAAGTTTCCAGATTTAGGCTATGCAGAGAGGGATTAAGCATTACAGTTTTTCAATAAATTCAGCCGTCTTTTTAATAACGGGTGGTCCGATCCATGCATGATCTTTGCCTAGAAGGTACATTTTTTTTACTGTAACGCCATCGCGTTTCAAAAGTGCGGCATAGGCAGTTCCTTCGTCACGCAAGGTGTCATATTCACATATCGTAATAAACGCAGGTGGTAGGTTTGAAAAAGATTTGTGTAGTACGGGGTATATGTAAGGTTCATTGTATAAGGTTTTTTGATTCCCAGTATAAGCGTTATTAAAAAAGTCGATACTTTGGGGAGTAATAACACTAACTTTAGCGTTGCTCTGTCGTGACGGCCACAGAACGCCGTTTTCGCTTTCAGGGTTTCCGACATACGGTGAATAGAGGATTTGTGCAAGTGGTTGTGTAAGCCCTGCTTCTCGTCTCCAATGAGTTATGGAGGTCGCAAGGTTTGCTCCAGCGCTTTCCCCAATAACTATCAATTCTCGGTTTTTTCCACCAAAAATGCGAGGTGCATTTTCTTCTGCCCACAGATAAGTAGCGATGCAATCTTCAAGTGCTGCCGGCCAGGGGTTTTCTGGTGCTAATCGGTAATCTACCGAGATAGCCGGCATCTTCGTTTCTTGTGCAAGAAGGCGAACATATCTGTCTACGTGATTAATATTTCCCGCAACAAAACCGCCTCCATGTATATAGAAGAGCACTGGCGAATCTTTTTTTGTATTCTCTGGAATGTAGAGCCTGATCTGAATATCACCAGCTGGGCCTGGAATTGAGAGGTTTTGTATATCCTTCATTTTTATATAAACTGCTGGTGGTGTTACCTCAAAAAAGGTGCGCACTGTTGGATAGCTACTCTCGAGGTTATTCATATAGGTTCTGCCAACGGTTTTGCAGGAAAAACTTGATGCAATGAATGCGATAATAAAAAAAGCCGTCGTAGTTATTTTTTTGTTGTAGTTCATATTATTTTAATAAGGTTATCACATTTTGGATTAAAAATCTTCCCTTTACTATTTTTCTAAAGCTACAAGGAATTAAAATTGAGGCAGAACAGGCCATGATCTGAGACGGCGGGGAATCTCGAAGCCGCTCGGAGGTAACTGAATGGAGGGAGAAGGCGCCTTCGCCCATCCTAGTTCTTTCACACGCGGCGCCTCCGCGGAGAGACCCTCTCTAATCGTAACGTGTTCTGGCTCAGTTTTAAAATTTTCATTATAAGCCATCAATAAACTTTGCTGTTTTTTTAATCACAGAGGAACCTATCCAAGCATGATCTTTTGCTATAAGGTACATCGTTTTTACCTTTACTCCATCGCGTCTCAAAAGAGCTGCATAGGTATATCCATCATCTCGAAGGGTGTCTAGTTGGCATATGGTAATAAATGCCGGTGGCAAGGCAGAAAAAGATTTTTGAAGAACGGGGAAAACGTAGGGTTCTTTGTATAATTCTTTGTTATTTCCTGTGTAAGCCCGATTAAAAAAATCGATACTTTGCGGAGTAATAGAACTAAAAGGAGCATTAATTTCTCGCGAGGCTAGCATGCTTCCTTTTTTAGACTTAGGGCCAGCAACAAAAGGGGAGTAGAGAATTTGTGCGACTGGTTGTTTTAGTCCCTCTGCTGTTCTCCAATGAGTAAGTGACGTCGCAAGGTTTGCACCAGCGCTTTCTCCCGCCACAATAAAATTGCGGTTTTTTCCGCCAAAGAAATTCTCTGCATTTGTTTCTGCCCAAAGGTAGGCCGCTTTGCAATCTTCTAACGCTGCAGGCCATGGGTTTTCAGGTGCTAACCGGTAATCGATAGATATCGCAGGCATATTAGTTTCCCGTGCAAGGAGGCGAACATACTTGTCTACATGGTTAATACTCCCCATAACAAACCCTCCCCCATGAATATAAAAAAGCACAGGAGAATCGGTTTTTACATTTTCTGGAATATAGAGCCGCACTTTAATTTCACCAGCTGGCCCTGGAATTGTAAGATCTTGTATCTCCTTCATTCTTATAAGAATATCTGGAGGCGTCGCTTCAAAAAATGTACGAACTGTTAGGTAATTAATTTCCAAATTATCCATATAGTTCCTGCCAACCGTTTTGCAGGAAAAGACAGAAAGTATGCATGCACTTATTAAAACAAAAGAGAGGAACCGAGATTTTCGTTGTGTCATAATTCACTGCCTATATTAACCTGTTTTTGAGTTACTGATCGCCTCATTATAGCTAGTTATGTATTCATATGATATTGCCTTGAACAGTGTATGTTGTGCACAGAAAATTAAATACTTAGCTTTTTAGGGTACTCTCCCCCCTGTTTCCTACTAATTTCACCTTCATTAAAACTGTAAAACTTCGATATGACTTAGGATGTAATGACTCCCCGGAAAAAAGCATCATATCGCATTTTTTTGAAGGTGATTAGACTGCCCTTTATATCTGTATGGATTACTTATGCGAAAGTCATGCGCGGTGTCGCCGCATACGTCAAAAAAGTAAGAAGTGGGGAAAGCAGCCTGAAATATATTCCCTTATTCTAGGCCGAGCTGAGTGCGGTACATAGCCGCGTATTGTCCGTTTATTGCCATGAGAGTGTTGTGTGTTCCCTGTTCGGCAATACGACCTTTTTCTATTAAAACAATGAGGTCAGAATCTCTAATAGTTGAGAGGCGGTGTGCAATAATAAAAGATGTACGCCCCTTAGTTATGGCAAGCATAGCACTGCGAATTTTTTGCTCAGTCACGGTATCTACTGAGCTGGTAGCTTCGTCTAAAATTAAAATTGGTGCGTCCACCAGCACTGCGCGAGCAATGGTTAAAAGCTGTCTCTCTCCCTGGCTCAGCATTGAGCCATTTTGAGTAAGAACTGTGTCATAGCCTTGTGGCAATCTGCGAATAAAGGAGTCAGCACCAGAGGTAATGGCAGCTTCATGTATCTTATTAAATGGGACATTTTCTCGTCCGTAACTAATATTAGCTTTGATGCTCATTTCGAAAAGAGATGTGTCTTGTAGTACAACACCAAATGTACGGCGAAGATCCTTCATTCTGTATTCTCGGAGATCTTTACCATCCAATAAGATGCTGCCCGCAGTTACATCATAAAAACGGGTCAACAGATTTATTATTGTGGTCTTGCCCGCTCCTGTTGGGCCAACAATTGCAACCCGTGTACCGGCAGAAACACTTACATTAATATCTTTTAAGATTGATTTATTTGGGGAATATCCAAAGGTTACTTTTTTAAGTTCAATATCGCCTCGGACTGTTTCCATGGGAAGGGCCTTAGGTAGATCTTCTGGTTCGCTTGGTTCATCTAGAATCTGAAATATACGCTCTGCTCCTGCAACAGCTGTTTGAAAATTATTATAAATGTTCGCGATATCTACAAATGGTCGTGCAAATTGTCTTGAATACAGGAGAAAACTAGAAATGAGGCCAATGGTTATTATACCTTTAGCTGCCATAATGCCACTAAAAACAGCAATCGCAACAAAATTAAGATTATTAATTACATTCATTATTGGCATTAAATAGCCAGACCAAATTAAAGCGCGTGTAGCGACATCACAGAACTCCTCATTAGTCTTTTCAAACTGGTCAATCATATTTTGCTCGCGGCAATATGCTTTTACCATACTCAGACCAGAAATACTTTCTTCAACTTGACCATTGAGTTTTCCTAGTATCGACTGTTGTAAGATAAATAGTGAGCGTGTGCGAGTAGTTATGGTTTTGGTCAAAATAAAAATAAGTACAACCGCAAGTAAAGAGACACAGGTGAGAATTACATTTAAATACATCATAATGGTGAAAACTCCCAAAATGGTGAATCCATACACCATGAGCTGAGAAAGTGAGTCGGAGATGGTTGTGCTAATATTATCTACATCGTTTGTAAGGCGGCTGATAAGCTCACCGTGCTGTCTGCGGTCAAAGAATGAAAGAGGTAGCGTCTTCATTACAGAAAACAGATTTTTCCTAATATGCAAAATAATTTTTTGAGCAATAGAGGCCATAAAAAATTGCTGAAGAAAACGGACAAGCCAATCGGTTACATATAAACCAGCGAGAATTATGAGAACCCAGAATGCGGGGTTTCCGTTATTAATGTGATTAAATACATTACCAATAAGTAATGGAGAAAGTATAGAAGATGCCGAAGCAAAAATAGAAAGCAACAAAATCCAGTTTACGCCATTGCGTTCCCCTTTTGTAAGATCCCAAAGTCTGAGTAGGGTACCTCTCATATTTTTCGGTTTTACTGGTGGAACTCCGTGTCTCATTGGTCCCATATGTTGCTGTTGTTGCGGTGGAGGAGTATTTTTTTTATTTGACATTTTTTTCTTCTCCAATCTGAGATGAATAAATAGCTCTATAAGGAGTACAGTTTTCCATTAGTTCTGTATGCACTCCAAAACCGCGGAGCTGACCATCTTCAAGACATAGAATTTTATCTGAGCGCATAACGGTGGAAATGCGCTGACTTATAAGTAGTACAGTCATACCCGAGGCTTCTGTGCGAAGGCCTTTTAATACTGCAGATTCTGTTTCAGCATCTAACGCGCTGGTGCAATCGTCTAAAATAAGAATACGAGGTTTTCTAAGTAAGGCTCGCGCAATAGATAATCGCTGTTTTTGGCCCCCTGAAAGATTTACCCCTCCTTGTCCTAGTTCTGTTACATATCCTTTAGTAAGACCAGAAATAAAAGTATCTGCACAGGCAATCTGGGCTGCAAAAAAGACGTCATCTTCGCTTGCGTTTTCGTTGCCCCAGCGAATATTTTCCATTATTGTTCCAGAAAACAGAAGAGATTGTTGTGGTACCAAGGCAATTGCACTACGTAATACTTCGGTGTTAA
>DATFIA010000215.1:0-7739 GCA_035270545.1 Treponemataceae bacterium
TTTTTTATTTCACTGCGAATGAGTGAGCCAAAAGTATATACAAGTCCTCCTTCTATGCCATAAGGAGTGAGCATCATTTCGCCGCGCAGTTTTTTCCCAAAAACAGTCATGCAGATGTTTTTAAGAGGAATATTTTGTAGACCTTTTTTAAGGTAGGGTGACCAATCTGCTTCAAACCCACAGTTAGCACTTTCAAAAGCTTTAAGCTGTATGTTTTTTTCCGCAAAAAACGTTGTCCACTTTCCGTCTGAGCCAGTCGCTGGCCAAGAGGCTCCTCCGAGAGCAAAGACAGCAGCGTCTGGTGTTATATCAAGCTCACGGACTAGGGTAGATCGCGCAAATGGAACAACTGTGCCAGCCTCGGCAGACTCCTTCATTTTGCTCTCTCCCCCATCAATTGAAAACAGCAATGTTTCATTATTCTTGATGGCGGAAAGTCGATGTCCGGGAAAGAAGGAAAAGGCCGGAAATGCACGAAGTTTTGACATCCAGCGAATAAGAATTTCTGAGGTACTTACAGCTTCTGGAAATATTTTTCCACCTGAACCGGTACATGTTTTAACTCCAAGGGAAGAAAGCCATTGGGTTAAATCTGTAGATGAAAAGTCTGCAAGAAAAGTTGAAAATAGTTTTTCGTTTTCTCCGTACCTCGAAGCAAAATCGGAAAGAGGTGCATTGTTCGTAATATTTAGACCGCCATGGTTGCCCGCCGTTAAAAATTTGCACCCTGCAGAGGGCATTTGGTCATAAAGAGAAACTGCATAGCCTTGTTGAAGAAGACATTCAGAAACAAAAAGACCAGAGGGCCCAGCTCCAACAACTGCAACTGTTTTTGAAGTTAATGTTGCCATTTAAAACCACTCAATTTACACATAGATTTTAATTGCTCCAAATATTTTATGTGTTATCTTTATTAAAAAAGAACTACACTTATTATGTCATAGAATTACATCCATAAATACAACTTTTACAACCTTGTTAAGAGCTTTTAATGAACAGATACTGTATTTGTACTCTTTTGAGTACACAGTTTTCTTTTGAGAGGGGCATTATGATCAAAACATTTTTACTTTCATGTATCAGTGTGATTATCCTTGTACAAGTACATCTTTTTTACTCAGGCACAACATTGCCAAATCTTATTCACCCTATGGCATTGGTAATAGTGCTTTTAAGCAGCATTCCATTGCTGCTCCTTGCGGGTCTCAGCAAAGATTTCTTTCGCTCGTTACTTATAACACCCTCAAAAATAAAAAAATATTCATTGCTCGACTTAAAAAACGCACATGAGGCAGTAAGTCTTGTAATTACAAGTTTTCTATTTTTTGGAGTGTTATTATCTTTATCTGCAATTATTGTATTCGCATATAATTTTCAAAATCAACAACTTGCGGGTCCTAATCTATTTGGAAGTCTTATCTCCCTTTTATATGCTTCTCTTTTTGCACTTATTCTCTTGCCAGTTAAACTTCGCATAAAAAAAATGATTCTAACTTTTATGGAAGAAGATCTGCAAGGCCTTCAAGACAATAGTGAAAAAACTATGTTTTCTATTAAAACAGTACTCGTTACCCTTTTGTCTTTTTTTGGAATAATTGCCTTACCTATTGTATTTATTTCTTTTACGCTTTTGAATGAACAAGATATTTTCATTCCCTTTGACCCACCAACTATTCTACTCCTCGCTCTTTTTCTTTTGTCTGCATTATTTTCTTCTGGTATTTTGTCTGAAGTATTAAAGCGAACAAGAAAAAACAGTAGTGAAATTTTGGTACTTCAAAAGAAAATACTTGTATTAGATTTTTCTCTTCAAGTTCTTGTTTTATCAAGCATGGTAATAACAATTTTAGGTTTTATTGGCATATTGTCTAATCTAGAAGATCCTACAGCTCTTGTTCCAAATACCTATCTATCTCTTCTTGCAATATTTTATGCACTCGGTATTGTCATTATTATGCTACCCTTACGAAGTAGTTTACAACGAAAAGTTAATATACGCGTTGGTGAATAATATATGATTAAATATGTTGTGCGTCTAATTGCATTTATTGCTATAACAATTCTTATTCTCTATATCTCTGGTATACAATTTATAGAGATTTTTACTGCTTACGAAATAGGTGTTGTTCTAATTGGAGCAGTTCTTTTATCTTTGGGAAATACATATGAGCTTTTACAAGAGCGAAATAAAGCAAAAAAACTACAATTGGACACACAACAGTATCAAAATATTTTTACAAAGATAGTAGCTTCCTTCGGTAAAAATGCATTGATTACTGGCTTTTTTATAAGCATTGTGTATATCTTTGCTCTCATTTATTCACCTGAGTTTTTAAATGATTCTACAAAAATAGTTGATATTTTTTTACTATTTAAAACAGGCAGACCCTTATTATATGGATTATTATTTTTTATAGTCTTTTCCCTCGAGCAAAAAAATTCTTCCACTTCGTTACAGGATTCCGCAATGGTTCAACCTTCGTCTTTATCTCGAAGAGAAATAGAAGTAGCCCGTCTTGCTTCTAAAGGGTTAACCAATGCCCAAATTGCCGATTTACTCTATATATCAGTTGCCACAGTAAAAAGACATTTGTCTACAATTTTTCAAAAATTAGAAGTTAATTCTCGGCGAGAACTTGCATTAAAAAATCAAGAGGAGCAATATTTTTAAGAATGAGAAGGCTGAACAAACTTAAAAGTTTGTTCATTCTTTTCAGAATTACGTCATGAAATAAGCGAGCCACCAGTCAACCCAAGAGGCTCAGCCGTACTCGAAGGAAGTTCTTGAACATCACGCAACTGGCGCTCAATCGCGCGCGAGCGAACACCTGCAGAATCGAGATCGCGACTGGCAGAATCAATCTTATTTTTCGTTTTTTCAAGCACGTCCCCAAATTTACGGAACTCAGTTTTTACAGAACCTAAAATCTCCCAAATCTCACTCGTTCGCTTTTCCACTGCAAGACTACGAAAGCCCATCTGCAAACTCGAAAGAAAAGCCGAAATAGTAGTTGGCCCAGTAATAACAATTTTATATTCTCTTTGTACAGTTTCAAATAAACCAGAAATGCGTAGAACTTCTGCAAACAAACCTTCAAAGGGTAAAAACATAATGGCAAAATCCGTTGTATTTGGCGGATCAATGTATTTAGTACTAATATCTTTTGCGAACTTTTCTATTCGGCTCTTAAGCGCCTTTGTACACGACTCAATAGATGGAAGGTCACCCACTTCATAGGCAGACATTAAATTACTATAATCTTCTGTTGGAAATTTCGCATCTACTGGAAGCCATAAAGTCCGAGCTGAATCATCTTTACTTGGAATTTTAACTGCAAATTCAACATTATCTGCGGAGCCTTTTTTTGTTTTCACATTTTGTTCATACTGCGCAGGAGTCAACAGTTGCTCCAAAATAGCAGCCAACTGATACTCACCCATAACACCCTTTGTTTTTACATTTGAAAGAACCTTCTTGAGATCTCCAACTCCAACAGCTAAAGTCTGCATTTCACCTAAACCCTTTTGAACCAACTCAAGTCTGTCGCTTACCAATTTGAACGACTCACCCAAACGTCTCTCAAGAGTCTTGTGCAATTTCTCATCTACAGTTTCTCGCATCTTTTCAAGTTTCTCACTATTATCAACTTGGATCGCTTGCAACTTTTTTTCCACAGCCTCTCGCATAGAGTCGACCTTACCCTCAAAAGTATGTAAAGATTTTGCAAGTTCCACACGGCTTTGCTGTCCAGAAGCAATAACCGCATTCTGTATACCAACAAATTTTTGCTCAATTAAACTGGAAAATTTCGTAAAGGTTCCCGTCAATTCTTCGCGCGCCAATTGAGCAGCTCGACTACTCTCATTGCGATTTCGAGTAAACTCATCTCGCAATACTGACTCATATTTATCAAGCCTTTTTTCAAACGCATCCAATCTCGAAACAACTTGACCACCCTTCCCTTGCGAAACTTTTACGAGCAATACAATGAGCAATACAGTTTGAATTGCTCCAAAAACAACAAAACCTATATAAAAAATAATTTCCATTACGCACTCCTTTAATAACTCAGTATAAACCTGTGTTGTATTATTTTCTGAAACTCTTTCTATAGTACTATAACTCTACCATAGATTTTCAAAACTGAGGCAGACTAATTTAGGACGAAGGGAAGTCGATCCGCGGAGCCTTGAGGGCCGGGTACAGCCCTCCCGCGTATGAAAGATATAAAAGGCGCGAACGTCGTTAGTTAATATTTAAAATAGCGAAAGAGCACGTATGCCGTCAATAAACATCTGAACGGCGAGCATAAGAAGGAGCATCCCCATAAGGCGCTCAAGAGCTGCAAGACCTCGGTCACGAAGAAATTTGTACAGAATTGGAGACAAGAGTAAAATGCCACAAGATATTACCCAGGCTATAAGCAGAGAAATGAGAACAGAAATTTGAGGTTGTGCATGTCCTTGAGTCATCAATATCAAAGTTGCAAGTACCGAAGGACCCGCAATTAACGGAATTGCAATTGGAACAATAAATGGTTCTCCATTATCTGCGTAAATTGGTTTGTTCGCATCGGGGAAAATCATTCTCAATCCTATTACGAAAAAGATCACACCTCCAGCCAAGCGTATGCTGCTTGTTTCAAGCTGGAAAAGAGATAAAAAATTGCGGCCGAAGAAAAGAAAAATAATCATAAGAAATAAACCTATAAGCATTTCACGTAAAATTATCGCATATTGACGTTTTGGGCTCATGTTTTTAAGAATTGCCAATAAAAGAGGAATATTACCAAATGGATCAATTACAAAAACCAAAATAAAAGCCGAAGACCATATTGTTAACCATGATGTCATTTTATTACAATAATCTACGTATCCAAAAAAAGCAATTGAGATAATTGAGACGCTTGCAATTTATTTTCAACACCTTCATGATGGTTTGCATGAATGGACAAAACAGAAAAGACATCCACAGTGGTTTAGCAGTTTCTATAGTTCTCAAAGAAGATCAGAGAACGGGAAAAAGAACGGAAGGTGTTGTACAAGATATACTTACCAAGTCACCGAATCATCCACACGGTATTAAGGTACGACTTGAGTCTGGCCTAGTAGGTCGCGTGCAGGAAATACTAGGGTAACCGCAGAATGAGCGAAAATAAAAAGCCAGAAATTATTACTCTTTCCTCAAAAGAAGTATACAAAAACAGATGGATGAGTGTTCGAGAAGATGCTATTGAACGCGCAGATGGATCAAAAGGAATCTACGGCGTTATAGAGAAAAAAGATTTTGCAGTAGTTGTGCCCATTGGGCCTGAAGGTATAACTCTCGTAGAACAATACCGTTACACAGTAGGAGAGAGACATTGGGAGTTTCCTCAAGGCTCTAAAGAAGATACAGATCTCTGTTCAATTGACCTTGCAAAAGCTGAACTCTGCGAAGAAACAGGTCTTAGAGCTAAAAAAATGGAAGCGATTGGGGAACTCTTTACTGCCTACGGCTACTCTAATCAACGTTATTTTGCCTTTGTCGCAACCGGACTCACTAAAGGAGAGCGCAACCTTGATCCCGAAGAACAAGGTCTAATCTCAAAAACATTTCCTATAGCAGAAGTTGAGAGAATGATTCTTTGTGGCGAAATAAAGGACTCAGTCACCGTTGCTGTTTTTGGTCTATTAAAGATACGCGGAGTAATTATGTAAAAGTATATTACAATCTTTTTTACAATTATATTAAACTCAAGGAGAAATACATGAAAACAGTAAACTATGAAAATATATTAGATATCTTAGAAGATCGATTTATGAAAAATTTAGGCCGACATGAGGGATTAATATGGGAACTGGTGAAAGAAAAAATAGAGGCTAATCCCAATAAATTACAAATTCTTATAAAAATGGAAAAAACAGGTGGGGAGCCCGATGTTATAGGGAAAGATGAAAAAACAGGTGAATATATTATATGTGATTGCTCGCCAGAAACTCCAATAGACAGAAGAAGTATTTGTTACGATAAAGAAGCACTCGAAGCGAGAAAAAATAATAAACCTAATGGCAATGCAATAGAAATGGCAGCTGAGATTGGCATTGAATTATTGAACGAGGAAGAATATCGAAGGCTACAAACAGTAGGAGAATTCGATACAAAAACGTCGAGCTGGATTAAGACTCCTACAGAAATAAGAGCGCGCGGTGGAGCTCTTTTTGGAGACCGCCGCTACAACCATGTTTTTGTATATCATAACGGAGCGGATTCTTACTATTCAGGCAGAGGTTTTCGAGGTATTGTTAGAATTTAAAGAACCCATAATATGAGGCTCCAAATGAAATTTAAAGTATCACAGTCAATATTTTTTTCAAGTATCTTGTTTTTTCTGTTATTACTGCCAGTCAACGCCTGGTCTTTCGATGCAAGCGCCTTGAAACGCTCCGATGTAAATGCCTTTGACAGAATATCAATGTTTCCTTTTTCAGAGCCTTTAGATATGACATCTCAAATTTTCACTTATGCTTCTTTATTGACCCCAGCAGTACTCGTTGCAACGCCAAAAAGTGAATGGGTATCTATTGGAATAATGTACGCTGAATCTGTTATTTTAACCTTTGGCATAAAAGAAGCCGGCAAACTTCTCATTAATAGAAACCGACCCTATATGTATTTTGATGATTATCCACAAAATAAAATCGATAACGGTGATTATAAACAGTCCATGCCTTCAGGCCACAGTGCTTTAGCCTTTACCGGGGCAACCTTTACAACCTTTATGTTTAATCAGTATCTTCCAGACTCAAAATGGACAATCCCTGTTATTGCAGGCTCGTACACATTGGCGACAACTGCCGCTCTTTTACGCAATACAAGTGGAAACCATTTTATTACCGACATTATTACAGGTGCTTCAATAGGAGCTTTTTCAGGTTTTATAGTTCCATGGCTTCATACATTAAATTTTGCGAAACCTCACAAAACTAAAAATCCAACAGAAACACAATCTAAAATAAGCAATGTTACTTTTACAATTATTCCATCAGGTTTTACGGTTAGGATTGGTTTTTAAAATTTCAATAATTACCGGAGTAGAATAAATTGGAATATTTCCCTGGAAAATTTGGACTTTTTCTCCGGTTAGCATATTAGTAAAAAGTTCGGCATCGAGTTCAGGAAGCCCCGTTTTAAGGCAGCCCTCTACTCCTCTAAGGTTAAAAAACCCATGAATTGTTTTTTCAGAATTTTCATATTCTATATGAACAACACCATCAACATGCATTGTATTAATTTTAAACGCACCTTGAGCAAAAATAGAATCCTTCTTTTTTAAGTCTGCAATTGTGCGAATAATATCGCTAATTTCTTTAGAATTATTAAGAAGGCTCCAGTCTACCTTGTCTGTATTAAATAAATCGGGATGATGATCTGCCCTCGCCTCTTGACCTGCATACACCATTGTTGCGCCTTTTAGAAAAGAATTAAACGCAGTGAAGTTGAGTAACTTATCGTAGTCGCGAACCAAACTTGCAATTCGTGGCTGATCATGATTTTCAAGGCATCGCAATTTTACATAATTTTCCGCGTACATAGTCTCTTGGCGCATTATAGAATCTATATAGGCTTGTAACGAGTTTTCACCCTTAAAATACCCAAGATAAAAATTGTGAATATCATAATCATAGCAAATGTCAAAGGCCTCAAACACTTCACTGTCACTCAAAGCGCCAAAACCAGAGTCGCGCATAAATTTAAC
>DATFIA010000216.1:0-2939 GCA_035270545.1 Treponemataceae bacterium
CCACAGCCTCTGGGACCAGAGAACAAATAAGCATGAGCAATTTTTCCTGCTTCTATAGATTTTTGGAGGGTTGCTACTACAAAGTCCTGACCAACCATATCTTCAAATCTTTGTGGTCGTCGGCGTGTTGCTGTTACTTCATATGCCATAAAAAAAATAATAGCACAAATAATTGGCCTTTGAAAGAGAGATTTTATTCAAGCCGACACGAGATTACATACTCGCAGCCTTTTTTAGCAGGAATTGCATCTTCTTTTTTGAAAATGCAGTTTTTATCGTGAGAGCAAGCAGAAATATATAAAAAACACAAAGCAATTCCGAGATCGACAAAACGCCAACTCTCGGCAAGATTTATAACACCCTTTCCCTTAACAGAAAATGCATGGATACAGCGATTATCTCCTGAAAAATACCAAGGTTGTTTATTCATAGCAGAAGGGGCAAGACGTACTGTGTTCAAACAATCTGAACAATGTTCTCCAGAGGATATTTCTTGTATTTCTTTTCTTTTATATTGTGCTTCATCTGTTCTGTGCAACTCTTCATCTGCAGATCCAAAAGCAAGCATTATAGAAAAAGGAAGGTCTTTAAATTCTGTCTGATTCGGTCTATTCATTCCAAGCCAGCAGGAACCTATTCCATTAGCTGAAAAATAAAGATCAAATTGCTCAACAATAAAGCCAGTATTTAAATCTGATCTAGGGGTGCGCTCCGCATAAACCGCAAGGTAATGTGGTGCATCTACAAATACAAAGCCGAAAATATCTGAAGAAGATATAATTTTAAGTTCAATTTTTACATCAGGAAAGAGAGGAAGTATTTTATCTTTAAATTCTAGTAATTTATCAATTTGTTGTTTTTGTAATGGAATTTTTGAAAATTTTCGTATAGCTTTTCGTTTGTGCATAACAATTTCAAATTTTTTTCCATGCATTTTGCTTACTCCATTTTTAATATACTCATTATTTTGTATAAAGGAAGTAAAACAACGCCATCGTTCCTATTACTACTGTAATTATTCAAAATTTTTCATATACTAAAAAACCGTAAGGAGAAAATAAATGGCTGTTTCTATTCGCACTGCAGTTCTTTCAGATATTCCGTATTTGTATGATATTTGCCTTAAAACAGGAGATAATGGAAAAGATGCATCTTCATCATTTACAGATCCATGGCTTCTCGGTCAGTTCTATGCTGCCCCCTATCTTTTCAGCGACGTAAGCCTCTGTTTTGTTGCTGAAGAAAATGACATTCCCTTGGGCTACATTATTGCAACTGCAAACACTCTCTCTTTTAATACGTGGATGGAAAAAACATGGCTTCCTCAAATTAGAATTCGATATCCACTAAAGGAGTCTAAAAACCCAGACCTTTCTATTCATGAAAGAAATCTGATTTCAAGGATTCATATAAATTCTTTAGATATAAGCGAAGAAGATCTTCAATTAATTACAGAATATCCTGCACACTTACACATAGATTTGCTTCCTGAACTGCAAGGAAAAGGCTGTGGAAGAGCCCTTATTCAAACTCTTTCAACTCACCTTAAATCGCTGGGCTGTCCAGGGCTTCATCTTGGAGTCGCTCGTGCTAACGAAGGTGCAACTGCATTTTATTTAAAAACGGGATTTTCTGTCTTAGTAGAATCAGAGTCCAGTTTCACTATGGGAGTTAAGTTCTAAGGTACAACCAGATAAAACTGAATGAACTCCTTTTCGTATAAAAAAAAGCCCAAGACTAAAAACAAAAGCACAAAGTAAAAGAGTTGATACGTTGTAAACAGAGGAGGAATTAAGAGAATCTATTCCTCCTGATACATCTATAGAGTCAGAAGCAGGTAGTCCAATTTTAGCAAGTGAAAAAAGAGTAAAATTATGGATAAAATGCATAAAAATAGGTAATACAACAGAACCAGTTTTCCAGGCGACCCAACTAAGAGAAAGACCTGCAATAAAGGTAAAAGGGATCCGTATAGGATCAAAATGCAACAAGGCAAACAAAAAAGAGCATAAAATAATTGCTTTAATGCTTGAAATTCGACCCCGTAAAGCAGTGAGAATAAAACCTCTACAAAGCAATTCCTCAAATACGGCAGGAAAGAGTGCTACCACTATAATCCCTACTATATAATTTCCAGAAAGCAGATAGTTGTTTATTAATTCGGAAACAGGTGTAGGTTCTGCAACAAAGGGGCTTATTAAAAGAGACCCCACTAATTCTACCAGTAAGATTCCAATAGCTAGTCGAAAAGCACCAGAAAAAAAATATTTTTTTGTTTTATCATTTTTAGTAGGTAAACTAAATGTTCTAAAACCAAAAGAGCTTTTGAAATCCATTCGACGAGCGAGAACATAAAGACTTGGTATAATAAATAAACCTAAGGTAAAAAAAAGCGAAGCCCATACAGGAACAAAGAGAGCAAAAAAGGAGCCTCCAAAAGACATATATAATAAAATTATAAAATACACGATAAAAACATCTATGAGATCAGGTTGCCGAGTATTCTTTTGTATAGGATCCATTATAAAACCGAATCTCGTCTTATTGAAATTCTTGAAAGAGTTTTGAAAGCAGATATTTTTCTACTCATAGTGTACTTCTAATTATCATACAGTCAAATAATACGATAATCATAAGGCATCGACAAGAGCATCTAAAAATGAAGGGGTTTTTAGCCCTTCTTTTTAAAACAAACATCCACTTCAAAAGGACCCATTGGAGACGAAAAGGGAATAGCAATAACAGGCATGCTTTTCGGCCATGCAATTCTATGATTTTCACCCAATATAACTACAGGAGGTGAAATTTCTATATTTGCATGGGCAATAGCAGAGGATGCATTTCCCGCTATTATATTTGTTAACTCTCCAATCATACCATGTACAGTATCTTGGCGCTCCTCTTCTGTTTTTGTAACAATTCCAGATCTTTCTAACATT
>DATFIA010000217.1:0-3494 GCA_035270545.1 Treponemataceae bacterium
AACAAATAATCAATATTGATATAAGAGTTTTTGGGGTTTTGTTTATTGAATTTATTTTTGTATATTCCATTTTTTCCTCCGCGCGCGAAGCGTCGACCCAACATTTGCTTAACCTGTGGTTTCGTGCCCGAAGGGCTTGGCGTGATTTGTGCGCAAGGAGCGAAGCGACAGCACAAATCATGACAAAGAAAATATCAGGTTGAAGCAGTTGTTAGATTTCTCAATTTGCCTTTATCTAAATACTACTAAATATTTACTATACTTGAACAACATAAGAGATTTATTTATCTATATCTTTGAAAGATTTTATGAATAATGTGTATTACAAAATTTTATGTGTATAACTTAGTAAGTATAAAATAAGTGTATGTTTAATTATGTTACGAAAAAAAGGAATGGAGCACTATAAAGTCCCCCATCCCTTAAATAAAATATACTTCAGAGTCACAGAGTCATAGATACCTGATATAAAGTCCAAAAAATAAACCCAACAATTGCAGATATCAGAAAACCTTTCCCTTGTGTTTTTCTTAGCTTAGTATTTTTTGAAGATTGAGTAACGATAAATAGTATTAGACCTAATAACCATCCTAAGCTAAGGAAACTTAGCAATCTGTAAACTCCAGAACTAAAGCCACCAAATTTTTCAGGATTTTTTACTTTATATACATTCCATGCAGATAACGGTTTGCCTAGGCCATAATCGTCTTCATTTTGGGATGGAGCATCTTTCTGCCTTACTCCACATTTAGGACATATCTCAGCTTCTTTTTTTATTATTGCACCACACGAACTACAAAAAATCTCATCTGGACCTTTTTGGCGAACATCACTCATTAATCACTCCTTCAATTATTTGGTTTTTACAGCAAACAAGTTAATTTTACCTTTACTAGAATCACAGAAACCAAAAGCACATTAACTAGGTATCCCAATTCGAGATAACTTTGCCTTCTTTGTCTTTAAAGCTACCAGATAGAATCATTATCCAATCTACCAATGGCCAAATAAATAAAGTTGCCCATCCGAATAATATCTGCATTACTCCAGAAGTTACCTTTCCAACATAAAAACGGTGAACTCCAAGGGTTCCTACAAAAGTGCATAGCAAAAAGGCTACCAATCTACTTTTGTCAGATGCATTCAGGTCTGTACTTGCTGAAGTTTGATAAGTTTTCGATGGTGCAGCTTTCTGTCTTACCCCACATTTAGGGCATATTTCTGCTTCTTTTTTTATTGTTTCACCACATGAACTACAAAAGACTTCATCTGAACCTTTTTGGCGAACATCACTCATATATTTTACTCCTTGTAAGATCTTTGCTAATATAGGTATATCACATATTTGATATTTGTCAATTTTTTACTTTAGAGTAAATCTAACATTTGCTTAACCTGTATTTTCGCGCCCGCAGGGCTTGGCGCATTTTGTGCGTCAGGAGCGAAGCGACAGCACAAAATGTGACAAAGAAAATATCAGGTTGAAGCAGTTGTTCGATGTCTTCTTAATATTTTATGGTATAATGTTTTTCCAAATAAATGACTTGTTCTTGGATCACGACTGCATCTTTTATTTGATTGATAAAACAATCAGATACAATTGATGTGTTGCTTTCTTTTTCACAAGTGACATTTTCAGTATAAATTATTCCATAATCTGATCTATTATCAGTATTATTTTTCATATTTCCATCCTTCAAAAGTGCGATTATCGGCAATTCCATTCTGAATACCTTGTGGTGTAGGTATTTGCTGTCTCGTCATCTGACCTTCTGTAGCAAAATAGTAACTTCCACCTTCAATGGTTTCCACTAAACATCTTTTAAAAATGTACGATTTATTTGTAGCAGTACCAAGAAAACTATTTGGATCAAACTTTTGTGTAAGTTCTAATTCTTTTTCAATGTTATCATATATTCTTTTTATAATTGAATATAATTCGTCATCCGGTTTCTCAATATTAAGACCTAGAAGATCTCTAGCTTCGCGTCTATGTATCGTATAATCATGGCTACCAGAGTCACTACATAAAAAACTAATTATTTTTTTAGTCTTCTTTTTATCTTGAATTTGATTTATCAACAACCGTGAAGCAAGCATTTTAATCTGTTCTTTAGTTCTGTATACTGTACCAATTACAATTGGATGAATATGTTGTGTCAACAATCTTGATATTTCATCTCCCGTTATTTTTTGCTTAAAATTAAGTTCTTCTTTTAAAAATTGAATATATCCTTCAACAGCTTCAACACTTACAGGAATTTTTGCAGCATTTGGTGCTCCAGGAATTAATGGATTCAATGGATGTTCAATACTAGGGTCAATTGGTCCAAGTGTCGCTTGTTTTGTCATAATTATTCTTTTTGCTCCAAGGCTCATCAATGTTCCAGCACTATGACACTTAGATGGTATAATTATTTCCAAATCGTCCGTAAATTGATATATTAAGTTAATTATACTCCAAGCTGCTAGCGTATCGCCACCTCTAGTATATAGAACAAGGCTGACTTTTTTATGATCTTTCATTGAATCAAGTTGATTAACAAAATAATCATACACTTCCGATGCAATTTTTGTTTCAAAGCCAGGTCTATCTCCTGTTACATAAACCAGAACCTTTGTTTCACGCTTTTTTTCCAATTCCGCATAAATGGCTTTTCTATCACTGTACATTTTCTTCTCCTTTTGCGCCGAAGGCGTCCATCGAACATTATTTATATATATCCTTCTAACTCCCACCCATTATATACCCATGTCCCTTATTCTGCCAAACTCTTTTCTCTTGCTACCTCTCCACCACCTCAATCACCATCTTCCCGTTCTTCTCGTGCTTTTCCTCCCGGATTCTCCATCTCACCGAATGTTCCGATTCATCAAACGCCTTCCGAAGCGCTGTAAAATACCGCCATACGAGTTTCTTCTTCTGGAGATTAAGCTCTATTATAACTTTGAATACATTGTTCCGGATTATCCGGTCTTTCATGGTGTATGAACCATCAGTAACTTCCACAAGGGCATACGGCTCCATGGTCCCGGTAGGCATATCTTCAGGTGTACCGACGTAGTTCATCGGAGGGAGTTGTTCGCCGTCTTCTGTCATTTCTTCAAACTCATGGAGTTTTGATGGCAGGCAATTGTCCAGGAGATCAATCATGTCTTCAAGGAGCCGTTCTTCCGGAATTTGTCTCATACATATTCCGAGCGGCAAATAGGTAAAAGTCGATATAAGTGTTCGTTTTTTCTCTCAAGAGCAGTTTCAGGGTTTCTTATTTCATCCCGGTAAAGACAAGAAACGCATGATGTGCTTAATTCCAACTTAACGGGAATGTTTTGTGCTTGTCTTTTTTTGACGTCCCACGTTCAATGACGAAGTGCAAGAAGGGAGGGGCCTAAACCCCTCCCCAGTAGCGACAAAAACCTGTATTGTGTGTTTACCACAACAACAAAATGCAGGAGCGTCGCCATGGATAGGAATAGCACAGAAAAGCAGAAAA
>DATFIA010000218.1:0-2052 GCA_035270545.1 Treponemataceae bacterium
ATTTGGCGTCGCCGAAAGTTTTACAAAGTCATTGGGATTGTATTCATTCTTTTCTGGGCTAATTGATACGGTTCCACCTATCGCTGTATCAACCTTTACCGCATAAGTAAGAGGAGCCGGAGGTGCATCAACCTTTGTAAAGATAGGAATAATCCATTCATTAGCTTGTATTTTAATAAGCAATACTGGTTCTTTTTTATCTTGAGTGCCGCTCCATTTTACAAAAACATATCCGTCTATTGGTAGAGCCGTAATTTGAATAAATTCATCAAAAATATATTCTGATTTAGTTGGTTCCACATTGGTAGCCCCTCCCATAGCCGATGCGATTTTTAAAGTATATGTTTTTATATCAGGCGGAGGAGGATTTACTAAATCAATAATTTTGTTAGTTGTAATACCTGTATCACATGCCACAAAAAACAGCTGAATTAAAATAAGAAAACTCAATTGAGTCTTGAAGGTTCGCATTTAAAAACTCCTTGTAAAGTAAAATCCGTTTTTATCTTCCCAACTTGATCCATCAATATAATTAATTTTTGATATATAAAAAAAATCTATGAGATATGGTTTTTCCGGTACAACAAAAATGTATTGATCCAAGCTGAGTATCAATGTTTTATTTTCTTGGCGGATTATGTCCCCTGAGAAAGTATTTTTAAGATAATTTGTTCCTATAAAGGGACTTTTTTTTGTAATGGCATCGTATGCTATACATGAGACGAGAATTTCAGAAACATCTTTATTGCTAGCATTAAAAAAGTCAAATTGTACACAACCAAATGAATAATAACCCTCAAGCATGCCCATTTTACACTCAAGTTTTGATATAACATAAGGAGCTATTTCTGGTTTTTCAAAAAAAGAACAGCTCATAACACTGAGTAATGTAGATATAAAAAACATTTGAATAATAAATTTATTCATTAAAATTTCCCTTATTTTTTTCTAAAACATTGAGAAAATTTTTTACGTATGAATCGTCAACTCCTGTAGAGAGAATGTATTTTAGAACTTCAATAGCACCTGTGTTGTTATTTTTTCGGAACAATAGTACAGCTGAATAAAACGCAAGTTCAGCCGTTATGTGTCTTCCTGTTTTTTCTGCGCGTGTAATATAAGATTCTGCATCTTCTAGACGGTTTTCAGTTAAAGATTTGTCTGCAAGGTCCAAAAGCTGAGAGGAGGTGGGAATACGAATATAGACAATTTGTTTTTTATCTTTAAGATCAAGAATGCCAGAATAGGATTCATAATTATCACATCTACCAATTATCTGATATAGGCCTTTTGGAAGATTCATGAGTGTAAACCGTCCAGTAATATCGGTTATAGTCTTATGATTTTCCCCTGCAAAAATTTCATAACCGGAAACTGGTCGATTCACAAAGTCATATACCATTCCATTTACATCAATACACTGGGTGCCAAACTCTGCAGTTTTGCATGAGATGCATAATATAATAGCGCAAAAAAAACTAAATGCTTTTTTCATTTTTAATCCTCTATCGTAATTATTTTTCCTTCAAAGTTTCTGTAATACTGTATGTTTGTTTTATTTTCCAAATTTATACTTCCTATTTTTTTGTAACCTGTATTCGAAATAGTTTTGGATGTTTTTTTTTGTGTTACTGTTTCCGTATTTTTGAGAATGCTTATACCGAAAGCTCCTGGTATATAGGAATGTTGATTTTTTATTAATCCTAAATTAGATTCTTCAACGCACGAATTAATTAGGGAATACTGTAGGTGAAATAGGGTTTTTGAATCGTCGGTTGATAAAAGTATTTTTTGAACGACTAGATTTTTCTCAAAAAAGTATGCCTCATTTGATAAAAGCATTTCTTCGAGAGAATAAGGATAAATAGTGTTTTCGATTGAAAGGAGAGTATCCCCTTCAGTATTCTTTATTATTTCTACACTATTAATCTGTCTATTTAACATTTGTGTATTGCTTTTAATACCCTCTATAACAAGTAAGGCTTCTTTTAAATCCGAAAAAGGTATAATTGAATGTAATCTATATTCTTGAAGATTCAATTCGTATTGCAA
>DATFIA010000219.1:0-4285 GCA_035270545.1 Treponemataceae bacterium
TTTTTCAACGGCATAATCTATTTCATCAAGACAGGAAATACCGTTATCTACGGTTATAATGAGGGTTCCTTCTTGTTCTGCATGAGCATCAATTGCTTCATTTGTAAGACCATAAGGATCATTCCCTGTGGGAACACGCCAATCTACTTCTACTCCAAAGTCTTTAAGTGCTTGGACTAAAAGGGTTGTACTGGTAATGCCGTCAACATCGCGATCTCCAAAAACAAGTACTTTTTCACCCTCATCACGGGCATCTATAACCCGGTCTACGGCATCTTCCATATCTGTAAAAAGAAAGGGATTATTAATATAGCGCAGATCATCTTCGAGATAAAAGAGAAGATCCGGACCTTCAATAATATTTCTGCGAGCGAGAATAGAGGCTGTAAGTGCATCGCACCCATAGCGACTCGTAATTTCCCTCACCATTTCTTTTCCAATTTCTTTTTTGTTCCAAATCATACTTGCTTGTTCCTTTTATACTGCTTGAACCGGACCCTATAAAATACCTTCTGCTGTATCGAGTGATTTTAGAGAGTAACCCACCATTTTTTTTACAAGAAAAAAAAGAAATTGCCTGAGTTCGACCGTCGTTTTTTCACTGACGTTTATGGCTCTTACTGTTGCAGGCCTTTCCGTTGCAATTGCACTTAAATACTCTCTGCTTTCAAAAGAAAGAGGGAATTGCATTTCTGTATACCGAACACAGGAATGACAAATGCATGCGTCATTGTGAGGTGAATAATATAATACCGCATTTATACCAATTGTTCCATGTACCGGTCTTCCACACTGGGTGCATTCTTCTATATCTGGGTTTATTCCCGCAGATAGTAAAATTCTCCATAAAAAGCGAAGAAGAGCACGACGACATTCCTCTTCTCCGGATACGCTTATGCCGTCAAGAAATGCATTTACGAGCACCCAGTCTGCGACTCCATGAGATCGAGTTACTAATTCTGTACACACAGAGGCGCAAAGAGAGCGAACTAGATTTTCACGAATTCCTTGGCGCCAAAAAAGAACATCAAAATCAGTTATTTTATGATTATTTTTTACAGGATCTGAGTATATCCACATTGTGCCGGTATGCCAGGGACTCACCAATCCTTTGAGCTTGCTTTTTGAGCCACCGAAGACGGCAGCTTGAACAATGCCTTTTTCCTCTGTGAGAAGCCAGGCGTTTCTGTGGCCTTCTCCAAACTCGGAAAGGCTTAGAACGAGGGCCTTCGCAGTCCATGATCGGTTTGACATGTGTGTTATAATGCGATATCGGAGAAAATCTGTCAAGAAAAGTTGTTTTGCTTGACAGCATGACGAATTCCGTATGAATGTAGAAAGGTAGTATATTAAGGAGTTTTTTTATGGCAATAGAAGCTACTATTCCGTTAGTTTTTCGATCTCGTGTTCTTAAGAATCCAGATATTAACGTTCAAGCTTGGAAAGATTCAACAGGTACTTTTGTGTATAGAACATATCGTGAACTGTATGATGACGTGCTCGATTTAGCGACACGTCTTACCTCTCTTGGTATTAAAAGAGGTGCTCATGTGGGCCTTATTTCAGATAACAGGCGAGAATGGCTCATTTCAGATCTTGCAGTTCTTTCTCTTGGTGCCGCAGATGTTCCCCGAGGCTGTGACTCTATGGAAAAAGAAATTTCTTTTATCCTTTCAACAACAGATTGCGTTGTTTCTTTTATAGAAAACAAAAGACAGCTTGAAAAAATAATTTCTATGCGCTCAAGCATGCCTGTTTTAAAAACACTTATTATGTTTAATGAGCCTACAACTAGTGATACTGAAGCTGCTCTTGCGGCAGGATTTACTCTTTTATCATTTTCAACTGTGTTAGAAGAAGGTGTAAAAGCGCGCTCTGGTGATGAAACAAAAATTCTCTCTGAAATTGAAAAAGGGAATGGCTCAGATCTTGCAACTATTATTTTTACCTCTGGTACAACAGGGGAGCCAAAAGGAGTTATGCTAACTCATAGTAATTATACTTGGCAACTTGAGCGAACTCCCGATGTTTTATATGGCGAAAGTGGGGATATGTGGCTTACTATTTTACCTGTGTGGCATAGTTTTGAGCGATTAATGCAATATATAATCCTGGAACGCTCAAGTGGAATGGCGTATTCAAAACCAGTCGCCTCCATCATGCTTCCAGATATCGCTGCTATTAAACCTAATGTACTTCCAGGAGTACCTCGACTTTGGGAATCTCTTGCAGCTGGAATTTTGCGTACGGTCAAAAAAGATGGCGGCATAAAAAAAACATTGTTTATGTTTTTTGTTGCAGTTGGACGGCATTGGTGCAATGCACATGACCTCGTCTTTGGACGTGTTGCACGGTTTACTCCCCGAATCAGACTTTTTGATACCCTCCTCGGTTTAATTCCTTGGTTAGTATTAAGCCCTCTTCGGGCCCTGGGTGATATTCTTGTGTATAGCAAGGTTCGCGCTCGTCTTGGCGGTCGTATTCGTACCTGTATATCTGGCGGGGGAGCACTACAAAATGAGGTCGATGCTTTTTATAGAGCTATTGGCCTTAACATGTTAGAAGGTTATGGCATTACAGAAACAGCGCCCTTATTATCTTTTAGAGATCAGTGGAAACCACGCCCTGGCTGTGTTGGGAAAATATTTACCGATACGGAATGTCGTATTGTGGACACAGAAACACTCTCTAATATAATTGAAAATGCAAAAGGTGGCCCTTGGCATGTTCCTGAATCTCTTCCTCCGGGAAAGCCAGGTGTCATAGTTGTCCGAGGTGGACAAGTTATGAAAGGCTATTACAAGAGACCGGATCTTACCGCTATCGTATTAGATGCAGATGGTTGGTTTAATACTGGGGACCTTGGAATGTTTTCGTTTGACGGTGAAATAAAAATTACTGGACGTGCAAAAGATACTATTGTTCTTCGCGGTGGAGAAAATATAGAACCTGCTCCAATTGAGCGAGCTATTAAAGGTTTTGAATTGGTAGAATCGGTTGTTGTTCTGGGACAAGATAAAAAATATTTAACCGCTCTTATTGTTCCGGTTAAAGAGGCTCTTCTTGCCTATGCTGTGGAGAATGATATTCCGCACGACGATTATGAAATCTTACTTGAGCATCCACAAATTATTCAGCTTTTCCGTACAGATATAGATTCACGCGTAAATTATCAAAATGGATTTAGACCCTTTGAGTTTATTTTCCGTTTCAAATTTTTAAAAGATTCTTTTAAGGTTGGAGCTGAATTGTCCGGGAAACAAGAAATGATGCGGCATAAAATAAATGAAATTTATAAAAAAGAAATAAACGCTCTTTTTGACGAATAATTGTTTGCATTGACGCCCCTCCAACAGGAGGGGTATACTTTTGTCCATGATTGTATTGCTACTATGTGCCTTCTGCGGACTCATGGCTTTTATTATGGCTATTATTTTGCAGTTCAGTATACCTTCTTGGCTATTTTTTGCTGGGCTAAGTCGTATGAAAACGGAAGACCTTGCTAATATTGAAGTTCCTCGTCTTAGACGAAGGCTTAGTATCCTTATGTACCTTCTTTCTGCTTTTTTCTTTACTGGTGCAATTCTTTTTTATATTAAAAATATTTCATATATGCTTCTTCTTCCTTTGCTTCAAGGGGCTGTTTTATTAGTATTTAATGGGTTTTGGTTTTGTTACCGCCGCTTTGATCACAATCGATACCCTTCTCGAGTACTTCGAGCCGCTTTTATCTTTTGGGTTTGTGCAAATCTGTTTTTTCTTTTACCCCTCGTGTTTTATATTTTTTGACCCTTGATACTACAAAAATGACAGATGCCGCAACCATGTATCTTGTCGTACGTTAAGGAAGGTAAAAATTGAGTCGTAATACAGTCATTTTTTTTTCATTTTTTTATCTGTATTCTGTAAAACTTCAATAGTTGCTCAACCGATTGCACCAGAAACAGAAAACAACCCAACCGGCATTTGGGAAAACGATTCTCGCTTTGTAGAATTTCGCCCAGATGGAAAACTTCGGATTATATTAAAACCATACTACGGCTTTGTCTATGAAGACACCGGATGGGTTCAAGACTCTAAAATGCCACGAGTTCAAATAGACAATGGTCTCTTTCTTCAGTATTACAAAAAAATAGATGTCTCACCGCCTAGCGTTCCCGAGCCATCTCACACTGTCAAAAATAACACCATTCCGAAAGATGGAGGTCCACCTCAGTCTGTCAAGGACAGCTCCTTTGCTTCTACCGCGCCTCTCAATGGTTTTTGGCTCGCCCAAGGCCTTGCC
>DATFIA010000220.1:0-2359 GCA_035270545.1 Treponemataceae bacterium
TTTATATGGAGACGTATCTCTTTCTGTGCAAGATCAGTTTGACTTGTATAACCGCATCGTTCCAGAAATAAGTCTCGATGAAATCGCCGCTTCTATAAAAAACTGGTACACGGGTCGTGGAAAATTACTTATGGTTACGGCACCAGAAACTACAACGGATATCCCAGGAGAAGCAGAGCTTTTTGATTTGTGGCAAAACTGGAAGCCAGAAATAGATTTAGTTGCATATGAAGAAAAAGGACTCGACAGACCATTGTTTGATGTTTCTTCTCTTCCAGCTCCTGGGTCTATAATTTCTGAAAAAACGATTTCGAAAAATGGTATTAAGGAATGGATGCTTTCAAACGGCGCTCGGGTTGTTCTGTACCCCACAACATATAAAACAAACGAAATTCTTTTTTCTGCTTGGAGCCGGGGTGGTATTTCTTTAGTGTCTGACAAGGATTTTCCTTCGGCTGCAATTTCGACTTCCTATGCAAATATGTCAGGGTTAAATGGTTTCTCTGCAGTTGAACTTCAAAAAAAACTCAGTGGGAAGACTGTTTCTGCAGGCCCTTGGCTCGATGAGTCTTACGAAGGTTTTTCTGGCTCTTCTTCTATAGAAGATTTTGAGTCCTTATTTCAGTTAGTTTCTCTTTATTTTACAGATCCTTATTTTTCGCCAGAAGCATGGACCGCTTTGCGCAATCAACTTGAAACAGTTTCTTCGTCGCGCAAAAGTGACCCAAATGAAATGTTTTCAGATTTAAAGGTTCGGCTCGTCTATGGAGATTCTATTCGTCGATCTAACTTAACAGAGGCCTTGGTTGCTGCAATGGATCCATCTCAATCAGAGGTGAGTTTCCGTGACCGCTTTGCCGACGCAGGAGATTTCACTTTTGTATTTGTTGGAAGTATTGATGAAAACACATTAAAGCAATTAGCAACTGAATATCTTGCAGTCCTTCCTTCATTTGGTACAAAGGAAAAAGCAAAAGATCTTGGAATCAAATTTCCTTCCGGTGTTGTAAAAGATTCTCTTTCTATGGGAATTGAACCGAAAAGTCAGGTGTTTTTAAGCTTTGGGGGGAAATCTGAGATAGAAGCTTGGGATTTTGAATTATTCAGTTCCTTTGTTTCTTTACTTGAGACACGATTGCGGGAAGTAATTCGAGAAGACTTGAGTGGTTCTTACGGTATTTCGGTTCAGGGTTCCTTAGTTGGAGAGCCAAAACCTGTATATGAAATTGCGATTGAGTTTGGCTGTGAACCTGGCCGTGAAGAGTCTTTGACTCAGGCCATATTTGAACAAATTGATTGGCTTCAAAATGCTCCTACACCAGAAAAATATATTTCTAAACTGAAAGAAAACTGGAAAAGAAAGCAGGAAGAAGGTTTAAAAAATAATAATTGGTGGATTAATCAGATCGTTACTGCAGAAATGCAAAACATATCTTTAGAAACTATTTATGACACCAGGTCTTATTTAAACGAGCTTTCTGGTGAAGCGATGCAGAAATTAGCTAAAGAGTACCTTACACAAGATAATTATGTGAAGGCAACTCTTATGCCAAAGAAAAAATAATATTTAGAGAATGTTGCCATCTGTAGAGATGGTAACAATGCTCCACGGAATGAATTTCCCGCTTGCTTTGAGTGCTTCTGTTGCTGCGTGAGAAAGTCCTCTGCAACAGGGTACTTCCATTCGCACAATAGTTAGGCTTTTAATGTCATTATTTGCGATAATTTCTGTAAGTTTTTCAGTGTAATCGCCTGTGTCTAATTTTGGACAGCCAATGACAGTAACTCGGTTTTTTATAAAATCTTGATGAAAATTAGCGTACGAATATGCAGCGCAGTCTGCAGCCACGAGTAAATGAGCTCCATTAAGCCATGATGCATTGGTTGGAACTAGTTTAAGCTGTACAGGCCATTGCATAAGCTCTGAGTTTGCTTGATTTTTTTGAATCGCAGCTGGCCGAGTTTGAATGGGCGTCTGTATAGAAGATTTAAGGCTTTTTGCTGCGGAGCCTGGACATCCACAGGCAAGAGGTGGCTTTTCTGAAACAGTTGCAAAAGTTTGTTTTGCTATTGCTTGATTTCGTAAGACGGCTTCTTCGTCGTAGGCGAGTGCTTCCCTTTCTTCAAAAGTAATAGCTCCTGTGGGACAGGCAGGAAGGCAATTTCCAAGTCCGTCGCAATAATCGTCTCGTAGAAGTTGAGCTTTTCCGTTATTAAGAATAATGGCGCCTTCATGACATGCGGTAATACAGAGCCCGCAGCCATTACATTTTTCTTCATCTATCTTGATAATCGTTCTTGTCATTAGAAATCTCCTAGAATAGTAGCATTATGAATATACTATACTTACAAATGCATT
>DATFIA010000221.1:0-9786 GCA_035270545.1 Treponemataceae bacterium
GCAATTTTACGAAACTCATACACGTCGTCTGCGTAATAAACTTAGAGATGGATTCCTTTCTGTAATTCCAGACATACGGATTAATGGACATCCTGAGCACGTTTTGCCTAATACCTTAGATGTTTCTTTTCCAGGTGCAGAAGGTGAAGCTATCCTTTTAATGCTCGATATTTTAGGAGTTTCCGTTTCAACAGGTTCTGCCTGTGCTTCTGGAAGCTTAGAGCCCTCTCATGTGTTAATGGCAACAGGCGTAGGTCCTGAGTTAGCTCATGGATCAATTCGCTTTAGTCTTGGAATGTATACAACAGATGAACAAATAGATTTTGTATTGAAAGAAATGCCTCCGCTTATAAAGCGGCTAAGAGGTTTTTCAACTCTGAGCCACGAGGCGCTCTAGGTTTTTTTAGAAATGATTATTTCTACGAAATGATTATTTCTACGAAAGGCTTATTAAAGGCGAACGTTAATTCTAGGAACTGTAATTATTAAGGAGAACTTATGAACGAATGGTTATATTCAGATGTAGTGAAAGATCACTTTATGAATCCAAAAAATGTTTTGGAAGAGGAAGAATCAAGCTGGCCCTGTGACGGGCGAGGTATTGTTGGGAATATTCGATGCGGAGATCAGATGCTTATTTTACTCCGCATAACTGATGGACTTATAACTGACGTACGGTGGAAAACCTACGGTTGTGCGAGCGCTATTGCTTCAACATCAATTTTATCTGAAGCCATTAAGGGTATGAAAATAGAAGACGCCTATATGATGAAGCCCGAAGATATAGTTTCAAAACTTGGTGGTCTTCCTTCAAATAAGATTCATTGTTCTGTATTGGGAGATAAGGCTTTACGGTCGGCCATAGATGACTATCTTGAAAAAAACAAGCTTCCTTCCTTAAGCGGAAAAGAAGAAGTTACGGTTATTTGTACCTGTCTTAATGTTACAGATCGTGATATAGAAAATGCTTACAAAGCAGGGGATAGAACATGGGAAGACTTACAGGCTCGAACTAAAATAGGGACAGCTTGTGGTGGTTGTCGAGAAAAAACCATGGAATTATTACACGAACTTGAACATTTGTATGGTGAATAATTAGCTATAAATCTATAGCACTCTATTCGATTACTAGCCCAAAAAGGACACTTCTTTCATTACCAGAGAAGTCCTGGGCTAGTATAGAAATATCTGCACGTCCGCGAGTGAGTTGTATTTCTCCCAGATACAAACGACTTGGATCTTCAAGAAGTTCTTTTTCACTTGTTCCAGAAGTAAGCATGAGTATCCCATTTTCTGCTTGCATTAAATCGAAGGGTAAAAAAACCATTTCAGTGCCGTTTACTAGAATACTAATCCTAAAAGGGGCTAGTTCTGTAGCGGATGCATTCATAGTGTCAGTGATATCTGCAAATATCCTATATTTCCCTTGTCTAAGGGTTTTGGATGATCCTAAAATTATAGTTTGCCCTAGAGAA
Source organism: Treponemataceae bacterium (assembly GCA_035270545.1). GTDB lineage: Bacteria > Spirochaetota > Spirochaetia > Treponematales > Treponemataceae > Teretinema. The sequence goes on from DATFIA010000221.1 coordinate 1,476, forward strand.
GAAATAGCAGAAACATTTCGTATAACCGGGCCCTTTGAGTCAGGCAGAGCTGGCAGAAGCATGAGAGGATTTAATAGATTCTTTCTATCCGAATCATACACTTGGAAAATGCACTGTAGAGGCTTTCCCCAGGCAGACGATCCTGTCATTCCCAATATAGAGCCATTTTCTATATCTTTTTTTTCTTTAACTCTATCAAGGGAATCAAGATTTCCGTAGACAGATACAAGTTTGTCTTCATGAGCAAGAATTACCGCATTTCCGAGAGTTCCAGGAAATCCAGACATATTTGTTTTTTTACTTAGGGTACAAAGAATAACTCCGTCGCCACTTGCTCTTACAATATCTGCTTTTTCAAGAATGAGACCTCTATTGAGTATATCAATATTTCGCTGTGCGAAAGATGCATATATAACAGGATTAGCTACAGGCCATTCAAGACCATAGAGAGAAATCGACAAACAAGCTGCAAAAATTAAGAAATGTGCTTTTTTCATTTTGTTCCTCTTATATTTATTCTCGATATTTTAGAGTCTGTACCAAGATATATTGTGTTAGCTCGTTGAATTAGAAATGCATTTTTTGCTGTGAATGTCGTTTTTCCTGCAATTCGGTTTGGCCGTTCAATCGCAGTGAGTGTATAAATAGAATCGTGTTTTGATAGTACCGTAAAAAGACTTCCCACCGGGTCTTCTCCAACAGAAACTATTTCACCTGCAACAGCTACTGTATATATTTCGTTTTTTTTACAATCAATTATTGCAAGCGCACCTGAGACTTCAACAAAAGCAAAATTTCCATTCGGCGTAAAATGGGCAAAACAATTTTTTCGAGCATCAGTTTCAAGATATTCATGATGCACTATTTTATGTTGATTCCCTGTTATACTAATTACAAGAATTCTTTGCTTTTCAATTCCTGAAAGGCATATAATCTGTTTTCCATCATCGGATAAGGCTACCCCAAGAATAATTTGATAATTACTACCGCCGGGATATATTGAAAATAGGGTAGTGCCCTCTTTTGTAATGTACATTAATTTACCGTCAGCATAGCCAATTATTGTTCCAGCTTTTGAAGAATTAAAGGCGGTTATTGGCGCTATGTGTTCTCGGGACCAAAGAATCTTTCCTTCTTTTGAATACTGGCTAACTCCATCTCCCCCAGGCCTGAACAAGTAAATTCGGTCTTCATCAATATGAATATTTCCCTCTCCAGTAATGGAGAGGATTTTTTCTCCAATGGGAGAATATAATATCGGATTTACTGCTTCTTGCGGATTAATCGACCATCCAAAAGAGCTTGCGGCAATGAGATCTTTTGTCTGGGTCGACTTAAGAATTGTGCCATCGGGTGAAAAATATCCAAAAGTATCGCCTAGGATAAATGTTTCAGAAGTAGCTGCAATTGAAATTTGTTTATTTTCAATTGGACTTTCAAGATTCTGAAGATCTTTAAGATCCTGGGAGTCCTGGGATATTTCAATCGTCCACACAGGTTCGAAATTAATATCTGATCCCAGAGGGATTGCAGCTACGAATAGATATGCAATGAGAAAAACGGTAGATCCTATGAGGATAAATTTAAAATTTCCTTTGATGTTCATGAGTAACAATGGTATAGTAGGTATATGGAAAATACAATAGATTATTCAGAACTCTTTGCTATTGCTCTTAAAGCAGCGCAAGGAGCGTATGCTCCCTATTCACAATTTCGCGTTGGAGCAGCATTGCTTCTAGATGACGGCTCAATTGTTACAGGTGTTAATGTCGAAAATAGATCTTTTGGACTTACTAATTGTGCTGAACGAAGTGCTGTCTATACCGCTGTCACAGCAGGGAAAACGCACTTTTCAGCCATTGTAATAGCAACTCCTGACTCAAACTATCCCGTGAGTCCCTGTGGCGCTTGTAGGCAAGTTCTTTCTGAGTTTATGAATGCACATACCCCAGTAGTATTTGGATCCTCTTTTTCTAACAGTGTACAAACAACACTTGGTGAATTATTTCCTTTCGACGCACTTCATGAGTTAGCTGACAAAGATCATTCAACTTCAGTATGAGAAAATCAGTTTTATTCTGTTTTCATTAACCATGCTTGACATATACTGCGGTTTGATGCAGAATAATGCAAATTATTGAACAGGAGTTCAACTGTGGCGGAAGATATACTAACTATAGAAGAAGTTGCGAAATACCTAAGAGTATCAGAACGAACCGTTTATGACTGGGCTCAAAAAGGTGAAATCCCTGCGGGAAAAATTGGTACAGTTTGGCGTTTTAAAAAAGATGAAATTGAAAAATGGGTTAATGAGCGTCTTACTAGTTCTGTTAAAACAGGGCAAAATAATCCATTGGTTCAGGTTCAAAATATTTTATCTCCTGACCGTATCGTACTTCTTGAGCACTCAACTCGACATGACGCACTCGTGTCTTTGTCTGAAACACTCAGTTCAGCCCCTCAGATAAAAAACAGACATGAACTTACTGTAGAAATTCTTAAACGTGAAGAACTCATGTCTACTGCAATAGGGCGTGGTATTGCAATCCCTCATGTTCGTCTTTCATCAGTAACAGATCTTGTTATGGCTGTTGGCATATGTAAGCATGATGTAATAGATTTTCAAACTATAGATGATGTTCCTGTTCGTTTGCTCTTTATGATTGCTGCAGCTTACAATCAGCATGCATATTATCTTCAAACACTATCATTTTTTAGTACTAAGCTTAAAAACGCGTCATTACGTGAAGGCCTTCTATCATCAAAAGATGCTATGGAAGCCTACAATCTTCTTATAGCTAAAGAATAAAAAACAAACACTTGTTATTGTATTCCTTCAGGGAATGCATAAAAATGTACCGGGAACCATTTGGTGCTGTCTGCCATATCGCTGGCTATGAGGCCTAGGGGAACCGGTGCAGTTGTTTCTGCTATTAAATAATTTTTTCCTTTTGAATTAAACCTTGCTCCTTCACCGGGAATGTCTACCGCAGCTACAGCGTGACTATATTCTGGAGAAACCATCAATATTGCGTCTATCCCCATCTGATTAAGCAAAATTACCATAAGCAAAGCTCTCGAATCGCAATCCCCTCTTTTTTCTGCAAGGGCAGTCGGGAGACTTAAAAAATCACTACTTGTTTTGTTTCTCTCGTATGTAAAACTTTGTGTCCATTCTAACAATTCCGCTGTTATTTTTTCTGCATTAAATGAAAGTGAAGAAGAAATGGTAAAACCAGCTTTTTCAAGTCGAGTCCAGTTATCTCTCCATATCATTCGGTAATATCTTTTCCACGCTTCTGTTACAAAGGGCGTTTTTAGATAGGTCGTAAGTACTGAAAATTCACGATCAATAACAGACTGTCCTGCTATTCCTGCGGACTTATCTATTAGTACAGATATCTTTGTTCGTGCATCTTGGTAGCTTACTTGCATTTCACCTTCATCGGGCCAGGCAAATGAAGTCATAGGACCTGAGCAAAACCAACTTCCTGTGTCTGTAAACACGGCGTCTAGACTTGAGATCAAAAGGGGTTCAACCTTGGAATAGTTTTCTACACTAGTATAAGAGACAAGTACAAGCCAGCCTTTGTTTTTAGGAAGACTTACTGCTAATGCCCATCCATGAACTGTATCAGAAACAATTTCACCAATGCTTACGTTCTCGTATCGCCATTCAAAAGTTACTTCGCCGCCGGTAGAAGCAAATTGTGTGGTTACATGCTGCAATGTCTGTATCGAGGATTTAAACTGTTGTGGTGGGTATACTGCTATCTGTAAATCGGCTGGAACAACTGAGTGCGATAAATAAAATCTGGAATTTTTATCTTTTTCAATGAGAGTATATCCTTCTGGAAGGTCTAACGCAAATCCTGATTCAGGAAAACCGAATATTTCGGCAGATATTTCTTTACTTGTAAGCGTGCAAAATAACACAAAAAGTCCGAAGCATATCAATGAATTGAGATTTTTTTTTATATTCAGTGTAGTATACCTCCCGTGAAAGATATCCCAATTATATATCAAGATGCAGATTTGTTGATAGTCAACAAACCTTGTGGAATTGCAGTCCAAGGTGGAGCCGGTATAAACGTATGCCTTGTTGATATTTTAGAAAGACAAACAGGGTCAAAGGTATATCCGGTTCACCGCTTAGATAAAGATACTGCCGGAATTCTTGTAGTCGCTCGATCCTCAGAGTCTGCTGCACTGGTTGGTTCTTATATCTCAGAAAAGAAACTTGGTAAGGAATATCAGGCTATTTGCTTTGGAAAACCAGATCTTCCACAAGGAATTATAAGCACTGCTGCAGGGCGAGCGGGAAATGAAAAACCCGCAGAAACAAGATATAAGATTCTTGCATCAAACTCTTTATATTCTCTTATTTCTCTTGAATTGATAACGGGTCGAATGCATCAAATTCGTATGCATCTTTCTTCTGTTGGTTGTCCAATTGTAGCAGATGACAAATATGGAGATTTTACAAAAAACAAAGAAGTTCGATCTCTTTATTCTATTCGTAAGCTCCAGCTTGTAGCCAATAGGCTTTCTTTACCAGTTGCAACGAAAATTCATCAATTTGATATTTCTCTTCCTGAACATATGGAAGCCTGTCTTACAAAGCTTGGAATAGTCTAGCTCTTACGAGCCTTGACAGAATACCTTGTTTTCTCCATCATAACTCCATATTATGGAACATTCACCACTGAGTTTGACTCATTTAGAATCTCTTGCAACTACTGATCTTCTCGCTCTTGCAGAAAGTTTTGGTATTGATATTCCCGAAGGTCTAAATAGACGCTTTATTATTGGAGAGCTATTAGAAATAGCAGAAGATATTCGTTTGCATTCGGTAGAAACAGCAATTCTCGTTGATACTGACTTTGCGTCAGTATCAAATCCACTTCCTGAAACCTACAATGAAACCTGTATTACTGCCCTTATGCGCGATCCTGGTTGGATTTTCGTGTTTTGGGATTTCCATAATGCTTTGTATACTGCCTTAACAACTAATCGTCGCTTTGAGTCTTTTTTCTTGCGAGTAAACTCACTTTCGAAAGACAAAGATGCAGCTCCCGTAGATTATTATGATATAGATGTTGGCTTACAAGATCGAAAGTGGTACGTACATCTTCCAGTAAGAACCCAAGGTTGTCGAATAGATTTATGTATACGCAATAGCCAAGAAAAAGAGCAGGTGCTGACAAAATCTGCAGAATTATTTATTCCATGTGCTGGAATGATTGATTCAATACACGATCCTAAACGGAGAAATCCACCCCTTTTGGATTTGTCCGGTATAAATGAATTGCGAAAAGAACATTTTCGCAATCACCGCCAATCTTTTGTATAATAAGGCATGGAGAATACATGGCTAATACTTCGTTAATATTTGTAATAAATGCTCAATTCCCTTTTATTCGCCATCCTGAAGCTCCTGGATGTGTTGAAGAAACACGTTTTTTTAATGCACTTTCGTATACCTGGTTGCCATTGTTGCGCACCTGTACCAATTTAGATGCTGAAGGTATCCCTTTTAAATTTGCCCTTGTTTTTTCGCCATCCTTATGTGAAATGTTCGCCGACCAACTATTGCAGGATCGGTATATAGAGACTCTTGATCGAGCTATAGAATTTGGTTTATCAGAATTAGAGCGTAATACAGGATCGAATGAAACAAGAGAACTTATAAAATTGCAGCTTGATATTATTCAGTTAAATCGTCGCGATTTTGTTGAGATATACGAGCGAAATATATTAAAAAAAATTGATTATTTCGCTAACAGAGGTTACATAGAAATTCTTGCAACTACCGCAACTGCTTGTTTTTTACCTCTTTTCGCTGATATACCAGAAGCCGTAAATGCTCAAATAGAAACAGGACTCATGTCTTATCGTACTCATTTTACTTCTTTCCCGTCCGGTTTTTGGCTTCCTGCCATGGCTTATTCACATGGAATTGAAGAAGTGATTAAATCTTATGGGTTTCAGTATACTATTTTAGAATCGCATGGACTATTATTTGCAGATCCACCACCAGACGCTGGTTTATTTGCTCCTGCATGGTGCCCAAATGGTTTAGCAGTTTTAGGCCGGGATAAAAGAGTAAGCCATGAAGTGTATTTTGGTGAAGATAGCATTGCTTCGAATCCTGTGTATCTTAATGTAGATAGAGATATAGGCTTTGAACTTGATGAAGAAAGCCTTTCCGGTTTATTCGATGTTCGTCTGGGACGACGTATTACAGGCTTTCGTTACTGGTCCCGTAATGGAACTGGTACCGATTCGCAATCCTTATATCGCTTTGATGAAGCTCATTCACAAATATGTAGTGATGCGGCTACATTCTTAGATAGACGATATGAAACACTTTCAAAAGCTTCTGCTTTTCTCGAAGGAGCTCCTGTTTCTATTACCTGTGTTTTTCCTGCAGAAGTGTTTGGTCAAAGCTGGTATGAGGGAATCTCTTGGCTTGAAAATCTGTTTCGTTTGGCAGCAGTTCGTCGAGATGTTCTGTTTGCTCAGCCTTCAAGTTGTCTTCAAGTTAAAATTTCTGACAAGCGCGTAGAGCCTTATTGTTCTTCTTGGTTTGATAGTGGCTATGCAGAAGAGGTATTAAATAATTCTAACGACTGGATGTACTCGTATATTCGAACAGCAACACTTCGAATGGTAGATCTCGCTGAACGTTTCCCCGGGGATTCCGGTTTAAAAGAACGATCTCTCAATATGGCAGCTCGTGAATTATTTCTTGCACAATCTATCGATTGGTTTTTACTTATGAATGAAGGTGATAAATCTGAGTACGGGCGTTCTCGCTTTGAAGAGAGTGTGAAGGCCTTTACTGTTGTCTATGAATCATTAGGTTCTAACTTTATTAGTACTGAATGGTTAACAACAATTGAAAAGAGACATAATCTATTTTCTGCAATAAATTATCGGGTATTTAGAAAGAAAAAATAAAATCAGTTTTACTCTATTCGAGTTGCTGAAGTTCTTGAATGCGTCTTTGAATGTCCAAAGACGCAGAAGCAGTTTGAATACCTTCAATTGCTGGGTCGAATCTTTTATCTATTTCTAGTACATCTGACCATATTGCTATAGCTTCTGAAAGTTGACCTGCGGCATATAATTTAAGACCATCAATGTAGAGATTTTCTATTTTTCTCTGTCTTTCAAAACGACCTCTGTCTCCTAAATTTAACTTTGCTGCGAGACTTATGCGGTTAAAGAGGGCGGCTTGAGTTGTCATATCTAAGGTATAATTAATATTAAATTGAATATCATTTACATTCAATTCTCCGCCAATACTTACTCGAGGATTTCCTCCTTTAATCTGAAATCCTCCAAGAAATGTAAAAAACTTTGCAAATTCAACACTTACTCCAGCTCCAAGGGCGGGGATACCAGAATGAGAAATAGCAACTAAATTGATGGGTTGTTGGATTTCTGCAGAAATTGTAATGGGATTTGCAGGTTTCCATGCGACTCCTGCTGTGGTTAAAGTTGGAAGAGGTTCTTCTTTAACAGGTGGGCCAATGTTTCGTGCCGTCATACCTAAGAAAAAGTTAGGATCTCTTGAATTATATAATTTAAGTACATTAAATCGCGTTTGCATACCAATATCTGCCATTATGGTAAGAGCCGATTGTTCTAATCCTGAATATTTTTTAAGCCCGCCTTCATTTGCAGCGTAATCGGGTACGCTTCTAAAGCCAGCTTTTAGGTTTCCTCCAACAGCAAGTCCCTTAAAATAGTATCCTGAGAAAAAGTTATAAGATACATTTAATACCCCAAGTGTTTCTGTATAGTATCCTCTTGAAACACGCTCCCCAAAGGTATTGTATTCGGTAAAGGGTACATAGAAACACCTAACGGAAGCACCATATCCCAAAGTATCAACTCTTTGAGTCCAAGATATTGTTTCTAGCCTTGAATCTGCAATCCAGCTATTATGAAAAACAGCTAATTCAGTGTTTTTCATTGTAGAGCTTCCAGAAGGATTCGTTTCAAAAAAACTGATATCGTTTGCAAGAGCGGTAAAAGCAGATCCCATAGCTTCGGAGCGACCACCACCTGGTATAAGTAAAGAGCGGAAGGTTGTCTCTCCTTCGTTTTTATCTACTAGGGGGCTTAATATTTGGGAGAGATAACTATAGGGATCAGAAAGGTCCAGCGCAAATAATGTGCTGTTTAAGAAGAGAGTAAAAATAAATATAGAGCGAATATGTTTCGTTTCCATCTCTAAGTAAGAGTATATTTCATTTTAAAACATTATTCTGTACTTTTTAACTGGATACCTTCATAATTC
>DATFIA010000222.1:0-5316 GCA_035270545.1 Treponemataceae bacterium
CAAAAGATAGAGATAGTAAAAGAAAACCGTTGGTTTGACTATCTCAAAACCTTAAGGAGGACTTTCTTAAATGAAAAAAGCTCTTGCAATTTTTATGATCTTCGCACTCGTTGCTTCTGTAGCGTTTGCTGAAATCACATTTGGTGCTTGGGGACGCGGACTTTTTGTACCTGTGTCGAACACTGGAGCAAGTGATGCTGAAAGCGTAGCTGAAAACAAGGCGAGCTGGGGCGGAGCTCCCCGCATTGGTTTCACCATTGCCGGCAACTCTGATAATGTCGGATTCTTGGCTGATGTCTTTACTGATGGCGGTGAGATTTCTGCCGGTGACCAGCAGCTCATCTGGGTAAAACCAATGGATATGCTCAAGATTTCTCTTGGTCGTGTTCAGGTTGACGCTCTTCGTGGAAACGCTGCTTACGGTTCATGGAACTGGGATCGTGCCTATGGTGACGGCGATTACGGTGATGACTTCACATTCTCCCGCATGTCAACTGGTGCTTATGATTCTGCAACCTTCAAAAATGAACAGGGTGTTGTTTTCGAAGTTGCACCAATGGATGCGCTTTGGGTAGGACTTGCACTTCGTGACGTGAACAATACTGCCCCAGAGTGGGCCGGCAATCCTAAAAACAGTAAAGCTAATACTGTTAACTTGCTTGCTAAGATGCAGTTTGCTCTTGGTTACACCATTGATGGTATTGGACAGTTCAAAGCTCAGATCATCCGCAATCCTTATAATTTCGATGCTAAGGGCGCTGCTGATAAGAACAACGACACCGTTGAAATTGCGTTCAACCTGACCATGGTAGAAAACCTCTTTGTAGAAGCTGGTTTCCGCATGTGGACAGAAAGCAAGGAAAACAAGACCAAAGATATTTCGTTGTATGCAAAGTATGGCATGGATGCATTGACCGTTCACTTTTCTACTCGTGCAACTCTCGACACCGCCGACGTTGAAGGCAAGGAAGCTCTTGGCTTGTATGTAGGTGCTGGTGCAGACTATGACCTTGGTAATGGAATCGGTGTTTCCGGTGATGTTCGTTACACAAGTGACGTAATGCTTGCAGCAAAAGATGCAAAAATCACTGTGTTTGCTGGCGTAACCAAGGGATTCAGCAATGGTCTTATCGGTGCTGGTGTAGAAATTCTTAACCAAAAAGATACTGGCTATTCAATTCCTGTACGTTTCGAATACTGGTTCTAAACACTACGCTTCGGCGTAATTGTTAAACCGGAGGAACCACTCTTATGAGTGGTTCCTCATTTTTTTTGTCTCTTGTAAAAACGATAGATTACTGTTAAAGTTTTGCTATGAAAACAAACATACTATTAGCAACTTTAATAACGGTAACCATTCTTGGGTGTGCTAGTTCCGCACCGATTCAAAGTGCAGACATGGTTGCTAACGCAGACCCGTACGAGGTTGGGGTTGTGGGAGCAAGTTTTTCCACTTTCACGGGCTTTAACAAGAAATTAGGTACTTTTATCCTGTCCTTTGCTCCGAGAACAAATCAAGTTATTATTGATACAAAAAATCAGGGTAATGAAACTCATATTTACTTAGATCGGGCAAATAGGGACGCCCTTATTGTTGCAATGACTTCTTATTTTAAAGAGTTTGAAAATCGAACTCTCAAAGAAAAAGGTAAAACTTTAAATGAGTATGGTAAAATCATTGGGTTTATGGAATGGGGCTTGCTTACTATGAATGCACGGGGTAACCCTGAAATACGCTTAGGGTACGAATTTAAAGAAGGATCTCCATTCTTTACACTTACCTTCCCTGAAACTGATAATATTTTGTATAATAAAGGCTCAGCGGTTAAAAATTCCGGCTATTTTCAAATGTTTTTTACCCGGTCACAGCTCGAAGAGTTTGGAGAAATGTTATTACAGGATTATTTAGTTTCTACGTTGGAAGAGCAGGATATATCGCGGGCATCAAGTGATCCGGATGTGTACTAAGTAGTAAAATAAAGGAGCCGAACTGCAAGAGAAATCTTTGGTTCAGGTTCCTTTGTTGTTTAGTAGGTCAAAGTAACGAGAGGGTGTAAAAATAAGCGGTTTGTCTATTTTAATATCTTCAAAGTCCTTGTCTCCAGTTATTAGTATGTCTGAATCTGAAAGAATAGCAGAAACAAGTATTGGTAAATCTAGGGGATCCCTGATAGCAGGATATATTTCTTGATTAATTATATCTGGCGTAGTAAAAAGTTCAAAATCGAGTTCTGATAAGAATTTTTCTAAGTATTGTTGTTTTTCAGGAAATTTTTTGTTAAAGACCGTCTTGCACTCATTAATTGCGTAGGTACAAATAATCAGATTATGATTTTCGATTATGTGAGAAAAAACCTCTGCAGTTTTTCCTGTTGGAAATAACAGTGCAGAGATTATAATGTTCGTATCAACACATATTCGCATTATGCAGAAGGACTTCTTCTCAATTTCTTGATATATCTCACTACGTCATCTTCCGTTTTAAAGCCTGCCTTGCCGGCTTCATTTGTCATTTCATTTTGTATAGAGCGAAAAGCAACTTGCGAAGCATTTAGAAAAACAATTGAGCCATTTTCTTGAACAAAGAAAACTTTATCTCCTTCTTTCAAGTTGAGCTTTTTTCTAATTTCTTGAGGTATGGTAATCTGTCCTTTCGATGTTACTTTAGCCAGTTCCATGCAAGCCTCCTTACATTCCTTACTTTAGTATAGTTCTAACGAGTACCAAAAGCAAGAAACCTTCAGTTATTTATACTGGCACGTTCCAACCCTTCGTATCGGTAACTGTACCGTACTGGGTGCCCTTGAGCATTGCTTGAAGCTTAGTTCCCAGTTCACCGGGTTTGCGGTCGTTAAAGACCGTTTCCTTGCCCTTCCAGGTAATACTTTCGATAGAACCTATTCCTGCTGCGGTGCCGGTAACAAAACATTCCCGAGATTTTGAAAGCGCTTCTTTAATGGATATTTTGCGTTCACAAACAGTAATACCTTCCGCACGGGCAAAGTCAATTATAGAAGAACGAGTAATTCCTGGGAGGACCGTATCGCCCAATTCTGGGGTTACCAAAACGCCGTTTTTAAGATAAAAGAAAATATTACAAGAAGAACCTTCTTCTATGTACTTTCGCTTAGTTGCGTCGAGAAAAATTACTTCCATAAAACCTGCATCTTCAGCTTCCTTTTTGGCAAGAGTAGAAGTTACATAATTTGAAGCGCATTTAATCCAGCCCGTACCCTTAGGGGTTGCACGGATACGGTCGGTTACGATAGCCTTTGAATTAGTGCTTTTAAAATAACTTGAAACCGTAGTGGCGCAAATAACCACGTAGGGCGCAAGAGAAACCCCAATACCGATAGCAGCTTCAGAATACATAAAAGGGCGCATGTAGACGGCACTAGCGCTCGCAAAACGATCTTTTTCCCACTCAGGGTTATACGTTGGCATGTATCCTAATTCTCGATTTTTACGGATAAATTCTTTTGAAGCTTTCAAATACATTTCTTGGGGAAAGGGTGTCGTTTTAAGGCCTTTCATGGAATTGTAAAAACGTTCAGCATTTCTATCCGGGCGAAAAAGGCAAATTGAGCCATCTTTTTGTGGGTAGGCTTTCATACCTTCAAAACAGCTCAAAGCATATTGAGTAGTATAGTTCACTAAAGGAAGATCGAAAATATTTCGGTTTGTATAAATGTCATTTTGATCTTTTTCGCTCATAGCCGAAAGTTGATCAAAGGGGACCGAATCGGCCTGTACCCAAGATTCGCTCCATTTTTGAGTTTCTGGATCATATTGTGCTACATAGGAAACCGGATACATTGCAAGTTTGAAAGCCATACTAAATTCCTCCAAAGGAAGGGAAAACCCTTATATGGATTATAGGAAAACACAGGGTATAGGTAAAGGGGGGAGAGCGCCAATGGCTAAAAAATGAGCCAACTTGTTTTTCCCGTGAATCATCTATAGAATAAGGGTATATATTTATCTAGTGAGAGGAAATCATGGCTATTAATTGCGGAATCGTTGGCTTGCCGAACGTAGGAAAATCAACAATATTTTCAGCACTCACGAGTGCGCCAGCAGAGGCAGCAAACTATCCGTTTTGTACTATACAGCCGAATGTGGGCATTGTAAGCGTTCCCGATAAGCGCCTGGATTTTTTGGCGTCGGCATTTAATCCTAAAAAAACAATTCCAGCACCTGTTGAGTTTGTAGATATAGCCGGCCTCGTTGCCGGTGCATCTAAGGGCGAGGGGCTGGGAAATCAGTTTTTGGGGCATATTCGAGAAGTGGGCGTTATTGCACAAGTTGTGCGGTGTTTTGAAAACCCTGATATTATTCATGTAAATAACCGTATAGACCCAGCAAGCGATATAGATGTTATCAATATAGAACTTGCCCTTGCAGATCTTGATACTCTAGAGCGTCGTGCCGAAAGGGCCACTCGTTCTTCTCGTTTGCAGGGTAAAGAAAGTCAAAAAGAAGCAGCCGTTGTTTTAGGGGCTATAGATAGGGTGCGCCCCCTTCTTGAGGACGGGAAGCCGGCCAGACTCGCCCCCCTTTCATCTGAAGAAAAAAAAGCACTATATGATAGTCATTTAATTACTATGAAACCACAGCTCTATGTGTGCAATGTAGACGAAGACGGCATGAAAAATGGCAACGAATATATTGAAACAGTGCGGAAAATTGCCGAGGCAGAGGGGTCCGATGTTGTTGTTATTTGTGGTAAGTTTGAAGCAGAACTCGCCGATTTAGAAACAGAAGAAGAGCGGATAGATTTCCTCAGCGAGTTAGGGCTTACCGAATCTGGCTTAACAAGCCTTGCCCGTGCAGCCTATAATCTTTTGGGATTGCGAACCTTTTTTACCGCAGGGGAAGATGAATGCAGGGCATGGACTATTTATGCTGGGGATACCGCCCCCAAAGCCGCAGGGGTAATACATTCCGATTTTGAAAAAGGCTTTATTAAGGCAGAAGTGTATAGTTACGATGATTTTGTGACCTATGGAAGCGAGCAAAAAATACGAGAAGCGGGCCGGTATCGTGTCGAAGGTAAAGAATACATTGTTAAAGACGGTGACGTCATATTTTTTAAATTTAATCTTTAGGAGGCTCTTATGAAAATTTTACGAATTGTCGTTATTTCTTTGGCTATCTTGATTTTTTTGGGTTGCCAAAAAGAACCCGTTTCTGCGGTTCCTGAAGGAATGAAACTCGTCTGGAGCGACGAATTCGACATTGATGGAGCCCCAGACAAAGACAAGTGGACCTACTCAACAGGTTCTCATGGCTGGGGAAACGGCGAAAGTCAAAACT
>DATFIA010000223.1:0-16961 GCA_035270545.1 Treponemataceae bacterium
TCTTTAATACCTGAATATGCAGATATTATCCTTGGCTGTAGACCGGGAAGTGATCCTTCTGTTTCATTTGCGTTTCCTCATATCAATCTTGAAAATACTCTCTATGATGTTTCCTCTTCTATGATACGCCATAAAATATCTTGCGGGGCACCATGGAGTTCTCTTGTCCCGGATTCGGTATACCGTTATATTGTAAATTATGGCTTGTATGAAAATTGATCAAATTAGCGACACGCTCATTCGTGTCGAACAATATGCTTTATCGGTTTTGCCCGCAATGAGATATCAACATTCCAAGCGGGTTGCAGAACTTGCCTGCTCTCTGTGTACCAAGTTTTCACTTGACGGCGAAGCGGGATATCTTGCGGGTATTGCGCATGATATGTGTAAGGTAGCAAAGGATCGCTTACTTTTTTCTCTTGTTTCACGCGACGGAATGGCAAATTCTAGTATAGAAATACAAAAACCTTCTTTATTGCATGGAAGGGCTGCTGCAGTTCTTCTAGAGTCAGAATTTGGCGTAACAAGTATTTCTGTTCTTAATGCGGTAAGGTTTCATACCTTTGGTTCTCCAGATTTAGATGATTTTGGAATGATAGTTTTTGTTGCAGACAAAATTGAACCTGGTAGAAGCGAAATTTCGAGTGAATATAGAAAAGAGCTCATGGAGATGTCTATTCGCGATATGACACGAGTTGTAGTCGAAGATAACATACGGTTTTTGCAATCTAAGGGGAAACATGTGTCTGAGCATACCTTGGCATTTTTGCAAAAACTTGGAGGGGAAACGTAAATGAAATCTTTTAGAGTAGATCGAAGCATTCTGTTTCTTTTTGTTATTCTTATCATTCTCTCGGTAGCTATTTTTCTCCTTATTTTTTCAATGAAAACTGATTCTTTGAAAGATTCTCTTTCAAAAGATAATCTTATAAAAGTGCTTGTGGTGCTTGAAGATGCAGGAGCTCCTGTTTCAACAAATGTGGTAACCTATTATCCGGGTAGTAAAAGAGCAGCAATGTTCGATATTCCTGGAGAAACGGGTTTAATTATTCGTAAACTAGGACGTGTGGACAGAATCAATGCTTTGTATACAGAAAAAGGCGTCGATGACTATCGACTCGAAATACAGTCTTTAACTGGCGTTACTATACCTTTCTATCTTGTAATAAATGTAGATCATTTTTCTCGCCTAGCAGATTTATTTGGTGGTTTAGAAGTTTTTATTCCGAGTCCCGTAGATATTAAAACTGATACGGGTAAAATTTTACTTCCTTCGGGAGCAGTAAGTCTCGATGGAGATAAACTAAAAACGTATATAACTTATGTTGATCCTCTCGATCAAGAAGGAGAGGCTGCAAGTAGAAAGCAAAAAGCAGTTTTAGCCTTGTTCCGTGCTCTTTCGGATAATTCAACTACTGCATTTTCAAAAGGTATTTTTCCGACAGTAAAATCTTGTATGTCTACTAATATTGCAGCTAATTCTTTAAAGGATTTGTTAATAGAGCTTTCTCGAATAGATGCTGAGCGTCTTGTTCCTCAGCGTGTAACAGGTTCTCTCCGTAATGTAGATGGAAAAATGCTTTTGTTTCCGTTTTATGATGGACAACTTCTTAAGGATATAGTGAGACAGACCCTAGGAGGTCTCGTTTCTGAAGATAGTGCTGCGCAAGAGCGCATTTATGCCATAGAAATATTAAATGGGACACGTATTCAAGGTCTTGCAGGAGAAACTTCTGAATTATATCAAAGTTTTGGCTACGACGTTATTCGCGTAGCAAATGCAGAAGTAACAGATCAAGAAAAAACATTGGTAATCGACCGCATAGGAAATGAGACCGTAGCCTCAACTATTGCGCAGGTGATACAATGTACCAATATACAAAAAACAAGTATCGAAAATTTCGATATTGGTGACTATGGTACTGAAGCGACCGTAGATTATACAATTATACTTGGCAAAGATTTTAATGGCCGGTATGTACGATAGGAGAAATATGGAAAAGGCAATGTTAACGCGTGATGCCGCAGTCAAATTGGGATCTCTTTTGAAAGAAGCCAAGGGAATTGATGTTTTAGTTCTTGATATTACCGGACGTAATTCATGGGCAGACTTTTTTATTATTGCTACTGTAACAAGTGGCACGCATTCTCGAGGCTTGCAAAGGCTTGTATATGAAGAATGCAAAGGTCTTGGTCTTGACTTACACCCGACAAAACGAAAAATGCCAGATGGAGATGAGTGGCTCCTTATAGATCTCGGACCGGTCATTGTTCATCTCATGACACCAGTTGCGAGGAGCTTTTACGATCTAGAGACCTTGTGGTTTGGTGTTCCTGATTTACTTGCAACAACATAAAAACACCTAAAAAAAGGTTGTTTTTTAGTCTGTGCAATTCAAAGTGGAAAATAAAACGCCTGTTTCTTTCTTAGAAAACAGGCGTTTTGCATTTTAGAGGATGTTTATTCGTCGAAATCGTCATATTCGAGGTCGTCGTCTTCATATTCGAAGTCATCTTCCTCGCTATCGAATTCTTCTTCTTCGTTGAATTCATCAAAATCGTCTTCGACATCATCATCGAAGTTTTCTTCATCTTCGAAGTCGTCAAAATCGCTTTCTGATTCTTCTTCAAAATCATCATCCTCGTAGTCATCATATGCATCGTTAAATACATATGCTTTACTTAATGAGTCTCTTTCTAGTTCCATGGTGGTTAACATTCGATTTATACCCGTCCGTTTCACAGTGATTATGCCAGAGGCATGTTCCTTGTTCTTGTTACTTAGAACCATAATTGAGACTGTTTGTTTCTGTCAACCGTCCTGAGAAAAAAAAAGATTAAAATTGTCATAGCCTTTGACAAAAGATTGTATTTCAGTATAATCAGTTTCTGTCATGTTGAACCGGATAGATATTTTAGCTCCGTGTAAAATAAACTTGCATTTACGTGTACTTAATAAACGTGCAGATGGGTTTCATGATATTGAGAGTGTGTTTCAGCTTGTTTCTTTTTCGGACGAGCTTTCTATTTCAATATCTGGCGAAAAAGGATCTCTTGAGATTCTTTCTCCAAATCTGCAGTTACCGAGTGTAAATACAGTTTCTCAAGCAGTTGAGCTTTTTAGAGATCTAACTGATATTAAAGATGGTCTTAGGGTTAATCTTATTAAGCATGTTCCTTGTGGAGCAGGTTTAGGTGGTGGCTCTTCAGATGCAGCTGCGACATTAAAGGCTTTGAATAGTCTTTTTAGTGCAGATGTGGAAAAGAAAAGTCTTTTTGATATGGCATCAAAGATTGGCAGTGACGTTCCTTTTTTTTTAACTGGAGGAGCAGCACTCGTGAGTGGAAGAGGTGAAAAGATCTCTTCAATTCCATGCAGACCCGATCTTTTTGGTGTTCTAGTTAATCCGGGAGTACACGTTTCTACACCCGAAGCCTACGGTCTAGTGGATCGTTGGCAAGAAAAAAAGAAAAGAACGACTGAATCTTGGCTTTCTTTTGAATCCCTTGGGGATCATTACAAAAAACCTCCTAAAGAATGGGAGTTTGAAAATAGTTTTACTGAGCCGGTTTCTGAACTGTATCCGGTTGTTTTGGAACTACGCGAGAAATTGCGTGATTATGGAGCAGATTTTACCGATATGAGTGGTTCAGGCTCTTCGGTATACGGGATTTTTGAAAACGAGCGAGATGCGGATCTTGCCAAGATAATGCTTTGTACACACTATCCTATGTGTGTAAAATTTCTTTTACTTGCATCCTAACAAATGCAGTAGTACAATACACTACGGGTAATTTTTTACGCGCCTGGTGCTTCTACTGCAAAGGAGAGTTAAAAGTATGGAGATTACTGATATCCGTATCAGAAAAGTCACTACGGAAGGCAAACTTAAGGCATATGTGACTGTTACATTTGATAATTGTTTCGTGATCCATAATGTTAAAATCATCGAGGGTAAAACCGGAATGTTTATTGCCATGCCAAGCCGGAAAATCCGCACCGGTGAATATAAGGATGTGGCGCATCCTATTTGTCCTGACTTTCGTAATACGTTGCAGGACAAAGTGCTAGCTGAATTTGAAGCTGGTAATGTTGAGGAATCAGTAGCTTCTGATCTCGGGGAAATGTAGAAATATCTACTGCCGAGTTCCGTCGCTTTGACTTATTGGGACGTCGGCAAGTGGTAAGCCAACGGGTTTTGATCCCGTCATTCCGCAGGTTCGAATCCTGCCGTCCCAGCTTTAACCGTCGTGCTTTGTCACTGACGGTTTTTTTATATCATGCGGAGTTCATATCCTGTGTTTTACATTGGGGAAGGGGCCCGTAATGAAAGGGGTTTTATTATGGAACGAAAAGAGATTAATGCAACGACTCGTACCGCTCTCGGTAAGGGTGCAACAAAGCGTTTGCGCAAGGAAGCTCGTCTTCCCGCAGTTATTTACAATGGCAAGGGTGAATCCACCTTAATTGATTTTGATGAGCTAGAATTTACTAAGCTTTTTAAAGTAATTACAGACAGTACCATTATTAATGTTAAAGTTGACGGAAAAACAGATAATCTTTCTTTTATTAAAGCTGTTCAGTACGATATTATTAAAGATCGCATCGGTCATGTTGATTTCTATGAAGTAGAAGCTGGCCAAGTTCTTCGTACAAAAATCCAAATTAGACTTACTGGCTCACCAGAAGGCGTTCGTTTAGGTGGTGTACTCGAGACTGGTGTTACAGAAATTGAAGTAGAATGTCTTCCAAAAAATCTTCCAGAGCGCTTCATTATAGATGTTTCGGCTCTTGAGCTTAACCATTCTCTTCATGTTCGCGACATAAAAGTGGTTGCTGGCGTAAAGATTCTCACAGATGCTGATCTTCCAGTAGCAACTCTGCGCTATACAAAGCCAGAAGTTGAAGCAGAAGCAACAGTGGCAGCAGCTCCAGAAGCCGCTCCCGCAAAAGATGCAGCGAAAGCCGCTCCTGCTAAAGCCGCTACCTAATTTTTTTTAATACTTTATAGGTTGAGAGGGTTCCTTATTGGGGCCCTCTTTTTTTTATGTTATAATGGTAATTCTTATGAGTCATATTGCAGAGCAAAAGATCAGACATTCCCTTCTAAAACTTGAAACTGAACAAAAGGCACTGAAATTATCAGAAATGCATTTTGTCCTAGCTGTTTCTGGTGGAGCTGATTCTGTTTTTTTACTTGAAATTATGCATCGCCTTTCTACGGAATATAATTTTTCTATTTCTGTGGGTACTGTAGACCATAGAATGCGCCCTGAAATTGAAAGTGCTGGTGATGCTTCCTTTGTTCTCTCTCTTTGCAATGAACTTACTCCTCCTGTTCCCTGCACAATTATTCGACTTAAAGAAGGAGAAGTTTTTACCTGTGCCGAACAACGTGGCAAAGGCATTGAAGACGCAGCTCGTTTTTTGCGCTATAGATCTCTTCAACAGCTTGTAGATTCAGCACCCAAAGGTGCTTTTCTTTGCACCGCACATACTGCTTCTGACCAGTTAGAAACCCTCTTAATGCGTTTTGTTCAAGGAGCTCAAGGTAGATCTAAAATGGGTATATTAAGGCGAAGAGGCTCTTTGTTTCGTCCTATGTTAGATATTGAGCGCAGTCAAATTGAAGACTGGCTTCGCGCTCAGGGAATACATTGGCGCGAAGATTCCTCTAATGCGAGCGATGTTTATTTTAGAAATAGAATTCGCAATCACTTAGTGCCTCTTCTTGATGCAGAATTTACAGGATGGAGATCTGGAATTACTCGAGGCGCTTTTTTTGCAGGCTTAGACGAAGATTTTATTGAACAAGATTTTCCGCTGGACTGGGAAAAAAAAGAAAATTCACTCATGTGCTCTTCTGAACATTTTTTTGCCTTGGCACCAGCCTTACGTTTGAGATTATTAAAAAATGGACTGCGCAAACTCGCAATAACGCATCGTGTACCCTCCGGTTTTTTGTATAGGATTGCTATCTTGAAACCTAAGGTTAAAAATAATGTATTAAAAATATCTGGATCTCAAATTGTTTTTCGTATCGACGGAGCTAATGCATACTTAGAGCGCGATATTGTAAAGAATAATAAAAGCGGGTATCTTATTTATATTCGATCTCCTGGTACTTTTACCTTCCCTTTTGGGAACTTAAACGTAGTTGGAGAAAAATCTTCTGTTCGTATTGGACAGTTAGATGGAGTCTTTCGTTTGCCCTTGATCATACGATCCAGACTTTCAGGCGATACAGTAGTAACCTCTGAAGGAAAAAGAAAGACTATTAAAAAATTAATGAATGACTGGTCTGTTTCCGGTGATTTACGTTCTGCTTTGCCTGTAATTGAAGAAGGCGGAGTGGTTCGGGCTGTCTATGGCAGCATTTTCGGATACCCTGATTGGTACGTTCACCCTTGAGGATTTCATGGCACATAATGATTTAAACAAAAAACCGGCAGGCGCTGGCAACACTCCTCCAGCTGGTCGTTTAGGGCTCTTTTTTTTCCTTGCGATAACCGCTGGATTCATCATTTTTATGTTCATAACACCTGGAAATGGAAATGCTAAAGAAATTTCATATAGTGAATTTCGAACCAGGGTAGAACGAGATCAAATAGATGCAATAAAAATAGTCGATAAAACCACAATTCGAGGCTCATTAAAAGATGCACGTAGTGGTGAAGGTGTCTTTTTTACCTATATTCCATACGATGATACTGGTTTAATGGACCTTCTCTCTGAACATAAGGTACGGGTTACCGGCGGCGCAACTCCTGTTTCTATTTGGCTGTATGTGTTGCAACTCGGTCCAACTGTTTTGCTTATTATTTTTTTAGTTTTAATGATGAAGCAGAATCAAGGTCAGGGAAATAAGGCCATGCAGTTCGGTAAGAGTCAGGCTCGCCGATATGAAGGAACAAAAAAAACCACTTTTGCAGATGTTGCAGGTCAAGAGGAAGCAAAACACGAACTTGAAGAAGTGGTTGAATTCCTTAAAAACCCTCAGAAATTTGTGAAAATGGGTGCTCGAATTCCAAAAGGAGTTCTCCTTGTAGGCATGCCGGGAACTGGAAAAACAATGCTCGCTCGCGCGGTTGCCGGAGAAGCAGGGGTAGCTTATTTTAATATTTCTGGAAGTGATTTTGTAGAAATGTTTGTAGGCGTTGGAGCAAGTCGGGTGCGTGATTTATTCGAACAAGGGCGTAAAAGCGCTCCTTGCATTATCTTTATAGATGAACTAGATGCAGTTGGAAGAACCCGTGGAGCTGGCTATGGCGGTGGTCATGATGAAAGAGAACAGACTCTTAACCAGATGCTTGTTGAAATGGATGGTTTTGAAACAAAAGACGGAGTTATAATACTTGCCGCTACAAATAGACCCGATGTTTTAGATCCTGCCTTGCTTAGGCCTGGCCGTTTTGACAGACAGGTTGTTGTTGCTATGCCAGATATAAAAGAAAGAGAAGCAATTTTAGCCATACATGCAACAAAAATTCCTTTGTCTCCCTTGGTAGATCTTAAACATTTTGCTCGCGCAACTCCTGGTATGAGTGGTGCAGATCTTGCTAATCTTGTAAATGAAGCCGCTTTATTTGCAGCTCGAAAAGATAAACCCGAAGTAGAGTCCTCCGATTTTGAAGAAGCCCGGGACAAACTCCTTATGGGGGTAGCGCGACATTCTATGGTAATGCCTGAAAAAGATCGACGTATGACTGCAGTTCATGAATCTGGACACGCATTGCTTCATTATTATTTGAAAAATGCAGATCCTTTGCATAAGGTTACTATTATTCCTCGAGGCCAAGCTCTTGGTCTTGCTATTTCTTTGCCCGAAGCAGATTCGTATTCTCGCACACGTGGTTGGCTCAAGGCGCGCATTTGCATCTCATTTGGCGGATACGTGGCAGAAACATTAGTATATGGTGAAACAACAACAGGAACTCGTGCAGATTTACAACAGGCTACCGATATAGCTCGCAAGATGGTTTGCGAATTTGGAATGTCTCCTGAAATTGGACCTGTTACCTACGGACAAGAAGATGAACCAATATTTATTGGTAAACAAATTGCACGTCATAAAGATTATTCTGAAGAAACAGCACGAAGTATCGATATAGCTATACGGAATATACTGGACGAAGAGCGTAAACAAGCCGAAGCTATTATTACCTCCCACCGGGAGGAATTAGAGAAATTGACCGAAGAACTTCTCATTAAGGAAACCCTTGATGATACAGAAATAAGAATTCTTCTTGGCATGCCTAGTGTATTGGAACAAAAAAGTAATGGAGGGAAAGAGCTCGAGTGAAAACAGTACAAACGAGGATCATGAAATGGGTGGTTATTACCATTTTATTTTTAGCAGGTTTTTATTTTCCTGTAGCCATGTACTCCTTGGACTATACTGTACCTCATTCAGCCTCACCGACAGCAACACGCTTATTAGAACAGGCTATAGCAACTCTTTCTTCCGGTGAGTATCAAACAGCAGAATTTCAAGCGAGTTTGGGAGCTTCTTATGATCCTATTCTTGCTGACTTTCCTTATATAGAGGCTCTGTCTTTAGCTGCTAGGTCGGCACCGCGAAAAAACAGTATTGCAGCTCTCGAAAGATCTTTAGCTAAGGGAATGTTTTGGCGCACCTATGATAGATTCGATGCCCTTGTATTATGTGCACGTTTGTATGGCGAAACAGGTCGTTATTATGATTCTCTTGCCTTGCTCGATGAAGCTGGATTGCGGCCTTCGCCAGATTCAGATTACGCAAGAGCCTTTGCTTTATTTGGTCTTGGCCAACATGCAAAAGCACGAGATATTATCTCGAAAGCACTTGATAGGTGGCCTTTTGATTCTCGATTCCCCCGCCTCTTTTTAGAGAGAGAAAAAGCAGTAAGTCCTACAGCACAAGGGAAAACTTTAGCCTCAATAATTCTTTCTCGCTTGTACTTGTGGGAAGATCAAGACAGAGAACTTTTGTTATTATCTGTTGCATTTGAAAGTGATAGCGAAATAAGAGAGCGAAATATTCGCATGTATAGAAACATGGGAAAAAATGATATTGGCGAAAAAACTCCATCTCTTGCATCTACAATAGCGGCCTTAGAATATGGACTCCTAACCGAAGAATATGCCTTAGAAGAAATTTTCTCTAATTCTCACACTGAGATTCCATTAGAGGTAGTAACTTCTTTTTCACGCCTCGTGGGTTCAGCGAGAATTCGGGATTCTTTTAGAAATATACTGCGAGATTTTGAAGGTATAATTACCCTCGATTCAAATGGAGATAGCATTGTAGATACAAAAATACAATATCATTTAGGGCGCCCTTTTTTAGTGGAAATTGATACAAATCAGGATGGTCTCATAGATTATGCAATCCAATGTAATTTAGGCGCTCCAACGCGTGTAGATGTCCTTGCGGGTGCACAAGTAGTGCTTTACGACAATTACCCCTATGTGCGTTCTGTGTGCGTCAATGACCGTGAATATACGCTCCAGCCCCTTGCTCTTTCTTGGGCTCCTGCAATAATAGAGAGACAAGATTACGGCTTAAAAGATCTTAATTTTTATACTTTTTCAGTAGCACAAAATATTCCTCTTCTTACCTCGAATCTTCTGGCCTCTCATTCAGCTTTTTATGTTGAAAAGGATCAAACATTGTCGGGAGGAACGACACGCGTTGTCTTGCAAAATTCAATTCCTATTCTTTGTGAATCGCGTGAAAACGGTCGCCTGTATTCATGGACTACCTATAAAAGAGGAGTTCCTGAAAAAAATCTTTCTGATAGAGATGGAGATGGATATTTTGAAACTTCAAAAGTATACGATCTTTATGGCAATCTTTTAACGGTAACAATAGATAAAAACGCCAATAGGGTCCCCGAATATATTGAAACGTATATGGCCGATGGGAGTTTGACTATACAGTGGGACAGCGATGAAAATGGAATTATGGATGTCTCATGGACAAAGTTCGCTGATAAAAAAGAGCGCATTGAATACCTTCATCCTGTTACTGGTATTTTGGTTCGTATAGAATTAGATTCTGGCAACCCTCGCTCTGTTTCCTATGGTGAATCTCGAATTCAAGTTATAAAAGACCCTGCTGCCGAAATCTGGTGGCTTTCCCGTATTCCTTCAAAATCTCGTGAAATACTAGTTTTTCTTGAAAAAATGAATAACCCTACTGACTCTCCGGTTGTTATACATACTACAACATTAGACGGTCGATCCTTAGTTGTCGTGCGTACTGGTGGAAAATGTTTCGTGGAGATTTTAAATGAATAATGCTAAACGAGCGCACATATTTTTTTTATCCGTCTTCGTATTTCTCATCTTTGTTTCGTGTGCATCAAACCCAAAAAAAAATTTTTATGTCAGTTATTCAAGTGATCGAGGTATTTTGCATGAGGTTGAAAAGACCCGCACCGTACTCGATGAAAACCCCGTGGAAGCCCTCGTGCGTGCTCGCGCTCTTTTAGATAATACCCAAGGATATGATTTTATTGAAACCCTATATACCGATGCATCTACTCGAGTTCTTACCCGTTTTAATAGCTCTGTTTCTGCAGGAAACTGGAGCGAAGCATTGCTGTTATTTCGCTCTTTAAGCGCTCTCGATATGCCTCCTTCTGACTGGACAGGTCAAGCAATAATAGAAAATCGTTTACAAGCATGGAAAAATGAAGGAAATAAAACTCTCGCGAATTTATATGAATTACCTGAGTCTACTCCAAAAGATGAAGCCCCTTCTTCGAGCATTGTTGCGCAAATGATTAAAGGAACTGTAACTGTTTGGGTTGATAAAGGTCTGCGAATTGAAAATGGTGTGGGTTATGCAAATCGTGTAATTGGCTCAGGTTTTTTTATCGACAATCGCGGTTATCTCATTACTAATTACCATGTAATCGCAAGCGAAGTGGATCCTAAATACGAAGGTTATTCCAGATTATATATAAAAAATCCAGACAACACAGATTTTCGTATTCCTGCGCGAGTAATAGGCTGGGATCCGGTTCTTGACCTTGCCTTGCTTAAGGTTGAGATTACTCCGCCAGTTGTATTTCAGCTCGGTACTTCTGAAGATTTAAAAATTGGAAATAGAATATATGCAATTGGATCGCCTGCAGGACTTGAGCAAACTCTGACCTCTGGAATAGTTTCTGCACAAAAAAGAAGATTGCTTTCTTTAGGAGACATTCTTCAAATTGATGCACCTATAAATCACGGTAATTCCGGAGGTCCAATTATTGACGAAGAAGGCCGTGTTCAAGCAGTAGTGTTTGCCGGAATTGAACCCTATGAAGGACTGAATTTTGCGATACCAGTTGAATTTCTTCGAATAATATTGCCCGCCCTTTACCAAGGTGGACCCGTTTCTCATCCTTGGTTTGGTGTTCTTGGGAAAACAGTAAGTCTTCCTGGTTCTCCCAATTCAGTAGGCGTTTCTGTCGTGTATAGGGTCCCTGGAACTCCGGTAGAAATTGCGGGAATTCCAACAGGAGCTGTAATTACCGCCGTCAATGGCATTCCAGTAAAAAGTCTTGAAGAGCTACAAGGAATAATAATTAGAGAACATCCCGGTACAATAATTAAGGTAACGGGAATTCCTGAAATTACCGACTCACTTGAATATCAGACTCGAGACTGGTTTGTAATGTTAGATAAAAGACCCCCGGTACCCGGAGAATTAATTTTTGATCGTGACATTGAAAGTAGAGCCCTTTTACCTTTATTTGGTATGAATATAGCGCAAGTGGGAGCAACTAAAAAATATACTATTAGATCTATTGTGCAAGGTAGTACTGCAGATGAAGCAGGTTTTTCTGAACAAGATGTTATTGAAATTAAAAATGTGGATATTAATAGAAAAGAAGGATTTATCGCTGTTCAGTTGTACACTAAAAAAAGGAAAAGTGGGTACCTTGAGTCATTCATTGGATTAATGGCATCTCTGGACAGTCCCTCATATTTCTAATATAGTGCCATTATGACAGACCCTCAGTTAATCCGAAATTTTTGTATTGTTGCCCATATTGATCATGGCAAATCGACACTAGCAGACAGACTTATTGAAAAAGCAAAGGTAGTAGATTCTCGCTTTTATCATGCCCAAATGACTGACAATATGGACATTGAACGAGAGCGTGGCATTACAATAAAAAGCCAAGCCGTTACTATTCCGTATACTGCAAATGATGGTAAAACCTATCTTTTGAACTTTGTTGACACTCCAGGTCATGTCGATTTTACCTATGAAGTTTCAAGAGCAATCGCATCTTGCGAAGGAGCTCTTCTCATTGTAGATGCATCTCAAGGAGTTGAATCTCAAACCTTGTCTAACATGTATCTTGCTATGGAACACAATCTTGAAATTCTTCCTGTTATTAATAAAATTGATCTTCCTGCAGCAGATATACAAAGTTGTATGGAGCAAATAGATCATGACCTCGGTCTCGATTCCTCGATTGCTGTTCCTATTTCTGCAAAAATGGGAACTGGAATAGATGAGCTTTTTGAAGCTATTGTTGCGCGTATTCCCCCTCCCGTCGGGCTCTCTACAGATAAACTTAGCGCACTTATTTTCGACTGCCATTATGATGCGTATCGGGGAGTAGTAATTCATATTCGTGTGTTTACAGGAACTCTTAAACCCGGAATGACCCTCAGATTTATGAACGCCGATAAAGAATATAAGGTAGAAGAAACCGGTATATTTATTCTTAAACTTGTGCCCTCCAAAGAGCTCGCTGCAGGTGATGTTGGCTATATAATCGCAGGAATAAAAACAATCGAAGACGTTCGAGTTGGTGACACCATAACAGATGCTAATGATCCAATAGAGATGGCTATGGCTGGTTTTAAGGAAGTAAAACCAGTGGTCTTTTCATCTATTTATCCCATCGATTCAAATGAGTATGAAGAACTTCGAAAATCACTAGAAAAACTTAAACTTAACGATGCTAGTTTAACCTGGGAAAAAGATACTTCTATAGCCTTGGGTCATGGATTTCGCTGTGGGTTTTTAGGGCTTTTGCATCTAGAAGTGGTACAAGAACGTTTAGAAAGAGAGTTCGACCAGTCTGTTATTTTTACAGCCCCTTCCGTTGCTTACAAAATATTTTTAAGAAGCGGAAAAGAATTTATCTGTGATAATCCAGCCGATTATCCTGATGAAGGACAAATTGAAAGGTCTGAAGAACCATATATCCGAGCTGCTATAATAACACCGGCAACATATCTTGGAAATATTATTGGACTTTGTGTTGAAAAACGTGGAGTTCAAACTAACATGCAATACCTCGATCAAAAACGTGTCGAAATTGTCTATGAAATGCCACTCGCAGAAGTACTCTTTGATTTTTATGATCGCTTAAAAAGCGTTAGTCGAGGTTATGCTTCTTTCGATTACGATGTAATAGGTTTCAAACCTTCTGAACTTGTTAAAATTGATATACTCATCAATTCAAACCCTGTAGATGCTCTTTCGCAGCTTTCACATAGAGGAAATGCCTATGATAAGGCCCGCCATATTTGCGAGCAACTAAAAGACGAAATAACCCGACAGCAATTTAAAATTGCTATTCAAGGTACCATTGGTAGTCAAGTTATTGCCCGTGAAACTGTTAATGCCTTGCGCAAAGACGTTCTGGCAAAATGTTATGGTGGTGATATTTCACGAAAACGCAAACTCCTTGAAAAACAGAAAGAGGGAAAGAAGCGCATGAAGATGGTTGGGGATGTTGAACTTCCACAATCTGCCTTCTTGGCCGTTCTTAAGTCAAAGGAAAATTAAGCGTTTTAAGTGCGTATTCGAGTTCAATTCGTACGCGTTTAAGAAATTCTTGATCCATGCGCGCTCCACGGTATCCGTCCGGAAAATGAAGATACAAGTATTCAGACGTTTTAAGAATATGACAAATTTCACTTTCCGGATCGCTACTTGTTTCACTACCTGTTAAGAGAGCTTTTAGTCGAACCAGTTTAGATTTTTCCCCTTCTAACCATTCTTTAATCGGTATATCTGAAATACTCTGAGCCTCAACTAATTTTTCTGCTTCCTTTGGTCCTTTTTCTTTGAGGAGGGCAAATGCTTCTTTCGCTCCCATCATTATTCCGCATGTTATCAGTCCTGTTTCTCCCACATCAATTATATTTTTATAAGATTCAAAAGCTGTTCTACATAACCGCGCATAGCCCAAAAGATTTGGATCGGTATACACGACGGTATTGTTTTTCCCTGTATGAGTAAACGCTGTTTCTGAAAATGTTGGTAGCTCGCTTCCAGCAGATCCAAGGCGAGAAGAAAAGCGGTAAACTTTTTGTGTGGCCGGAGATCCGCGTGAATGAGTAAATTCATGTGTAAAAGAAAAATCGAGACCAGAAAATAAAATTACATGTCCTTTTTTTTGTAAAAAAAGAGAAAGGTATAGGGCAATGAGGCCAACAGAACCAAGTGGTGGAATAACTGGAGTTTCCGGAATACATGAGTGAAGCCTCGATAAAAATGATGCATGAGTAAATTCGGTTGCAAAGAACCTAACTGGACCCCCTGTTACTTTAAGAGCTTGAGGTCGGGCAGTGAGGTCTGCAAATATGGGAATATTGGTTTGTGCTGAGTTCGAAAAAGCGTCTTCTATCCAAAATTGCGACTCTACAACAATCACTGCATCTGGTGTAAGACCAAAATCTAATAAGGTTCTTAGCGCAGTATCCACGCAGAGTAAAAAAATCTTTTGCCTATGAACACGCAGAAAGGGAAGGGTCGCGTTCAGCGATGGTCCTGCACCTGCTATAAAAATAGGTGAATCAATACTCGATGCTCTTAAAATCTGAGAACCTGCGAGAGATTTCAAATTTCTAAATAGATTTCGCGTATAATTTCTTCCTAGACTCATCAATGTAAGGTGATTCCTCCACCAGCGTGATATATATTCATCTATTGCATTTAAACAACGGGAATAGAAGTCGGAATACAGACTGCTTCCTCCAGAAAGATCTAAACGTAAACAACGTCTAAAAGGTCCTTGATCTAAGGAGTCAATACAGGAAAGAAGTGCAAAAACTGAATCTGTTCGATAATATTTAAATGAAGGATTATTCTTAATTGAAGGGTCTAGGTGTGCTGTAGAGAGAGCCATTAGGTCTTCATCATATTCAACTGCAATAATACAACAACTCTTAGGGAGTATTGTTAATAATTCTTTGAGACCATAGCCGAGGAGCGGTGAGGGGCAAAAAACAAGTGTTTCTTCTTTTAGAATGGTCTGTGTAACAGTGCGGATAGGGGTAAGAGGCGGATCATAGCGAGAGTAGAGAAATCTCTCTTGATAAAAAACAGAAAGGCCCTTCCCGGTATCTACCAAGTCAGGCCTTTTATGTCCGTTGCCGGAAGAATCATTCACATTAATTCAAGAAATACTCAAGATAGGTTTGCATGAAGTTATCTTCAAGTTTTTTATCACTGAGGAATGCCGAAGATAATGTATTTTGTGCCCATGAAGAAGAATAGTAATTGTAGAACATAGGTACCATTTCCTGCATTTGGGGATCAGATGCTTTTTCTTCTAGGAGTGTGAGTACAAGGAAATTAGAACCAATAAGAACTGGCTCAGAAACTGCACCAGCTTCTAAGGCGAATGCGGTCTTAAAGAATTTTTCATTTGTTTCGGCACCGGCAAGTTCCGCATTTGCGTCTGAGGGAACCTGACTCATAATATCCTTATTTCCATAATTAATAGCAAAAGGAGCTGTTGTTTTTTTGTCAAGGCCTGCAGTAGTTCGGGCTGCTTCAAATCCTACTTTACGAGCATTTGCAGTAAAAGCAGATGCTTGAGTCATAAAATAATCCTCAATTTTACCTTTTTCATTGCTTTTCATATAAGACGAAACAGATGCTAAGACAGAAGGATTAGAAAAATCTGGCTCAACTGGAGCACCGTCGCATCGAACTATAGCAAAAGAATTGCCTGTTTTAATAAGTCCACTCGTTTCTCCATTTCCCAGTGCAAGAACTGTTTCTAGATCTTTAGCATCAGCAAATAGATTGTTTAGATCTTTACGATATGAATTTTGAAGTTTTCCCTCAGCATCGGTTCCGTTTCTGGTTGACCAAGTTGTAACTGCATCTTCAAAAGTAACTTCGCCATTTTTAACTGCTGCCGCAGCTTTTTTTACAACTGCTTCTGATTCAGCAATTATAAGAGATATATCGTGTTTTACAAAAAGTTCTGAGTTCAATTTGCCCCAAGCAGCAAGTTCTGAGTCAGGAAAATCTGATATTGCAAATGCGACATATTCGAAGCTTCGCTCCGGTCCTGTCATTGTTTTTATTAGGCTTAATTCTTTCGAGGAAGTCTTAAGTCCAAATAATCCACTTTGAGAACCAAGCATATCTTCTGCATAACGTTGAGCATTTAGATCTTCGGTAAGCTGGTTTCGGTATTTTGAACGAGTTGTCTCAGGCGTTTCATTGAAACGTTTTTGAGAAAATCTTCCAGACTCATCAGTATAGTACTGAACAAGACTTTTGTTTACGACAGATTCAGGAACAGAGTAACCTGCAGTTTTTAGAGAGTCTAAAATTGCAAGGCGTACTACTGCTGCGCGGAATGCTGACTGCATGATCTGATAGTAAGCAAACTGATTTACTTCTTGTCCTTGCTCTTGAACTTGTTCAGTCAGAGCTTGCATTTGGCGGATTAGATAACTATCTTGAACGTATTCAATAGGTGTTCCGTTCCATTTGCCAAAAGATACAGTTTTGCCTGTTGCCGCTCCACCAAGCGCTGGAATAAAGACAAAAGCTACAACTGCAAGGCCGAGTACAATAATGGCTCCAACATAGAGCAGGTTTTTTTTAAGGGCTGACATAGAACTTCCTTCTTGACGTCAAAGATTAAGTGAAAGTTAGGATACCATGGGACTATACCTCTGTCAATGTAGCCTAAACTTACTGCTGCCATAA
>DATFIA010000224.1:0-2219 GCA_035270545.1 Treponemataceae bacterium
GAATCTCTACCCCCGGTACTTTCTCCATAGGCAATATAATGTTTTGCACATGCGATAATACTTTCCGGGGCTGTTAAATCTTTACCTTGATATCCTCTTACAGCTGCGGCTCCCATCTTACCTGAAAGATAAGGATCCTCTCCAAAGGTCTCATTTATGCGGCCCCAGCGAAGATCTCTTCCGAGACAAAAAACAGGGGAAAAGGTCCAATGGAGACCCTCTGCCGCAACTTCTCGAGCAGTAACCTCACCCATTTTTTGTGCGAGTTCAGGATTCCAGCTTGCCGCCAAAGCGAGTTGTGTTGGAAATACAGTTGCCCCGTTATGAATTGCATGACCATGTATGGCGTCTATACCAAAAATTATAGGAACACCGAGTCGGTTATTTGTTGCAAGACGTTGCAGCCTGCGTGCATTGTCGCCTAGAACGTGTAAAAAAGATCCAGCTCCCAGTTTTGCCCAAGAGTCTGAGCTTTCTTTACTCACAATACTGTAACTAATTTGAACCATTTGTGCGACTTTTTCTTTGGTTGTCATTTCTGACATAAGGAGATTAACACGTTTTTCTATAGCATTGGTGGCATCAAGCCAAGGGCGATCGATAATTTTCATACAGGTCTCCGATATTTATAAGTTTCTGTTAGAAACAAATATAAACTGATGTGATAAAAAAAGCAAGTGCAAGTCACCGAAACTCCTTAAGAGGTTTCACTATTTTAGTAGAATTCAGAAGGCTGGCTTTTTGGACGCGAGGGGGTAGCGGAAAAACCCGGAAGCACGTTCGTTTGGAATCAAGATATGATAATGCGGTGAGGCTGCTTTATTTTATGCTGGCTGGCGGGCTGAGGATTTTAGAGCGAGGGTGGAGCCGCCTGAGTTGTTGTAGCGTTTTATGCTGAACAGCATAAAACATTATGCAATATGTTCCCCCTTTATAATTGTAATAGTTTTCATTTGGCTTGAGGAAATCGCTCTAAACAGGTAGTATTACACGATTGGTTTATAGGTCTTCGAATTTAGCATTACGTGCAAATAGAGACCTTCAAGGAGAGTTCTTTAATGATGAAAACAATGCGCAATATTGGGATTATGGCCCATATAGATGCTGGGAAAACAACAACAACGGAGCGAATCCTTTTTTATACGAAAAAAATTCACCGTATTGGCGAAATAGATGATGGCGCCGCAACTATGGACTGGATGGCGCAGGAACAAGATAGAGGTATTACAATTCAGAGTGCCGCGACAACTACCTGGTGGCGTGAGCATCAAATTAATATTATAGACACCCCCGGCCACGTAGATTTTACTGCAGAAGTTGAGCGCTCCCTTCGTGTACTCGACAGCGCTGTTGCCGTTTTATGTGCGGTAGGAGGGGTGCAGCCGCAAACAGAAACAGTGTGGCGACAAGCTGATCAGTATCATGTTCCCCGAGTCTGCTTTGTAAATAAAATGGATCGTATAGGGGCCGATTATTTTGCAGCAATTTCAGATGTTAATAAAAAATTTGGCGCTGTCTGTGTCCCTTTACAAATACCAATAGGTCAAGGTAATGATTTTGAAGGCATTATAGACTTAATTTCTATGCAAGAAATTCGCTGGGATTCTGAAACAGATGGTGTCGAAATGACTTTCTCTGATATTGACCCTTCTCGGCTTGCAGAAGCCCAGGAGTGGCACGAGAAACTTATGGACTCTGTTTCTGCTTCTTCAGATGAAATTACAGAACTTATTCTCGGTGGTGAAGAAGTTCCTTCTGAGCTCATAAAAAAAGAAATTAGAAGAGCAACTATTTCTCGAGAGTTTATTCCTTTTTTATGCGGTGCTTCGCGTCGTAATTTGGGAATTCAGCCCTTAATTGACGCAATTGTCGACTATCTTCCTGCCCCAGATGAAGTTCCACCAGCCATAGGGTTTCATACAAAAAAAGAAGAAAACATTTCAGTGCCCTGCGAGGTTGAGGGCGTTGCGCTCGGTCTTATATTTAAAATTCAATATGACAGGGAAGCCGGCTCTCTTTGCTACGTGCGCATGTATTCCGGTAAAATTAAAACTGGTGAGCAAATGTTTAATGTTGGTAAAAAAAAGAGAGAACGAGTTAACCGCATATTGCGTATGCATTCTAATAAATCAGAAGCAATGGATAGTGTCGAAGCAGGTGATATTGCCGTTTTGATTGGCCTTAAATTTGCTCAAACTGGAGATACCATTGGAAGCGAG
>DATFIA010000225.1:0-3984 GCA_035270545.1 Treponemataceae bacterium
TTAAATTGCTTGCGGGTAATTTCTTTTTCGCCTATGCGGTACGGCTTTGTTATTTCTGCAATATTTGTTGTTGTTTTATCATATTGAAATTTACCGGGGTAGATGGGCTTGAGTGTTCCGATATTTTCAGACACATACTCAGGATTCGTTACTGTGGTTTGAGTTTTAGAAACGGTGACAACGTAACTTTTTTTGT
Source organism: Treponemataceae bacterium (assembly GCA_035270545.1). Lineage (GTDB taxonomy): Bacteria > Spirochaetota > Spirochaetia > Treponematales > Treponemataceae > Teretinema. Next base: position 197 of record DATFIA010000225.1, read on the forward strand.
CGGTTCCATTTTCTGCGGTTACCTCGAGTTTAATAACAGTCTCACCGACCTCAACTGTGGTGTTAGTACCGTTATTGGTGCTTATTTTTGCTTTACTGTCCTTGAGTTTCCCAGTTACTTTTATTGTGGACACAGAAGAAGGAACCTCGACGGTATAAGAAGTAATACTTGCATTGAAGGTTGGTGTCAAAGTACCTTCCGATACGGTAAGATCTGAAAGATCCGTTATTGCGCTTTTTGATTTTTCTGCTTCAGATGGAGTTTTTGCATCTGGGGTTGTTACATTATTAGGATTTTCGCACGCAATGAGTAGGGCAGATAAAATCAGACAAGGTAACATGAAGCGAGTTAGTAATTTCATATCAAAATCCTTATGATTAAAAACTGATTAATAAAAAAGCCCGCGTAACTCAAAAGGTTAAACGAGCTTTATAAAAAATAAAACTGAACGCAAAACACGTTCAGTTTTAGGCTTACATTTTTAGAAGAACTCCAATGTAGGAGCCGCCAAGACCACCAGCAAGAGTTACAGCAAGGTTTTCTTTAAAGAAATAGCTAGAGCCACCATGTGTTATGATTCCAATACCGCCATAATTTCCAAGACCTTCAACTGTTACACCCGTATATCCAATACCAAGACCAAAGAAGGTGTCGATATTTTGAATCCACCAGAGATTTTCGGGAAGATCTATGCAGGACCAAGAAAAGTGAAGAGTACCCACTGCGCCGACCGTATATGCCATTCCACCAGAAAGAAAGACTACTGAGCCAAGCCCTTTCGCACCATAGGTAAAACGGAAATCGCTAATATTAAATTTTCCAAATGCCATTTCGTAACCTGCATTAATACCAAGAGGGAAATTAAGCCCAACTGTAAGTGCTTTATCGCCAGGAGCAATAAGCATTCCGTCTTTTGCGTATGTTTCGCCAGCGAAAACACCAATTATGCAGGCCAATGTAAGAACGAGTGTAAGTATTCCCTTTTTCATCTAAACCCTCCGAAAATCATTTCAACCTTTTTAAGGTTGGTTATTTTGTACTGTCTGTACGTTTAAAATATAACAGCGCCTATATGAGGGTGCAATATCGCCAATGAGCTATTAAGGGTGTAAAAAGTGCTATTGAGGGATTCGCTATGAGGTCTGGTCAGCAGTATAGGAAATGAAAGCTTTTTCCAGTTCGGAATACTTTCCCCTTGCAACGGGAAGCCTTTGTGTGGATATTGTTTTTACGAATTTTGGATTAATTTCTGTAATATATGAAAGATTAACAATAACAGATCTATGGATTTTAAAAAAATTCGCAAGTCCGGCAATTTCAATTTCAAGGTCTCGTATGGGCTTGTACGTTTCTAGTACCTGCTCCGGAATCAAATGAAAGGACAGTTTTTTTGCGTATATTTCTATGTACTCGATTTTATTACATTGAATAACATGAAGTGTTGCTCCACTCCGTATCTGCAGTTGTCGGTCTTCTTTACCGGCAATGAAAGCAAGTGCTTTGCGAAAAACAGATTCCATTCGCTCTGTATCTTCTGTTTTGAGTAAATAGTCAAATGCCTCAACATGGTATGATTGAACGGCAAAATCGGAAGAAGAAGTTAAAAAAATAATGAGTACCTTCTCATCGAAGCTGCGTATTTGTCGTGCTGTTTCAATTCCGTCAATACCAGGCATTATCATGTCGAGGAAAATGAGATCGTATCTGTGTCCTGCGCGATATGAATCGACAAGAGCTGTTCCTGAAGAAAAATCAGTTAATAAAATCTTGTAATTAGCGGGAAGATCGACTTTTAAAATCCATGACAGCAATTTTTTTCTTATTTCACTGTCGTCATCGCATACAGCTAACTGTATTATTGTAGTGCCCATAGTACTATCCTTTTAAAAAGTGTAATAAATAATGGAACATGCTTGCCGTGTTTGCAAGACTAATTCCCTCAAATGCTCTTTTTTAATCCTCTATAGATTAATAGCTTTCTTTTAACAAATCTAATATTATTATTACATATGAATTGGCTTTTATCTCTTACCGTACAAAGGGTCTCTGCGTTTCAGTATTTTCTCGACACTCTTTTAGGTGGGCTCATGTTTTTTACCTTTTCTCAAGTACCGGTAACTAAGAAAAATGTAGTATCCATGACTCTCTTAAGTTTTATTACCTATGTATGTGTCCTTATAATTATAGTCACTAAAAATCAAGCTGATATAGGAATTTTATATACGCTATGCGTGCATCTTCCATTTATATTATGCTTTATCTTTGTCTTCAAAGTTCCGGTATCTATCGTTTTTATTTCCCATTTTTTGACATATGCCATTCTTTCCTCTCGTCTTTTTTTTGGGAATTTGTCACTTCAACTCCTGCAGGCCTATATTCCCGAAATAAATTCAGCGATTGCCACCCGCATCGGCTGGATACTCTCAGGTCCATTAGTTGTTTTCAGTGCTTTGTATTTCCTTGCTCACCGTTTTCCCGATCTTGTTTCTCAAAACCGCAGTGAACGGTGGCTGCTCCTCACAACTTTGGGAGGAATATATATTCTTATTCAGTTGGTGCATCTCAACGGGCTGGGAGAAAAAAAAATAGATACACTTATTGTATCCTTAATTTTCTCAATATTTCTTTTCTCTTTTATAATTAGTGTCTGCATGTATTCAGCTAAAGCAAAAGAAGCCGATGAAATAAAAGAGCGTAATACGGCATATTCAATACAAACGGAAGGCCTTGCTCTACTAACAGCTACGATGTCGGATTATCTGCAAAATACAGCTCGACTCCGGCATGATCATAGGCACTTTTTAACCTTGATAGGCCTCTATTCACAGACCGGTAATCTTCAAGAAATCTCCAATTTGGTCAAAGAAAATCTTGAAGTATTTGATACGGCACCACCCCGTGTGACCGGCGATGATATTTTAGATGGAATTATTTCTCTTTTTAGAAAACGTGCGGACACCCATAGAGTACACATCATTTTAACCGGAAACAGTCTTCTGGAGCTCCCCATTTCTCGAGACGACCTGTGCCTTCTGTTGTGCAATTGTCTTGAAAACGCGATAGAAGGGGCGAAGTCTTCATCTGTGGCAATAAGACAAGTCACTATTTCTGTTGCTCGTAAAAAAGATACGGGCACTATTGCGCTTCTTGTACAAAATCCTTGTAGCAAAACCGTTGAGTTCAGCAAAAATGGCATTCCTCTCAGCCATAAGGGGGAATCACATGGTTTTGGTACGCGTAGTATAAAGCTTATCGTGGATAAGCATAAAGGTCTCTGTAATTTTTCCGTAGAACAGGATATGTTCAGCTTTCGGGCTGTTTTTTTTGCCTAAAAGTCCTATAAGCCTCGTTTAATACTATAAAAACGTGCAATTCATTTCGACTTTTGCAAGAGGCTTATGTAACTTTTCAATTTTAGACTTTCAACGTCTCACCGGCCTTCGAGGGGGATAGCGGATAAACGTTTTTTGTATTTCAAAAAACTTTAGGAGCGAAGGGGGAGACTTCCCCCTCCCAAATTTTACTCAGCAGGTCGAAACTTCAGCTGTACACCTTTTAGGAACTTTCGCAGTATCTGGTCCTGACATTTTTTATAATGAGGGTGTCCAGGTTTTCGAAAAAAGGCACTGAGTTCGTGTTTACTGAGCGTATAGTCGGCTAAAGAGAGAACAGCCAAAACATCTTCTGCCGTGAAATTGAGAGCGATTCGTATTTTCATAAATATGCTGTTGTTAGTAAGTTTTTCTTCCGGAACTGGCTGAGGCCCCTCTTTTTTTCCTCTTTTTTCA
>DATFIA010000226.1:0-9174 GCA_035270545.1 Treponemataceae bacterium
GCCATACGTGAAGGCTATAATAAAATAGCTCTTGGCCACCATTTAGATGATATTTTGGAAACCCTTCTTATGAATGCCCTCACAAAAGGAGAGCTTTCCACCATGCCACCTCGCTTAAAATACGAAAAATATCCGGTCACAGTCATTCGCCCGCTGTGTTTTGCCGACATTCCCATGATCGTGGCTCATGCGACTAAAGGCTCGTATATCTCATCAACGTGCACTTGCGACTATCAAGATAATTCTGGAAGAAAAAAAGCTCGGGGAAAATTGGAAGCTCTTACCGGCGGGAATTACAAAGAAAAAATAAAACTCTTCCAAGCTCTGCGAAACGTAAAAACAGACTATTTACCCTAGAATTTGGGCACCGGGCGGGCTTTCGGCTCGAATCTTTTTTGCCCAAATTTTTAAAACTGTTAGCTCATTCTTTGGCAAAAAAGGATACCGCCTCAATCCCTGGTGCAAGAAAGCGGAGCTCTTTCTGTAAAATGTTCAAGGTGCAAAATGGAAAATTCCAGTTATCGCTTCGAATGTTTTAACTGTGGAGAGCGATTGTAAGTGCTATTCCTTTTTAATAGTCTTTTTATCAAATAAGAGCGCATATTCTTTAAGATATAGCCCTATTGTTTTTTTTAAATCCTGATAAATCTTTTCTTCAATTTCTTCAATGTTTTCAACATTTTGAGGTATAAATAATTGATATGAATTAACCTCAAAAGCATTTGCAAGTTTTTCTAACATTGCAGGGGATGGGAATTTATGTCCTTGTTCAATTTGAGAAATATAATTAGCCGCCGTGTGTATTTGTTCAGCTAGTTTAGCCTGAGAAAGTCCATGTTCTTTACGGAGCTTTTTCAAATTGCCAGATAAAAGTGCCTGTATTTCGTTCATTGGCTCCTTGTTTTTCTATACCATTGAATTTAAGCTTACTAAAAGCTATTGACAACCACCTAATAGATGTTAAAATAAAAGACATTAAACACCCATTAGGTGTCCTTCACTCTCCAACTACATTATTGGTAGGGCTTGCAAAACTTCCTGATTTTTGCAAGATCCTCTTTGTACATAACTATTTATTTAAGGAGACTAGATGATCTACTTCTATTGTAACACACGATTTATATATTTCAATTCTAGCAGAAGTAAATGTATTTAAGTCCTAATATAATAAATTCTGTTTTTCAGTTTTCTCCTATTGGAATGGCCTTTATTTGTGCTTCCTCAGGTCATATTGTAAAGGTAAATTCTGCATATTGCCGACTTCTAATGCGAGATGAAGAACAGATTGTGGGTAAAAACTGGATGGTCTTTACTCACCCTGATGATATTATAAAAGATTATCATCTATTTAGCTCATTAAATACAAAACTAAATTCTCATACAGAGCGATTAACAAGATATTTACGACCCGACGGATCTTCAATACATGTTAAATTTACTATTACAGTATTACAAAGTGATTCTGCCGCACCTCTTTATCTTGTCTCTGTAGAAAACAGGAATTGGTTTACACAATATAAAAAAGAACTAGAGGATCGTTTATTACAAATTAAAACACATCGTAGTGAAGTTATAAACTCACTTGTTTTAATGGCAAATTTTCGCGACCGCGAAACGGGTGGACATTTACGCAGAACGAGTCTTTACGTACAATTACTCCTTGAGCATTCCCGGTCAAACCATTCTTTTTCAAATTATGGCATTGCAACAATAGCTAAAAGCTCTATGCTTCACGATATAGGAAAAGTTGGTATTTCAGACTCAATTTTACATAAAAATGGATCTTTAACGAAAGATGAATTTAATACTATGAAAACACATACTTCATTGGGAGCCTTAGCAATATCTGAAACATTACGTCATCTTCCCGGAGATGCAGCTTTTATTTATGCTCGAGAAATTGCGGAGTTTCATCATGAATGGTGGGATGGAACTGGGTACCCGCATGGCTATGCCCGAGAAGAAATCCCTTATGTGGCACGAGTTATGGCCATTGCAGATGTCTATGATGCTTTACGTTCCGAGCGTCCCTATAAAGAGCCTTTTGGTCATGTGAAATCGCTTGAAATTATTTTGAAAGAATCTAAGTCTCATTTTGACCCAGAGCTTTGCGAAGTTTTTTTTGACATACAAACTGATATTTGTGCAATATCCGAGTCTGTTTGCGACTCTAGTTTACCTTTTACAGAAGAAGATTCATTATACTAGCTTGAAAGAAAATTCATAAAAGTTGCATATATTATTTCATGGCCTTTTTCATTTGGATGAATTCCGTCGTCGCAAATAAGCGCTTCATAGTTTGTACTTAAAAGAAAGTTTTTTCTCACATCTATGAGCCGAAGGTTGTTTTTTCGCGCTAATTCTACAATAGTTGTATTATATAATTCTTGCCAGCGGTAAATTTTATTTTTATCACCAAGCCATTTAAGAATATTCATTTTATTAAGTCCTCGAGAAATCCATTCGAAATATCTGTTTGGCTCAAGTGGTGGGAGTGTCATTACAATGGGGGATATATTCCAAGAAGAAAAGATATCGAAAATGCCTTGAAGGTTCTTTTCAAATTGGCTTACAGGTGTTTTGGGCTCGTGGTAACTTTCTGGATTTTCTGCAATTTCGTTCCATGTATAATCGCAATCGTTCCCACCAAATTCTATTAGTACAATATCTGTTTCTTTGGGAGGGTTTCGATTTAATGACCGCTCTATGCGCTGAAAAGCTTTGTTAGTTGTCATACCAAAACTTGCATGGTTTGTTACGCGGCTTCCAGTATCTTCTTCAAATCGCTTTACGCAGTTTAATGGGTACACTTTGTATCCGTCTGTTTTTTCGTCTCGTACAATTCCTTTAAGTATAGAATCTCCCCATACACTAATGTTTCTGTCTTTAATATTCATTGTTTTTGCCTCATACTAGAGTTTCATTCAAAATTTTTTTACTATTTGAAAATTTTGCATCTTCTCTATATTAGACAGTGTTTGTCCTAGTTAAGTTGCAAGTTGTTTGTTTGCTTTTACAATAAGCAAAAAATAAAGGGATACTATGGAAAAAAAAAGATGTGCATGGGTAAATTATCAAAACCCACTCTATATTAGGTATCATGATGAAGACTGGGGAGTGCCAGTACATGAGGATCGACTTTTGTTTGAAATGCTGGTTCTCGAAGGCGCTCAGGCAGGTCTTTCCTGGGAAACAATATTAAATAAAAGAGAAGCGTACCGAAAGGCATTCAATAATTTTGATCCTTTTCAAGTTTCAAAATTTAACGAAGATGATGTACAGCGGCTTTTAACTAATCCTGGCATTATACGAAATAAATTAAAAATCCACTCTGCAATTAAAAACGCTCAAGCTTTGTTAAATATTCAAGCTGAGTTTGGTAGCTTTGATATTTATTTGTGGAGCTATGTTGAAGGAATACCTATTATAAATTCATTTTTTGAACATAAAGATGTTCCAACGAGCACGCCCATTTCTGAAAGCCTTTCCAAAGATTTAAAAAAACGAGGAATGAGTTTTATTGGTCCCACTATTATATATGCATATATGCAATCTATTGGAATGGTAAATGATCACACGGTAGATTGTTATAGACATGCAGAATTATCCAAGTGAGATTTTTTGTTGCTTGTATTTAAATTGTAATCGACTTTTGACCTAAGTTATGTATAATTTAAAGATGTTTAATAGGAGTGTAGCAATGAAAAAAGAAATTGAAAGTAAGAAAGCCCCAGCTGCTATTGGTCCATATTCTCAAGCTATCCAAGCTGGACCTTTTTTATTTGTGTCTGGACAATTACCTATAAATTTTGAAACTGGAAGTTTTGCCGGTGAAGACATCGCCAGTCAAACACGCCAATCCCTAAAAAATATTTCTGCTATTTTACTCGAAGCCGGGTTAGATTTTTCTGCAGTCGTAAAAACAACTGTTTTTCTTTCGGATATGAACAATTTTTCTGCTATGAATGAGGTGTGTTCTTCCTTCTTTGAAAAACCATTTCCTGCCCGTGCTGCCGTAGAAGTTGCAAGACTCCCTAAAGATGCTTTGGTAGAAATAGAAGCAATTGCCTACAAGTTGTAATAGTTTTTTTTATTGTCTGTCAATCTCCTTTTGGCAGACCGTTTTTAAATTTCTTCGGGTTCCTCAAAATCTTCAAGTCTAGCTTGGTATTCAAGTAAAGATGCTTCGATGTTTCCATAAATAAGGGGCATTACAACTTCTAAAAACCAACTTCTTTGTAATAGTCCCATCTTTTCTTTTTCGAAAAGAGACAGTGTTTTTTCTTGTATTGTTGATGTATATTGGTCATAACTAAAAAAGAGAGGCGTAGAATAATTTTCTGTTTTATCTTGAATAAAATCGTAATAGGTATCCATGTAAGAAAATAATTCAAATAAGCTTAATATTTGTTTTGGTTTGTTTTTATTATTTAATTTTGAAAAAATGAGATCTAGTATTTTTTCTTTTCTAAAGACTACTCCTTTTGAAGTAAGCATTGTTTCGAGTTCGTGTATTATAAATTTATTTGCTCTATAGTATCTAAAAAATTCTACAATTTGATCTATCCCTTTTTTACCATGATTAAGTAATTCTTCTGCTTGTTTTGCGATAGATTCAGGGAGAGATGGGTATACTTGTACACTATAGGTTCTATACAATGCTCCTTTTTTATTATGTACCACAACTTCTCTAAACTTAAAAAGTTCTTCAAAACTAATATTTTGGTATACACTTTTAAGTTTTTTCGCTTCTTCTTTAAAGTGAGCAAAATATTTTCCAGTAATACCATTTGCTTCTAAAATTTTAAAAAAATCTTCCGAAATTCTTAGTCCGCCAATAGGCGCAGTCGATTCCATTCTTTTTGCATTAATAACTGGTAAGCCAAAAACATCCCAATGTTTTGAACCATCGGGGCCAAAATTACCTATTGTTACTTCTCCAATATTTGCGCCAATTCGTATTCGTATTTGAAAGAAAGCAAATAAGGTGGATGCGATATCGTTTTTGTTACGTAAGGTGGTAATAATTTCAAAAGCCGAAGCTAATGCTTCTTTTGCCTCAGGTGTTGCTCCTTCATCGAGAAAATCATTATCCGCTTGGTTAAAAAGAATGCAGGCTCTTTGCATTTCAACACAGGTATAAAAGAGTTCACTCGCAATAAGAGCAATACGGTCTTCTTTGTTTTTATTCCACAAGCGTTTATCGAGAATATCATCAAAGTGGAACATCATAGCATCACCTTCAATTTTATTGAGGTAGCCCCCGTGACGTTCAAGAACTATTTGAAACGCAGTATAAAGGCCATTTAATAAAATTTGATTTTCTTTTGGACTTAAATAGCGAGAAAGATACGTATAGTCTGCAATATCTATAAATCCAACCCCTACATTAGTTTCTTGGGATGATGCAGGTATTTTTCCAATTTCATAAATTGCTTTTACGAGTTGGCGAGGAAGATAAAAATCCTCAATTTGCTGAATCAAACTGGGCTCCTGTTTTTCATTTTCTGAAAATGTACTTTTATCAGATCCCATAAGTTTTCATAAATCCTTTTTTCAGGTCTTTTAGCGTTTCGGTTAAGGATACCTTATAAATATGAGGATTTAAAATTCGTTTTGAGGTTCTATCCAGTGTATCTAATTGTGTATGAACACGGTCCTTTATTTCGAATATTGATTGTTCTGGAGTACACCTTTTACCATTTTTCATTTTGAGAGAGAGAAGTGGTTCCACTTTTGCTGGAATAAAAGTGAAGCTTTGATAATCATTTAAAGGATGATAAAAGCGATTTTCAACACCGGAAACTAGTGTTTCTTCATCAAGGGCAAGAATATCTGCCTTCATTGTTCCGTCTGGATGATATAATCTCCACACTTGTTTTATTCCAGGGTTCGTTGTTTTTTCAGGGTTATCGGATAACTTCATGGTAGGAAGCATTTTTCCTTCATCAGTTGTTCGCTCCGAAAGTTTATATACACCAGTAAAGGATGACTCATTGCCACCTGTCACCATATGAGTTCCAACGCCCCAGGAATCGATTGGCGCTTTGTTCAGCACAAGAGATTCTATTATTTCTTCAGTCAGCTCATTCGACACGGTAATAAAGGCATTTGTGAGCCCTTCTTTATCTAGCATTTCGCGTACTGCACTGCTCAAATAGTGAATATCACCAGAATCGAGACGAACTCCCCATGTCTTACCTTGTGCCGTAAGGCGTTTACCTACTGTTATTGCGGAATGAATTCCAGATTCAAGAGTGTTATATGTATCTATTAAAAATATTGATTTATCTGGGTAGAGATTTGCGTAGGACTCAAAGGCTTCCTCTTCTGTGGGATAACTCATTACCCAGGAGTGTGCCATTGTGCCCATTACAGGAATCCCATAGACTTTTCCGGCAAGTGTATTACTTGTTCCGCTTGCTCCACCAATAAAGGCTGCTCGACTTGCACTCATCGCTCCATCGTTACCCTGTGCTCTGCGAAGCCCAAATTCCATAATTGAACCTTTGTTAGAGGCAAGCCAAATTCGAGCTGTTTTAGTTGCAATAAGGCTTTGGAAATTAAGTATATTTAGAACAAGACCTTCAATAATAGACGCTTCTATTATATTTGCATGAACCCGAAGTAGCGGTTCATTTGGGAAAACAACAGTTCCTTCATTCATCGCCCAGATATCGCCTGAAAATTTGAATGTGGAAAGATAGTCTAAAAAGTCGGATTCAAATAAGTTTAATGTAGAAAGATATTCAATATCTTCTGTAGAAAAAGTAAATTGTTCTATTGTTTTAAGAAGAGGTTCAAGCCCAGCAAATATAGAAAATCCACTTGAAAAGGGTTGACGGCGAAAAAACATGTCAAAGACAGAATAATTATTCTTTCCTCGCTTCCAGTATCCTTGAGCCATGGTGAGTTCATAAAAATCGGTAAATAATGCGCTTTTAATCATTAAAAATCTCCTTTTTAATTGATGATCCCGTTCCTGTTTTAATGACTTCTATACGAGCTGGAATTCTATTTCGCAATTCACCAACATGTGAAATTATACCTACCATGCGGCTTCCTCGTATTTCGTCAAGAATGCTAATAGATCTTTCGAGGCTCGATTCATCGAGAGAGCCAAAACCTTCGTCAATAAAGACTGCATCTAACTGTATTCCGCCAGCACGGGCTTGAATTGAGTCTGCAAGGCCCAATGCGAGGCTTATCGATGTCATAAATGTTTCTCCTCCAGAGAGGGTGCCAGAAGGGCGGGCTTTTCCCGTCCAAGAGTCGAAAATTTCGAGTTCAAGTCCAGAAAGGCTTTTTCCTTTTCTATAACTTTCATTCAGTTGAATACTGTAACGTCCTTCACTCATACGCTCAAGCCTTGTATTTGCATATGCAGTAATTTCTTCTAAATATATTCCTAGAATCCATGCATCAAAACTGATGTGGGCGGGGTTATTTCCTGAAAGATCATCGCAAAGCGATTGCAAACGACCTGCTTCCAAAGATCTCTGAGCTCTCTCTGTTTCTAACATTTTTTTTCTGGAAATTAGAGAATTAAGACTTGAAAGTTCCGTAATAAGTGAAGAAAGATCTGCGTCGGTTTGATTAAGTTTTTTTTCAGCTTCGCTAATTTGACTTAAAATTATATCAGGTTCGATATCTATCCATTCAAATTTTTGTGCTTCAATATCTAAAATCCGTGCAGCAATTGCTGAACAGCTTTCTGTCCAAGCAGTACATTCCTTTTCTCTTTTTTCTTCTTCATTGTTAGAAAGGGCAGCTAAAAGAATTTCATCTTTTCCTGTAAATCCAGAGGTTTTACATGCTTGGACCCATTCATTAGAGGCAGTTTCTATTTCTTGAATTTTTTTAGAAACAAATGTGCCAAGGCTATGTATGCGACCTTCGAGCACAGAACTTCGTTTTTTTTCATCGTCGAGTATACTTGCATGTCCAGTTATTTTTGCATCAAGAGTGAGTATCTCCGCAGTACATATTTCAAGGGCATCTTCTGCGTCTGTCTCTGGCTCGAGCCCTGCTTCTTTGAAACGAAGTAAGGCTGTTTTAACGGCAGCATCTGCCTTGGATTCTTCTTTTTCAACTTGGTTTAGGTACGAATTCCTTTCTACCAGACTAGCGTCGAGAGAACTCATGTTTTTTCGAATAGATTCAAATTCTCTCCAGGCAGTTCGGGTAGCATTGAGTGTATCTGCAGCGTCTTGAGTTGCACGAACTGCTTTTTGAAGATTCTCTTCTGCCTCTATTTGGCTGGGAATTTCACTTTTATTGGGATTTTTTAATGAAAGTAATTGAAGTCTTTCTTCTGCGTTTCTTAAATTAGCTTCACGCGTTATCAATTCTTTTTGGAGTTCTGTATGTTTTTTTTCAAGCTGGAGCGTTCTTCGTTCAAGCGATTCGCGCCTTTCTTCAAATGAAAAAACAGGTTCTATTTCTTTTGCTGGCGACGGATGTTCTAACGATCCACAAACAGGACAGGCAATACCGCTTTTAAGAGTTTTTGCAAGAGATCCTGCTACGGTTTTATTTTTTTCGTTTTCTATTTCTTTTTGAAGAAGAACAAATTCCTCTTTTGTAATTTCTATATCTGTTTGGTTTGTTTTTAATTCACTTACAGTTGTTTCTATTGTTTTTTGGTGAACTAAAACGGCTCTTTTTTCTTTTTCAAATTCTACTGCGAGACCATGTAGTATTTTCGCCTGTTCTAGTGTATCTCGGGCTTTTTGTTGAGCTTCCACAAGGGCATCTGTGTCACCCATTTTATTTTGAAGTGTTTGCAACTGTTCTTTAAACACATCTAAATCTGCTTGATACCTAGCAATTTCTTTTTTTACCCGAGAGACTTCTTTACGTGATTGATCTCTTCGAGCTGTTTCTATGTCTAAGTTTTCAGAAATATCTACAGCAATTCGTAGTTGCTCTTTTTTAAGTAAAAGTAATTCTTTATTTGCTATGTCTTTTTCTATTTCTTCAGACTTATTTTGTAATTTTGTAAGAATTTCGTTTGAATGTTTATATTCGAGTTCTAGGTTTTCGAGCTCTTTTTTTTGCTCTTCTTTTGCCTGTTGTAGCAATTCAAGTTGTTCAAGTTGCTGTTTTAGGGGACCTGCTTTCCGTGAGTTTTGAATAGTCCCTTTAATTCTCTCAATATCGGCGGTGCGGGAA
>DATFIA010000227.1:0-3909 GCA_035270545.1 Treponemataceae bacterium
TACTAAAACAGCTGTTAGTACAAATAAAACATTTCTGCGGGAGTTGTGCATTCCTTCTCCAACAGGGTATAATGACGTTGTTGGTTTTACTGTTTCAGGATTCAAAAAATCTAGAGAAAATAAATCGGCTATTAATCTTCCAGATTTAGGAGATTACGTAAGCCTGCAATGGCAACTTGAAACTGCTCCTTGGGTTAAAATTGGTGAACCAGTAACGGATCCACAAGAAGGATCTTTTATTGAAATGTTTGAGTATTCAATGCAAGATAACGGAATGTTGATTTCCACTGTAACCGGAAGTTTGACATTTAATAATCGTTTTATATCAAAAGTTCTAGATTCAAATCTAACGCCGCTGGAACAAATGTTGCAAAAACAAGGCAGATTTGTATCTGCTCATATAATGAGGCTGCAATAATGACACATATTATTAAGTTCAAACGAGGAAACGAATATATACGCCATGAGTTACCTGATTTAGATTTCATGGGTACTGCATTTTTACCTTCAACAGCAATTATACCTCTTTCTCAAGACTCAGGGCTCCCTGCAAGGCCCATTGTAGCCCAGGGGGAAAAAGTTACAGAAGGGCAACTTCTTGCCCGAGCAACTAATCAAAACTCTGCACATGTTCATTCATCAATTCCTGGAATTCTTCATTCTTGGAGAGAAATAGCCTTACCAAATGGAAAACTCGGCAATGCAGCTATAATTCAGCTTTCAGGTTCTTTTTCAGTCTTAGGGAGAAAACAGGAAAATTTTAAATGGACACATATGTCTGAATTTGAAATGATGCGAATTTTAGAAGAAAAAGGTGTTATTAATACCTTTGAAAAACCCGTTTCCCTTTCAGGTTCAATTAAAAAAGCTAAAACCAAAGGAAACCCGATACTTACTGTTCGTCTTTTTGACTCTGATCCTACATGCATGCTTGACTCTTTTTTATGGTCTCACTTTTCAAATTCTGTTTTACAAGGCTGTGCTCTTCTTGCACGAGCAATGGACGCTTCTGCAATATGTTTCGTACATCAAGATAAAAAATGGACAAATGAGTATATAGAAAAACTTCAAGAAATTTTCCAAAACAAACCTATTTTCACTGTCCGCATGGCAAAAACATATCCCGCAGGTAACACTGTTCAAATTAATCATGCACTCGATAATAACAAGTCAATTTCAAAAAATAGAGTTCTGATAGATATAGAAACAGCCCTTTCTGCCTATGATGCAATTGTTCATAATCTCTGTATTCTTACTCGTTTTATAGTAATTTCAGGCAGTGCGATTGAAAAACCTTCTGTTTTAAAAGTTAGAATAGGAACAACTATTGGAGATATTATAGAGGAGTGCGGTGGGTTTAAAAACAGCCCAGGAAGAATAGTTATAAATGGACTACTTCATGGTACTGCTGTGTATGATCTTGATACTCCTATAACAAAGTATACAAAGTCCTTACATATTCTAGATACAGATTCAAGTCCAAACCAAAAAACACAATCTTGTATCCATTGTGGTAATTGTCTTAAAGTTTGTCCTGTTCATCTCGATCCCATGAGAATTGTTCAAGTCATACACAGAGGAAATCTTACGCTAGATGTTCAAAAAGCAGCCTCTTTATGCCAAAATTGTGGTTGCTGCTCCATGGTGTGTCCTTCAAGAATACCGCTCCACCATATAATAGCTGAAGCAAAAATACGCATGGATGGAACTGATAATGAAAAATAACTCTTGGATTGTAAGTCCTTCACCTTTTATACTCACACGAACCACTGTTTCAAAAATGACTATAATTCTGTTATGTACACTTGTACCACAGCTAGGTATGTTAGCCATTACGGGAGACACAAAAGCCTTACTAAACATACTTCTTACAGTCCTTGGCTCTGTAATTGCTCAAGGACTGTTTTCACTACCGATGCATAAGTCTTTTTTTGCTGATGAAATGGTTTTTATATCTGGAATCCTTACTGGACTTCTTTTACCAGTCGATATAAATCTATTTGTTGCTTTTGCAAGCAGCTTTGCAGGAATGAGTATTGCTCGCATCTTATTTGGAGGAACAGGATTTAACTGGATGAATGCCACAGCTGTTGCCGTTGCAATAGCCTGGATAAGTCATCCTGAATCTTTTCCGTCTTTTGTGGTTTCTTCTGAAGGCGTTCGAACGGTTGGATCATTTTTTGGAGCTCTTAAACTGGATCATTTTAATATGATTTCATTAGATCAATCCATTACAACCGCATTAAATTCAGGATTTCTTACTAAATTTGGCATAAAACTACCAGAAGGGTACATTACTCTTTTCTGGATTTCTCCTTCTACAATACCAGCATTTAGATATAATTTTTTAATACTGCTTTCTTCGATAATTCTTTTATCTTTTAAAATAATAGATTGGATAATTCCAACAGTTTTTATAGTTACGTACAGTATTTTAATTAGACTCTTTTCTCTTGTCCCCTTTGATATAGGTTTTTTTCAAGGTGATATTCTATTTGCACTTCTTACAGGTGGTATCCTTTTTGTAGCATTTTATATGGCGGGAGATTATTCGACTAGTCCACGTACAAGAAGCGGAAAAATTATTTCTGGCTTTTTCTCTGGAATAGTCTGCTTTTTTGTATGCGGACCGGGTGGGGCTCCTGTTGGTGCTATTTTTACTATTCTGATTATTAATGTAATAAACCCCTTCATTGAGTGCGTTGAACGGTACTATTACAAAGTTTCAGGAGATTTTTCATGACAGCTGAAATACAAGATATGTTAAAAAAATTTATGTTGACTGCTGGTGTTTTTATTTTCCTTGCTTTAGTTATTTCTGTGTCTGCTTTTTTTATTAAACCAAAATACAATGAACAACTAAAAACACATGTTGAAGAACTGTTACAAGTATCCCAAAAAGAACCTATAAAGCTTTCTCAAGTTTTACAATTTAAAAAAACAAGTTATTCCTCTTTTAAAGCATGGTCAATTGAAGGAAAAAAACATGCAGATGAAATTATTTTTGCCGTGACATTAACAGGAGATTCTGGTCCTTACACTGGAGTTTTCCTTGTTTCTCAACACAAGGAAACACAATTTTGTGGGCTTTTAGGGCTACCAGAAAGTATTGAAAATCCAAAGAAATTTGGAATAACAAACAGAATCTTAAAATATCGAATAAAAATGTTAGAAAACATTACAGAACGGGGAGGCCTCATTCAATGAAAAATAAATCCCTATTATTCTTATTAGCGTTATGCCCTCTTATTCCTGCAGCATCTCGCTTTGCTTATGGTATTGTACTTTCTGCTGCAATTCTATGGTATTTCATTTCCGGAGTTTTGTTTAAGGAACTCTTCAAAAAAATCACTCAACAAAAAAAAAGCATCTATCCAGAACTCGTTACAACAGCAGCTTCTGCAACAATTTTTCACTTAGCTTTACAAGCTGTTTCCCCAATACTGGCTTCTAATCTTTCTTTATATCTTTATATTTCTGCATTTTCATATCTTCTAATAATAAATATAGAACTATTTTCAATTTACAAACCGTTTTCAGGATCCATAGTTCTTTTTCTTCCTTTAATGCTTGGATTTTCTTTCTTAAGAGAAATAGTCGGATCTGGAACAATATCTCTTCCTAGTTCAGACGGCTTAGTAATTATATCTATATTTCCTCATTTTTCAGATTGGGGACTTGGATTTTGGGGAACATCTGGTGGAGCTCTTATAATTCTTGGATTAATTTCCTGGATTATAACGTATCTTAACAGACGATCAACAATTCAAAAAAGGGGAATCTGATGTTATATCTTGATAGTTTTTTATTTTATATATTCTCCTCATCAATTATTCTTGTTTATGGAATTGGTCTTGAACGTAGCTTTTTCGATTCACGTTCAGGGAATCCTTTTAATAAACATATGGC
>DATFIA010000228.1:0-5741 GCA_035270545.1 Treponemataceae bacterium
ACAATAATGGCTCCAACATAGAGCAGGTTTTTTTTAAGGGCTGACATAGAACTTCCTTCTTGACGTCAAAGATTAAGTGAAAGTTAGGATACCATGGGACTATACCTCTGTCAATGTAGCCTAAACTTACTGCTGCCATAATTGTTGAAAGTTTTTTAATATAATAAAGGGGGAACAGCTTTGTCAATTTTTTTATTGCAGGAAAAAATTTAATGCGCCTTTTACGCTGCTCCCCCTGAGCTCCAAAAGTCAGGAAGCTCATTAATGAACTGAACAACAATGCGTTCATGAGCTTCCTAACGTTTTTTCGCTACCCCTTCATTCTTTTACTAAAAAATACATATTGACATTTTTTTTTATATTACATATAGTAACGAACATTACGGGGGCGTAGCGAAGCTGGTTATCGCGCCGGCCTGTCAAGCCGGAGATCGCGGGTTCAATCCCCGTCGCTCCCGCATTAGCTCGTCTGGTTTTCCAGACGAGCTTTTTTTATTCTGCCGCAGCAGGATCCGTCAAGCGGCTATTACCGGGATCCTGATAATATATATTAGCCAGTCTCACGACTGGCTTTCCGGGCAGTAGCGCAGGGGTAGCGCGCTTGGTTCGGGACCAAGAAGCCGGGGGTTCAATTCCCCCTTGCCCGATATTGACCTTCCAATAGGAAGGTCCTTTTATTTTTAAAGGGGAATTGAACGGGTTCGCGCGCCGACCGAAAGGGAGGAAGAGCGGCCAAGGATGGCCGCGTAAGCGCAAACCCCGGCCCGGAGCGAGACGACAGGAAGTCGTCGAAGTGTAGGGTCAATTCCCCCTTTCCCGATTAAAAAAAACCGTTTGGCCTTTGCCAGACGGTTTTTTTTAATTATAGAGGCAAGGGGAATTGGGCAGCGAAGCTTCGAGCCATTGAACATGAGGGAGCGCCAAGCTGGAGTCTTATTCATCTTTTTTTTTCACTGGAACAAGCCGATCAAAAAATATACCAAAGAAGAGAAGGGCTATTCCGGCAACAAGACCCGCAGTAATAGGATCTCTTAAAAATATGAGAGCCCCAATGCTTGTCATTGGAATTTTAACAAAGGTATGAATACTTCCCTCAGTTATATCTATATCTCGCAATCCTATGGTGAGACAAATTTGTGCAAAATAAGCGCCTGCTCCTGCGAGTATTAGTATAATAATTGAGTGTAAATCTAAATTTACAATTTGAGGTGCAGAAAAAGAGGTCATGAGAAGACCTACAATGCAGACCCCAAGATAAATAACGACGGGATGTTCAGTTAACGATGCTCTTTTATTAAAGTGATACGAGATTCCTGCAAAAACTCCACTTGAAATACCAATACTGTTTGCTGCTAATGTAGATGCCTGATCGTCGGCGAGTACTATATACATGCCGACAAAGGCAATAATAATGCCAAATATAGTTGCAATTCTCACCTTGTCTTTAAAAATAAAAATTGCTATAAGGGCGACAAAAATAGGGAAGGTATTATTGAAAAAAGTAGCACGTCCAGGAGATCCAATCGATATAGATACATAATAAAGCGTCATTGCTAGAGAGCCAAAAAAGCCACGGCCAATCCATGGCTTAAAATTGACAATTCTAAATGGAGTTTTTGTTATGAAAAGCTGCATTAAGCCAATAAGGAGTCCCAGGGCAAATCTTGAAAAAGTTGTAAAGTATCCGTCAAAAGATTTTGACAGGAGACTTATAATAAGCGCTGTTGCAGCAAACAGAATGTTTGATCCATAAATAAAGAGCAGAGAAACAAGCTGAGATTTTTTTTGGTAATACATAGATCCTCTTTATGCGCGAGTGCGAATTTCTTTTAACTTACTCCGAAGTAGCACAAGGCGGTTTTGAAGTTCCCTTACTTGTTCTAGGCTAGACATAATTTTTGACTGCATGTATACGTCAGCTAGAATACCGTCAAAGAGAAAATCGGCAAAGGTCGCGAAGGTTGCGGTATTCATGGAAAAGTCTGTGGGAATAACAACATCTTTCAATTCCCTTTGTAAATCTTGTAAAAGAGAGTTAATGCGGTTCATAATGGTGCTCGCCGAGCCTAGCTTACTGTGTTTAATAAGATCTACAAGGAATCCTCCTCCTAGAATATCAATAAACCCCCAGTTACGGGCACTTTTAAACTTATCTTCTGCTTCATCAATGAGAGGTAGTATTTGATCAATAATTACGAGTACTTCCGTAATTTCTTTGCGGTTGTTTTTTAAGAAATCAGACATTTTTTACTCCTCAATTAACATAATTTATGTGACTTTGATGCTGCCATAAAAGGCCGGATTAAATTCTAACAGGCCTCTATTTCTTTTATAAAAAATTCTCTTCCGCTAATAATTTCTGTGTCTTCTTTTCCACAAAGGGGGCATGTTTTTCTGTTTTCCATAAAACTATATACTTTATTACATATATGACACATACAGTTTGCGGTTAGAATTTCGATTTTTAGTTCTGTATCGCGGAGTAGGTCAGAACGATCTACTGCTGCTGGAAAGCATTCCAGTAAATAGTGAGGAACAATAGAGGATAGTTCTCCTACTTGTAGCGTAATAGAAGCAACTTGAGTTACTTCATTTTCGGCTGCAAATTTTTCTACTGTTTCTGCAATATTCATTACTATTCCTAATTCATGCATTGGTATTCCTTTTTCTAAATATGTAAAACATACTTTAGCCCGTATAAATTTGATTTTCGCCAGTCATGGTATCTTGTAAAACTCTCTCTCTTTGTGAAATTGCGCCCTCAATATCTCTTTTTTCAAGACAAAGGTACAGACCATGTATATCGTTAGTAAGTATTTCTTTTCCATGTAAACGACAAAAACGTTCCCACAAAGAAAGAACCGGTTCACGAAAAGAATAGCAAATAAGAGGGAATAAGGTGTTTCCGCATTGAACATACATTTCGTGCATAAATGAAAAGGCACATTCGGCTGCTGTTTTGTTGTCTTTTGCATTGGTTAGTTTATCGACCCATTTTTTTAACTCAAACAGATCGGTATCTCTTATTATTGGTATAAGTTTTTCAACCGCCAATTTGTCCATAATAAGTCTCATTTCTAAAATGGATCGTATTTCCTCACGCCGTAGAGTTCCTCCATTATATTTCATAATAGAAATAAGGGTTTCTACTGTACCAGTTCTGCGGTAGTCGGCGACGAAGGTTCCCTGACGTGGTTGAATAACGAGAAAGCCTTTATTTGCCATTTCTGTTATTCCAGAATTTATGACTGCGCGGCTTACGTTCATACTAACAGAAAGTTCTCTTTCGGGAGGGAGTTGCGAGCCAATTTCTAGTTCTCCAGAAAGAATCATATTTTCAAGTTCTGTAACAAAGAGTTCTTTTAGGGAAGGAGCAGATAATGCTTTGAATTTCATAGTATTCCTTTCTTGTCTTGGTTCAACCACATACCACAAGTGAATTATATAAACAAAGTAACAAAAACCAATAAAAATAACAAGTTATAACGTGCTTTTTTTATATAATGTGTGGTATTATATTTCTGGTATAACCACAAGAAGAATATTATACAGAGGAGCTTTTTATGTTTTTTTTCCAAGCACAACCGCTTTCAAATTGGTTAATGCTCGCATTGGTCTTCGTCGTACTTATTGTGCTCAACGAATTAAGTCGAAGAACTAAAATTGGTGGAATAATACTTTTTATTATACTTCCAGTTATTCTCGCTATTTTTGTATGGCCAAAAACAACTGCTGGTACAAGTGTTAACGACTGGTTTCATTACGCGAAAGTGTATTCATCGCTTGCCGGTTGTATTGGTTTTTTTGTAATTCGTCATGTTAAAGGTGCTTCGGAAAAAAAATGGCTACTCTGTTTTCCTCCCCTTATTTTAGCAATCAATATTCTCGAAGCAGTTGCTCGAGATTTTCAAATTGGTAACTTAGGTCTGGTTCGAGAAGTTTTTGATGGCATAATTACTACCAGTGGTTCTTGGAACTACATGAATGGTATTGCTGGAATATTAAATATTATTACCATAACTGGTTGGTTCGGTATTATTATTAGCCGAAAAAAAAGCAAGGATATGCTGTGGCCAGATATGTGCTGGTTTTGGATTATTGCCTATGATCTTTGGAACTTTGCATATACATACAACTGTTTAGGTGACCATGCCTGGTATTGTGGCATTGCCTTGCTTATTGCACCAACAGTCATTGCTTTTACTATTCAAAAAGGTGCATGGCTCCAACATCGTGCCGCCACATTGGCTTTTTGGTGTATGTTTGCCATGACATTCCCAGGTTTCATCGATGACTCTCAATTTGCAGTAAAAGCAAGCCAAAATACAACAGCTCTTTTTGTAACGAGCTTACTCGCTTTAGTCGCTAACGCAGCCCTTTTGGTATATATGATCTACAAAGTTCTCAAGACAAAACGTAATCCGTACAAAGCAGAACTGTATACAGATTTGGCATGTTATAAGACCGTTGCCGCAGAAGCTGTAGCACATTAATACATTCAGGGGATGGTAGAAAAGTGAAAAATGAATTTAGAATTCTTGAAATAAAAGAGAGCGTGTTTGCAAATAATGATCAACAAGCGGAAATTTTGCGCGCAGATTTAAAAAAGCAAAAAGTCTTTTTATTAAATCTTATGTCATCCCCTGGATCTGGAAAAACATCGACTTTGGTTAAAACAATTGAAGTTTTGAAAAATGAATTTCGCATTGGTGTTATGGAAGCAGATCTTGACTCCGATGTCGATGCGAAAACAATCGCAAAAACTGGTGTGCGGGTAATTCAATTACATACTGGTGGAATGTGTCATCTCGACGCAGACATGACCAAACAGGGTTTATTGGGAATGGGAACTGAGAATCTCGATCTTGCGATTCTTGAAAATGTAGGCAATCTTATTTGCCCAGCCGATTTTGACACCGGCGCTGTCAAAAACGTAATGATTCTCAGTGTGCCAGAGGGGGACGACAAAGTTTTAAAGTATCCACCCATGTTTGCCACAGTAGATGTACTCATCGTCAATAAAATTGATGTTATGCCGTATTTTGATTTCAATATGGAAGCCTTAAAAGCAGGTCTTGCGAAATTGAATCCGGATATAGTCATTTTCCCCATTTCTGCAAAAACAGGAGAAGGAATAGAGGCCTGGGCAGATTGGCTTCGCAGTGAAGTGCAGACTTGGAACGCGTAAACTTCACCCTATCACATTTTTTTTAAGAGGTTATTATGACAGAAGTACAAGATAAAATACTTGAGTTTGCAAACAAAGTAAGCGGAAAAAAAGTAGGAGCAAAAGGAGCTGTAACAGTAACTGATGCTCGATACAAAATTCTTGAACCACTTCTTACCGAGGAAATGGTAGACGTCGCATTGAGTATGAAAATGCGCACCCCCATGACTGTAGAAGAAATTGCAGCCGAGTGTGGAAAATCGATAGAAGATACCAAACGTATTGTCTGGGAATTAGCAATGGCCGGTGTAAGCATCTTAAGTAGTGCAAGCGGTGAAGATAAATTCTGGTATGAACCCTGGGTTCCCGGCATTATGGAAATGATAGTCAACAGTAAAGAAAACATTAGAAAACATCCAGAAGTAGCAGAAAGCTTTGAGCGCTACGGTGTAGAAAATGGACCTAGGTCCATTGGTAGTTTTCCTGCAGGAACAGGCCTTATGCGGGTTATTCCAATTGAATCTGCAATTGACGGAGAAAGCAGAAGAGCTTCTTACGAAGAAATATCAACCTA
>DATFIA010000229.1:0-2721 GCA_035270545.1 Treponemataceae bacterium
ATACATAATTTTTGTGATATATCAAGAAAACTTAGCTATTCCTTTTTATCTTTGATTCTATCAGTTAATAAAATCCTTTTCCATAACCCTAAAATAATTTCTGCACTATCATTCCAATTATATTTTTTGCACTGTTTAAGCCCTCGTTTAACGAGGGCTTTTTTTGTCTCTGCGTTACCCGTAATGTGTTCTAATGCTAATGCAACTTCCTCTACTGCATCAGGTTTAGAAATAATTATTGCAGCATCTCCAACTACTTCAGGAATTGCAAATATATTAGATGTTATTACAGGGCATCCACAGGCCATAGCTTCAACATTGGGCATTCCAAAGCCTTCTGCCCATGAAGGGAATACAAAAGCTTCTGCCTTGTTTAATAGCCTCACAGCAGCGTCTTCAGAAATAAAACCTGGTGTAATAAAAAGATCTTCTATTCCTTCAGCACTAGCGAGGTTACGAATATTTTGATTATCCCAACCCTTCCCTGCACAGACAAGTAAATAATCTTTGCCAGTATTTTTAATAAAAGAGGCAAAGCCTTTAATAACAGTTTCTGGATTTTTTCGCGCGCTACAATTACTAATGTGCATTACAAAGGCGCGATTTATTAAAGGAAAATCTGTAAGATTTTTTTTATTTTCAGGTAAAATTTTATACACGTCAGATAATCCATTTGTAGTTACAACAATTGAATCAGCCTTAATTCTATAATGTGAAATAAACCATTGGCGCCCAGTTTCTGAAACAGTCGCAATTCCATCCATTGCGCGCATATAAATAGGCTGAATATTACAATCATGAAATCGCTGAATAAATGAATATCCTTTTGGAAAAAGCCGCTCTTCAATACCATGAACTGTAGCGGTTTTCTTAGCTTTAATACCCCACACGGGTGCAAAAATAGAAAGAGGACTGTAATGAATTATATCAAAGTTGTGTTTTTTTAAAATCTTGCTTGCTGCAAAGGGATTTCGAGGTACGATCAATTCTTTTACCCGTGTATATATCGGATTATCACTTTTATTGTAATGAACAAAGGTAAATTCAAATTGTCCTGTATATGTACTTTCACAAAGATCTAAAACATGTTTCATTAATTCATCGAGATGGTGTCCGGAACCAGATTTCCAGTTATCTAAGGGTTTTGTCATGACGCCAATTTTAATAGGCTTATCTGTACGTATCATACTTAATAGTATATAATTGTCTTCATCTATGATCAATATAACAATTTTAACCTTTGTTGATAGAATTTCCTGTTTTTATTCCCTTTCACCCTTTTTACAGAATTCTAATCCCTTTTATAAATTTACCTTTACCGATGATCCACAGTTTTGTTTATTAAAAGACAAAAACAAAATACTGATACTGATGCGTCAATTTATCAAACCCGATCTTGTCGATATTGGATTAATGAAGGCCTTACGAGAAAAATATGACCGTATTGCTTTTTTTCATGACGATGCAGGAGGGGGAATTCCGCGTCTCGAGGTACTTCCCTTTGTAGATCTGTTTTATTCAAAAGCCCTATTTAAAGATACAAGTCTATATTCGCGAGACCTGTATGGAAAAGAATTGTATTCAGATTATTATCATACAAAATACGGTATAACTGACGAAGACAACAAGAAACGCGCTGTTATTTCAGACCCCTATGAACTTGCAAAACTTCGCTTATCTTGGAATATCGGAATAGGTGATTATCCTAGATATCCTTTTAGACAAAGAGCAGGAGTAGCGCTCTCACGCGTGCTAAGCCCTCGTATGGCTCGCCTTTTTTATCTACGAGATACATTTGAACCAGAGCAGGCTATAGCTTCTAATACAGGGCAGTTTGCCGTTCATGCACGTCTTGGTATAATTAGTCGCCCTTCCATTACGTATCAGCGAAAACTTATTTTAGAAAAAATTGCAGACAATCCATTGTTTTTAACTGGATCTGTTCCTCAAAAACAATTTAATAGAGAAGCTGCACACTCAAAAATTGTATTAAGCCCTTTCGGCTGGGGTGAATTATGTTTGCGAGATTTTGAAGCGGTGAGATGTGGGGCTCTTCTTCTAAAACCAGATATGTCTCATATAGAAACGTGGCCTAATGTCTTTATACCTGAAGAAACCTATGTCCCCTTTAACTGGGATGCAACGGATCTAATTTCTACAGTAGAATCTCTACTTGCTGATGAATCTAAGATTAAAAAAATTGTGAGAACTGCAGCTTTTAAATACCGAGAAGACCTCAATTCTATGCCAAAACGCTTTAATTCCACTTTGGAGGAAATTATTTCATGAAATATTCTATTAAAGAAATATATGCGTCACTTTCACCAGAAAAAAGAAAAGCTGACGGTACTGTTTCAAAATACCTTTTGCGCCCACTTTCTTGGCCAGTTTCTTGGTTTTTTCTTTCTATAGGTGTAACGCCCAATATGGTAACAGGAATAAGCGCAATTGCTTGTGTATTGGCTCTTATTTGTACCATGCTCCCCTATCCTATCTTTCACGCCATCGCCATCATTTTATTTTTTATTTTTGCTCTTCTCGATTGTGTTGATGGTAACATGGCACGAACTATTGGAAAAAAAACAATATATGGCGTGTGGGTTGACGCAGCAGGCGGGTATGTGGCTTATTTTACCATTTTCTTTGCAATGGCATTTTCATGTTTATTACCTACATCTGGTGCAATTTTTTATAGCAAGTTTTTTCACCTTCCTTGGGGAG
>DATFIA010000230.1:0-17219 GCA_035270545.1 Treponemataceae bacterium
TTTATGAGTAAAGAAGACTGGTTTCTGGTAGTCGATCCTATCGCCGACATTGATAAACTTAAGGCGATTGCCTCTGAACCCAGAGTCCGAATAATATCGCTTTTACGTAAACGAGTACGAAACATCAATGAAATAGCAGAATCTATGGGTCTCCCCCAATCTACAATAGCGTCTCACATATCTATATTAGAAAAAGCTGGCCTTATACGCACAGAAACAGTCAAAGCAAAAAAGGGAAACCAAAAACTATGTCAGCCTACGTTTGAAGAAATGATTATTCAGTTCCCACCGGAACCGACTGTATCCGATTTTCTCGATGTAGAAATGCCAATTGGCCTTTTTACGGATTATCATGCAAGTGCTCCCTGCGGATTGTGTGCTCCAGATTCCATAATTGGATTTCTAGACTCTCCTGAATCGTTCCTTAATCCTAACCGAATGAAAGCTGGCTTGTTATGGTTTGGAACTGGTTTTGTTGAATATAAATTTCCCAACAATGCTTTGTACGATAATCGTCCAATAAAACGCCTCGAGATAAGTGCAGAAATTTCCTCAGAAACACCAGGAACAAATTCATCTTGGTTGTCCGATATCGTTCTATGGGTTAATAAAGTCGAGACTGGAACGTGGGTGTCTCCAGGAGATTTCGGCGACCGGCGCGGAAAATACACTCCCGAATGGTGGAAATTAGAAGGTTCCCAGTATGGACTGTTAAAAAACTGGGGAATAGACGAAGAGGGAACCTTTGTCGATGGAGTGAAAGTTTCTTCGGTTACTATAGGTGAGCTTATGCTCTCAGATCATCACTCTATCCGGGTTCGGTTCGGCGTAAAGGAAGACGCCGAACACCGGGGTGGCATGAATATTTTTGGTCGAGGATTTGGTAATTATCCACAAGATATTATTCTTAGGTTCTGCTTCTAGATTTATTCTATACTAAATGAGGCAAAACTAGCTCTGCCTTCTCCTTCGTATCGAAAATAGAGAGCATGTATTCCATCTTCAAGATTGAGAGTTGTCCGATACTCGGTCCAGACATTTGTAAACTCCACAGGGATCCGGGCAGCAGCTATTCCACTTGGCGATGTGGACACTATAAACGAGCCTCGGCAATACCCTCTAACTTTTATCGATATACTTTGAACATTGGAAAAATCAAAATATTTGAAACCGGCAATTGCCCCGTCCATCATATTGCCAATAAAACCATCAACTTCATCGCCATCTTTGCCTTCCTGTGTAATAAGGGGAAAGCGATTATCTGGCCAGGCTGCCTGTGCAGTATATAATGAAGGAATCTCGTTCCAGAGATTGCAGGCGATATATGCGGGGTAGGTACCCTTTCCGCTGAATGGCTTATTTCGCAGCCCTTGGGAGGTCATTTCTGCCTGCACGAAGGTCCCGTCTTTTTTAAGTTCAATTGGTTCGGCGCAGCCCTGTCTACAAAAGGTCGTGCCATGCGTATGTCTATGATAAAATACATACCAGCGTCCAGCAATCTCGGCGATACTTCCGTGGTTATTGCCCCCATAATATGCTGGGGTTTCTGGATCCTTGTATCCGCCTATATGGAGATCATTATTGCTTATTAATACTCCGCGATATTTAAACCCGCTGTCTGGTCGATCACTTGTAGCATAGCAAAGCTCGTGAAGTAAGACTGAAGAATATATAAAATAGTAGGTATCTTTTATTTTTCGCATGCTTGCGGCTTCAAAATACTCGTGTCCTTCAAAACCAGAACCCTTTGAGTATGGCTCACTCGGCAATAAGTTTTTTGGACCGCTGACCAAAGTGCGCATATCGGGTCCAATAATACTCACCATCGGACCAGTTCTTGAGCGATCTCCTTTCGAGCAAAATCCAGTATATAGATACGTAATCGACCCTTCGGTCAATACTCCCGGGTCGAACTGGTTTTCGTCCCCTGCTCGCTCTCCAAGAAGTTCTCCGTCTGGGTGTCTTACGTACCCGTAAAACGAAAAGGGTCCAGCAGGATTATCGGCTACAGCCACTGACACAATAGAGACCTTGTCTAAAACATAATAAAGGTAAAACTGCCCGTCGGGTCCTTGTGTCACATCGGGCGCATATAAGCACATGGATCCAGAGGAGTTCAAAGGATCGTTTGTTTTTTTATAGATAACACCTTCGTATCTCCAGAGCGTTAAATCTTCCACTGGTGCAGACCAGCATACATAATCTCCTAAGCAAAATACGTGGCCGTTGAATGAATCATGGGAGCCGTATACATATACACGATCTCCAAATACATGGGGTTCGCCGTCTGGGACATATTCCCAAGAGGGAAGATAGGGATTTCCAAATGTTCTAAATTCTCGAGTCATGTTGTTTCCTTCCAAAAAAAAGCAAGTGAGTGTCGGAGCCCGTAGTTCCATACATTCCAATCGTGATCGCCTTCTATATATTCTGTGTGTAGCTGCACTCCTGCATCGTTGAGGAATTTTTCGGAAGTTTGAGTAACTTCAAGAAGACTATCTGAAACTCCGCAGCACAACCACACATGGGGAAATTTTTCAGCGATACCTTTCGATACGCTGTGCAAGCAAGATAAGTCGTTATATTGATCTTTTCTACTGAGTTTCTTTTCATTGTTTCGGTTGTTTATTCCTATTTCTAAGCTTTTTAGCACATCTGTATTCGGAGCCGGTGAAAAGGCTCCAATGCGGGAAAATACATGGGGATTCGAGAGTCCTATATTCAGAGCCTGACCTCCACCCATGGAAAGCCCGCATATTATACGATTTTCTGCACAGAGGGGAATACTGAAAGTTTTGTGCGCGAGTGGTAATAGATCTTGCAAGAGTTCATCGGTGAATCGTGCAAACCCTTCGATAGCGTAGGGCTCAAACGGATTACTGGGTGCTGAGTCCGGAACAGAAGCACGCCCATTTGGAAAGAGGGCAACGAGTGGCGGTATGGAGTGAGAAGAGACAAGGTCATCTAAAATAGACGTTGGATCTCCGAAATGAGCCCACTCGTTTTCATCGCCCCCAATGCCATGTAACACAAAGAGGAGTATTTGTGGAGCGCGAGATTCAGGGTCGTGAGGGATATAAAAGGAACAATGTCGCTTTGTCCCAGTAACAAAAGATGTATATTCAATAGTTTTCATTAATTTCTATTATAAACGACTATTGTTGTTTTGTACCGTCTTTTTTCGTTTTTAACTTGTACAGAAAGTTAAAGGGGGTTACTATGGAACCGGGTTGCTTAGTCTGAGTGCTAGGCTTCCATATTCTTTTATAAAACTTACAATTTTTTATACCGGAGATAACGTATGAATCATGCACTAATTGTTTATGCAAACCAAGACGGTCCGACCATTGAACCGGATATTTATGGCCATTTTTCTGAACATCTGGGTCGGTGTATTTATGGAGGCTTGTGGGTAGGAGAAGATTCACCCATACCGAATGTAAAAGGCTTCCGCTCGGACGTACTCGAAGCTCTTAAGAAAATTCGCATCCCTAATCTGCGCTGGCCAGGTGGATGTTTTGCCGATGAATATCACTGGAAAGATGGAATTGGCCCAAAAACAGAAAGAAAGCGCATGGTAAATACCCATTGGGGTGGAGTTGTTGAAGACAATTCTTTTGGAACTCATGAGTTTATGGACTTGTGTGAGATTCTCGGATGTAAGGCATACGTAAACGGTAATTTGGGTAGTGGTACAGTACAGGAAATGCAGGAATGGGTTGAATATATTACTTTCGATGGCGACTCTCCCATGTCTCGTCTGCGGGTCAAAAATGGCCGTGAAAAGCCTTGGTCTCTTCCCTATTTCGGCGTCGGCAATGAAAACTGGGGATGCGGTGGAAATATGACCGCCTCTCATTACGCCAATCTGTATCGCAACTATCAAACCTATGTACGCAGTTTTAGCAAAAATAAGATTTATAAAATTGCATGCGGTGCGTCTGTCGCTGACTATGAATGGACTGACATTTTAATGCGCGATGCAGCAAAGTACATGGATGGACTTAGTCTCCATCATTATTCACTACAGGCTGGCTGGGATGGAAAAGGCCTTGCAACAGACTTCAATGAAAAAGAATGGTTTACCCTTTTGCAAAGTGCCTGGCGTATGGAAGAGCTTGTTTCTAATCATGCTCGCATTATGGATACATACGATCCAACTCGTAGAGTTGCCATTATTGTAGATGAATGGGGAAGTTGGCATCAAGTTGAGCCAGGTACAAATCCAGGTTTCCTTTACCAGCAGAATACGCTAAGAGATGCTCTTGTTGCTGGAATTACGCTTAATATTTTCAATAATCATGCAGATCGCGTTCGTATGGCTAATCTTGCTCAGATTGCAAACGTTCTTCAGTCACCAATACTGACAGAAGGAGACCAAATGGTTCTTACTCCAACTTGGCATGTATTCGATATGTACAAGGAGCATCAAGGGGCCACTCTTTTGGCGACCGGTCTTGCTACTCCGGAATACAGAGGAATCGAGGGAGAGCGCGGTATTCCATCCCTTTCTGCGTCCGCTTCGCGCGCAGCATCTGGAGCTATAACCGTTACGGTTACAAATGCAGATCCTGTAAATTCTGCCCGTCTTCCCATTTCAATTGTTGGTGTGAAAGTTTCATCTGCAAGTGGAAGAATTCTTACCTCTACAAAGATGAATGCATACAATGACTTTGGAGATACCGATGCAGTTATCCCAGTAGCCTTTGATCTTCCTTCTATAAATGACGGAGTTCTTGAGGTTGTTCTTCCTGCAATGTCAGTTGTGAACATCACTTTTAATTGAGATTTACCAATTAATGCCCTGTGCATCTTGCGAGCGTGCAGATATTCCATCCCCTGAGGAACTCGAGAGTATTGCGCGTGAGCTTTCCCTCAGGGATAGTAACCAGCTTTCTCACGAAGATAGAGCTCTTCGTGAGCGTCGACTCAAGGCCTGCCGTACCTGTGAATCCCTCTCCTTCGGGGTTCTTTGTTCTTGGTGCGGCTGCTTTGTCCAAATCCGCTCTATTCATTCTGCAAACACCTGCCCAGATCCCTCTGGAAGTAGATGGATCTGAATCTTATTCTCTTTATTCTTATTGTACTTAACTGTAACGATAAAAATCGTTATGAAACGAAAAAACTTGACATATGGTAAAAGGTAAAATAAAGTTAAGTAGTTTCAGTAATGAGTTTGTTTTAGATACGTAATAAGGAGGACATTATGCGTAGATGTTTTAAAGCGGTTGTGCTCGTAGCAGTATTCGGCTTTTTGGTTCCGTGTACGATATTTGCCGGAGGTTCAAAAGATGGAGCAAAGGGAGCTTCGTCTGGACAGGCTGAAAAAAAGATTACTTGGTGGCATATCGGTACTGCAGAGAACGACAGGGCAATGTATCAGAAATTCGCTGACGATTTTATGAAAATGAATCCTGGCGTGAAAATTGACATTACCGTAATAGAAAATGAAGCTTTTAAAACTAAGATAACGACAGTTATGCAGTCAGGAAATCCACCTGACTTGTTTCAGACTTGGGGCGGTGGAACACTTGCTGAGTATGCTCATGCAGGTTTAACAAAAGATATTACGTCGTTAGTGAAGGGAACTGCCTGGGGCGATTCCATGGCGCCAGGCGTTTGGGAACTCTATAGTACAGATGGCAAAGTCTATGCTGCACCAAATGATGCAGGTTGTGTTACGTTCTGGTACAATAAAGAACTGCTCGCAAAAGTTGGATACAATTCTTTCCCAACAGACTGGGACGATTTTATTGTTCTAGTTAAGAAGCTTAAAACAGCCGGCATTACACCTATAGCAATTGCAGGTGGCGACAAATGGCCCACAATGTACTATTGGGCATATCTTGCTCTTAGAATTGGTGGTCCTCAGTTATTCCAAGATACTTTTACAGGAAAGAATACAAAGGGATTCGAAGAAGCTTCTTTTGTGAAAGCAGGTCAAATGCTTGCAGATCTCGCTGCATTAAAGCCTTTCCAAGAAGGTTTCCTTGGTTCTTCATATAGCGATCAGGCAGCTCTCGTTGGTAATGGACAAGCAGCTATGGAATTGATGGGTCAGTGGGCACCGAATGTCCAAAAAGATAATTCAACGAGCAAGGTAGGCATTGGTAACAACCTCGCTGCGGCAACTTTCCCAGCAGTTAAGGGTGGCAAGGGCCTCGCTTCTGAAGTTATGGGCGGTGGCGGTGGATTCGCTGTCGGTAAAAATGCCCCAGACGTCGCGATCGATTTTCTTAAGTTTCTTACAAACAAGGAAAATTCAATTACGGTTGCTAAAACGAGCGGAATTCTCGTTACGACAAAGGGTGCCGAGATTGGTATTGAAGATCCAAACGCTAAGATGGTTAAGGCTCTCGTAGATTCATGCACATACTTCCAGCTATATCTGGATCAGTATCTTTCACCTGCGGCCGGTGGCGTGTTAAACGATTCTGTGCAGGCGATTCTTGCAGGAACGAAGACTCCAGCTCAGGCTGCAGCTGCAATTCAAGCTGCTCATAGCGATAAGTAGCAATTAGCATTCAGCCGGGGGAAAATTTCCCCCGGCTGAATCTGACTAGTAACATTTTATACAGTTGAGTGAGGTTATGTGTGGCTCATGATAGCGTTAAGAGGAGCATGTCAGGCAAGAGCAATTTTCTAACGCTTGCCGTTCTGCTTAGTCCCGCATTAATTCTGTTTACCGCTTTCGTGATCATTCCGGTATTCGAGGCTACGTTGTTCAGCCTATACAAATGGAATGGTCTGGGTCCGATGAAGGACTTCAGAGGCTTAAAAAATTATGTTCAGTTTGTGTTCGACCCGATTGTTCACAAGTCCCTTAGCCATAATCTAATAATAATGCTTGTTTCTCTTGCAGTGGAACTTCCACTTGCGATGTCTCTCGCTCTTATTGTAAGCGACAATAAATTCAAGGGTGCAGTCTTCTTTCGCACTTTCTTCTTTCTTCCGTATATGCTTTCAGAGGTAATTACGGGAGTTCTGTGGCAATTTATCTATCATCCTCAATACGGAATCATTAAAAGTTTTTATTCATTTTTTCTGCCGAATGCGCAGGCACCAGCACTGATGGGAAATGTATCGACAGTGCTCTGGGCTATTCTCGTGGTAGTAATATGGAAATATTTCGGTCTGCATATGACTATTTTCATTGCAGGTCTTCAAGATATTCCTCAGGAACAAATTGAAGCGGCTAAAATTGATGGTGCTTCTCGAAGCCAAACCTTTTGGTCAATTATTCTCCCAGGCATGAGAACAGCAGTGCAACTGTCAGTGTTTTTCTCTATTATTGGTTCTTTTCAGCTTTTCGATCTGGTATGGGCAATGGGAAAGGGAGATCCGGTTAATGCCGGCGAAACTATTGTTACCTATATGTATAAGATAGGGCTTACTCGTTTTAATATAGGATACGGTAGTACTATCGCTGTATGTATTTTTTTGATTTGTCTCATTTTTAGTATTTTGTATCAACGTGTGCTTGTGAAGGAGTCGAATTAAATATGAAATCCATAACAAAGGAAAACTTTTTTTTCGATCTTTTGCGATATACGATATGTGCCATTGTATTTTTAATTATTGCAGTTCCTCTCTATATTTCGGTAATGGGTGGTTTTAAGAGCGTTGGTCAGTTGCGTGCGATGCCTATGGCATTACCAGACCCGTTTGAGACAAGCCAGTATACAAATATGCTTATTGGGAAAAGTGGGTATTTTTGGCGCGAACTCGTGAATAGTCTTATTGTAGGCCTTGGGACAGTTGCGACTGTTCTGTTCACCGGAACGTTTGCAGCCTATGCACTCGCGCGTATCAAGTTTAAACTGAATAAAGCTATATATGTGTATTTCTGGTTTGGGTTGCTTTTTCCTCTCGCCGTCGCGATCTTGCCACTCTATGTACAACTCAGAAATTTCGGACTTCTGGACACTAGACTCGGTGTTATTCTGCCTCAAGCAGCCTTCGGCCTTCCAATGATGCTTATGCTCTTACGAGGTTTTATCAAACAGATTCCAATGGAACTTGAGGAAGCAGCGACTATGGACGGATATGGAAAATTCGGTTTTCTATTCCGGATAGTACTACCCCTGTCGACCCCAATTCTCGCAACGGTTAGTGTGCTGAGTTTTGTAGCAAGCTGGAACAACTTTTTTACCCCGCTATTGGTTTTTAACACGCAAAGCAAATTCACTCTTCCAATGGGCGTAATGGATTTTATGGGAGAACATGCGGCAGACTGGAATTTGATTCTTGCGTTTTTAACGCTGGCAATGATTCCTGCAATAATTATTTATATTTTCTGCCAGAAATATATAGTGACAGGTCTTACCGGTGGTGCTATCAAGGGTTGAGCTTAGTCTGTTTTCAGTGCAATCAAGATTCCAGTTTTCCCCCCCCTAAAAATTCTCTTATCTTGTAATGGCCTGTCTAATACGTTAAAACTAAAGGTACAGCATTTTGTAGATAAGGGGCAAAACATGGCAATTTTAGTTACGGGTGGAGCGGGATATATTGGAAGTCATACCTGTGTTGAATTATTGAACCGGGGCCACGAGGTTGTTATTGTAGACAATCTTTGTAATTCCAGCGAAGAAGCGGTGCGCAGAGTAGAAAAAATTACCGGGAAAAAAATTACCTTTTACAAGGCCGACATTTTAGATAAAGAGGCCTTGCATACTATTTTTAAGGAAAATAAGATTGACTCGGTAATTCATTTTGCCGGCCTTAAGGCTGTTGGTGAGTCGGTTAAAAAACCTTTGGAATATTATCATAATAATATTTGCGGAACTCTTGTTTTGTGTGAGGTTATGAGAGCTCATAATGTAAAGAAAATTGTGTTTAGTTCTTCTGCAACTGTGTATGGAACGCCAAAAACAGTTCCTATTACAGAGGATTTTCCTTTGTCTACAACAAACCCTTATGGTTCAACAAAGCTCATGTTAGAGCAAATACTAACAGACCTTAACATAGCGGATTCAAAATGGAATATTATTTTACTTCGCTATTTTAACCCCATTGGCGCTCATGAAAGTGGCACTATTGGAGAAGACCCCAAGGGAATTCCGAATAATCTTGTTCCCTATATTACGCAGGTTGCGGTTGGTAAGCTGGAAAAGCTCAGTGTGTTTGGAGACGATTATGATACAGTCGACGGCACCGGCGTTCGAGACTATATTCATGTTGTGGACCTCGCGGTTGGCCATGTTAAGGCTATTGAGAAGTTGCAAGAAGATAAGGGCGTTCTTATTTATAATCTTGGCACCGGTAACGGATACAGCGTTTTAGAAATGGTAAAAAGTTTTGAAAAGGCGAGTGGAAAAAAGATTCCCTATGTTATTAATCCTCGGCGTGCAGGCGATATTGCTACCTGTTTTGCAGATGCTTCAAAAGCAAAAAGAGAACTCGGATGGGAAGCTGTTCGTGGCTTAGAAAAGATGTGTGAAGATTCGTGGAGATGGCAGAGCGGTAACCCGAACGGCTACGAAGTGTAAGTTTTCTTAACTGCTGCCAAAATTGTTGAATAAATAAAAAGGTGGGAGTATTAAATGGAAAAAATTCTGAGCCAGCTTCTTGCTGAAGAAAGAGAACTTCAATTTTCATGTTTTAACGAGCATACTGCATTCTCTATAGGTACAATGCTATACGAATCGGCACAAAAAGAAAATCATTCCATTGTCATAGATATTTCTTTTGGGGGGCGACAACTTTTTTATGTAGCCTTACCTGGAACTACTGTAGATAATGAAAAATGGGTAGAGAGGAAAAAACGGGTTGTATCTCGTTTTGGTCATAGTTCTTATTATATGGGGCAGTATCTGCAAAGTATTGGAAAAACAATTGAAGAAAAATACTACATACGAGAAAGCGAATACGCCGTACATGGTGGGTGTTTTCCAATAATTTTGAAAGATTCTGGACCTTTAGGAACTATAACTGTCTCCGGCCTCCCTCAAGAAGAAGACCACAAGTTGGTGGTGAGAGTACTACGGAAGTTTTTAGAAAAGATATAAGAGCCCTAGATATCTTGCTTTTTTGGGACGTCAATTAAGCCAGTTTTTAAATATTTTTTCATTAATTCATATATATCTTTTTTATCACCATCTTTTCTTATGCCAACGGCTATAACAATTACTGTTATCTCTTTTTCTGTAACGCGGTAAATAATTCTATACCTTTGGCCTGCGGCTCTTATTGTTCTGTAGTCTTTTAAAGGACCTTTTAATTGCTTTCCAATAAGCAGTGGTTCGGTTTTTAGGGAATCAATTTTATTAATGATTTGTGTTCTTGTTTTAGGGTCAATCTTTTGAAGATTTTCTGCAGCGATTTTAGTTAGTAGTATTTTATACATATAGGGATTTTTTGAATTCTTCAAAGTCAATCAATTCATTATTTTTTAATTGTTGTATTCCTGTTTTTAAATCTGAAGTAAAATCTTCATCTGTCAGTATCTCTAAGGTTTCTGCAATGCTTTCATAGGTTTCCCATCGTAACAACGCGAATACTTCTTTTCCATGATTAGTAATAGAAATTGTTTCATTGTAATCGAGTTCGTTTTCAAGAGATGTAATTTTTTTTCTTGCTTCAGAAATCGACATTTGCTTTACCATTTTAAGACCTCTTTCATAAATTATACAATATATTGTACGTTATTACAATTAAAATTGTACAATATTCTTGTAAAGTGATACGAAAGGTTTCCCGCATTAGTAAGAAAAGTCCGACGATGTTATCGAAGTTCTCGCTACTAATGCGGCGGGGAAGACTTTCCCCTCTTAAAAATTCTTAGTTAGCCATAAAAAGTTCAATGTCTGAATCGGCAGTGCCTATAGGGGCAATACCAAACTTTTCTACGAGCACGTTGGCAACATTCGGGGAAAGGAATCCGGGAAGTGTTGGTCCGAGATGAATATTTTTGACTCCCAAATAGAGAAGGGCGAGAAGTACAATAACAGCCTTTTGTTCGTACCAAGCAATGTTGTATACAATGGGAAGTTTATTTACGTCGTCGAGGCCAAAGGCATCTTTTAATGCAAGGGCAATAACAACGAGAGAATACGAGTCATTACATTGTCCAGCGTCGAGAACGCGTGGAATTCCGCCAATATCGCCAAGCTTGAGTTTATTGTAGCGATACTTTGCACAACCAGCGGTAAGAATAACGGTATCCTTTGGAAGTTTTTGAGCAAACTCGGTGTAATAATCGCGGGACTTCATTCTGCCATCGCAGCCAGCCATAACAAAGAACTTTTTAATAGCGCCCGTTTTTACCGCATCCACTACTTTGTCGGCGAGAGCGAGAACTTGATGGTGAGCAAAGCCGCCAACAATAGTTCCACTTTCAATTTCTTCTGGAGATGAAAGTGTTTTTGCCATTGCAATAATAGCAGAGAAGTCTTTCTTACCATTTTTGTCTGCCACTATATGTGTGCATCCGGGGTAACCAGTTGAGCCAGTTGTAAAGATTCTCGCTCTTACTTCTTCACTCTTTGGAGGGACAATACAGTTTGTAGTAAAAAGAATGGGACCCTTAAAGGATACAAACTCTTCGAGCTGCTTCCACCAAGCGTTTCCATAGTTTCCCACAAAGTTGTCGTACTTCTTAAAAGAAGGGTAATAGTGAGCGGGGAGCATTTCACCGTGAGTGTACACATCTACTCCGCTACCCTTAGTCTGCTCAAGAAGTTGTTCTAAGTCCACTAAGTCATGACCAGAAATCAAAATTGCGGGATTCTTTTTTACTCCAATATTAACTTCTGTAATTTCGGGATTTCCGTATTTTGTTGTATTTGCAGTGTCCAAAAGAGCCATCGCCTTTACACCGTATTCACCGGTTTTTAAGGTTAGATTAACAAGGTCGTCTGCAGACAGGGTATCGTTTAGGGTAGCAGCAAGTGCTTCGTATACAAATGCATTAATATCGAGATTTTCATTTCCAATATTATTTGCATGTTCCGCATAGGCTGCCATTCCCTTAAGACCGTAAATAATCATTTCTCGAAGTGAGCGTACGTCTTCGTTTTCTGTTGAAAGAACACCAACAGATGCTGCTTTTTCAATCATGCTTTCGCGGCCGGCAACAGTAAAAGTAGCAGCGTCATGAAGACCTGCAACAGTCACTGTTTTTTTCAGATCATCGCGAACAGCAATCATCTGAGTAATTTGAGCACCCAATGAGTCTTCGTCAAAGTTTGCATTTGTAATAGTCGTAAAGAGACTACTTAAAACTTTGTAGTTGGTTTTTCCAAGACTCGCAACATCAACTTTCCCTTTTATAACTATATCCGAAATGCCTTTCAGTGTATAAATAAGAAGATCCTGAAGTTTTGCAACTTCTTCATTTTTGCCACACACGCCCTTTATTGTACAGCCTGTGTTTTTAACTGTTTCCTGACACTGATAGCAAAACATACCCATTTCTCTTTTTCTCCTAAAAAATATTTTTTGGTTTATAATTTCGCCACAGTTTTGCCGAATTCTACTGCAGCTTTTTGCGCATCAGTATCCGGATTCCATGACGTTTTTAAACCTTCACTAATAATTTCAAACCCTGCACCTTGCATTGTTTCATTTATAACTTTTACGGCCTCTCCGCTCCACCCATAGCAACCAAAGGCAGCAGCTT
This sequence comes from Treponemataceae bacterium, assembly GCA_035270545.1. Classification (GTDB taxonomy): domain Bacteria; phylum Spirochaetota; class Spirochaetia; order Treponematales; family Treponemataceae; genus Teretinema. The sequence goes on from DATFIA010000230.1 coordinate 12,620, forward strand.
TTTTACCCTTAAACTTCATTTGTTTAATCATGTGGGTAAGACTTGCGACAGACTGGAGCATTGTATTAGAAACTGTTGGTGAGCCAATTAATACTGTTTTCGACTTGAAAACTTCTGTAATAAGATCATTTGCGTCGCTGCGTGAAATATTAAAAATCTTAACAACAACAGCTGGATCTGCTAAGGCAATTCCTTCCGCAATTCGCTCCGCTACTTGCTTTGTGCCATTCCACATTGTGTCGTAGAAAATAGAAATTTGATTCTCTTGATAATCTTTGGACCACTCAATATATTTTCCAATTATTTGAGCTGGATTATCTCTCCAAATAACACCGTGACTTGTCGCAATCATTTCAATTGGTAAGTTCATTGCAATAACTTCATCAAGTTTTTTGCGCAGCTGCACATTAAAGGGAGTCAATATATTTGCAAAATATTTAATAGACTCTTGAAACAGTTCGCATTGGTCGACTTGATCATTGAACAAATTCTCCGTTGCTAAGTGCTGTCCAAAGGCATCATTACTAAACAAAATATTGTCCCCAGTAAGGTATGTCGCCATACTATCTGGCCAATGGAGCATCATCATTTCTACAAACACGAGCTTCTTTCCGTTTCCAATATCAATTGAATCGCCCGTTTTAACTACCTTAAAATTCCAGTCCTGATGATATTGTCCCTTCAACGATTTTACCGCATTTGCCGTGCAATAAATTGGAGTATCTGGAATTAACTTCATAAGAGCTGGAAGAGAGCCGCTATGGTCAACTTCTCCATGGTTCGCAATTATATAGTCGATCTTTTTCAAATCCACTTCTTTTGCCAGGTTTGCAACAAACTCATCTGCAAAGGGAGCCCAAACAGTATCAATAAGAACTGTTTTTTCTTCTTGAACTAAATAAGAATTGTAGGTAGAACCCTTATGAGTCGAATATTCATTTCCATGAAAATGTTTTAACTCCCAATCGACCTTCCCAACCCAGTTCACATTGTTTTTAACGTGTTTCTTCATTTAAGCAAGTCTCCTTTGACATTTCTAGAATTGGTTACCAAACCATATACCCAATTATAATACACTAGATCGCCCCTTGCATGTTGCAAAAGCAACGAACTTGAGTAAGTATTTTTTTATCTAATTAAAACTGAGGCACCGAGATTCACAAGGGGCGCGAGTCGTTTGGCGGAGCCGCCGCCAACAATGTGCAAGGACTGAGGAAAGAGCCTTAGGTCAATAAATGGTTTAATCCCTCTCCTTTGCTATAAAACACTAAGTAGGCTAAAATTACGGTAAGAAAAAAACGTGGAGGTTCGATATGAAAAAAACTGTTGTAGTCTTTTTGGCCGAGGGGTTTGAGGAAGTTGAGGCCATTACACCTATAGATTATTTGCGCCGTGCTGGCTGTGAGGTCTCTGTAACTGGAGTTGACTCATCTGTTGTTAAGTCTTCTCGAAAACTTTCAATTAATTGCGACACACGCATTTCAGCCGCAGATTATACAATTTTACCAGATCTTATAGTTCTACCCGGAGGAATGCCTGGGGCCTCTAATTTAGCCGCTAACACTGCGCTTGAAGATCTTACAAAGCGAATGTTTGCTGCTGGTAAAATGGTTGCCGCAATTTGTGCAGCTCCGGCAGTAATCCTCGGTGAATGGGGCCTTCTCGACGGTTACACATGGACCTGTTTTCCAGAAATGGAAGACGGTTATGGAGGAACTCACCTTACTAAAGAGCTTGTACAGGACCGAAACCTCATTACTGCACGAGCCGCCGGGGTAGCTGAAGAGTTTTCATTGGCCATTATTTCTGCTCTTTGTGGCCAAGAAGTATCTACAAAAATTGCAAAAGATATCTTAGCTCGAGGGACTCGAGAAATGTAAACTGAAATTTCTTGTAACTCTACATTTCTGTGTTAAAATTATAGGAATGTGTAAAATAACTGTAAGAAAAATAATTTTGATTGTAGGAATCATCTGTGTGGTTGCGAATCTGTGGGGTGAAGATTTAGAGCAATCCTTTTCGCTTAGACTTTCGCCCGGCTCCTTTACGGTAGAAGAGGCTGTTGCAGGTGGCGGCATCTTTGTTCCTTCAAAAACACCCGGAGATTATGATTATGTTATTCTTGGGCCTTTTAATATGCTCGCAAAAAACGGTATTGTTGAATCCTTTTTGTTTCTTGGTTCAAAGGAAGAATATCCGCCATCTGGAATTATTGGCTTTAAAATAGAGCCTTCTTTTTCGCCCTACGACCTAATAGAAAAGTTAGTCAAAGCCGAATTTTCCTGTGAATACATATCTTTGCCAACAATTAAAGGTGAGAAAATAGATTCAGAGCCAATGCAGTATAAGTCTAGTTGGACTTTGTTTGCATTTAAAGAAAGTTTGCCTGAGCTTCTGTTTAAATTTGTTTTTTCACAAGCCGGCTCGTGGTCGTATTCTCGTGGTTTTTGTTTAGATACAACCTGGATACAAAACATAAATACACGTAATTCCCAAAACGCGCGTCCCGTTAGTCCGTCTCAGTTTCCTTTATTTGCAACAGAAAAAGAATGGGCTCTCGATTTGACAATGCCTCTGTCTGTCATGAATTCGACAAGTTATTCAACTCTCATGCCAATTAGAGAAAATCAAAATCTTCCAAACGAAGACTATTGGAAAGGTTTTTTGGAAGAAACCTGGAGCATCACTTCGAGAGAAGAATATTTTTCAATGTTTGACGATGTATGTTCTTCGGGACAATCGAATTCATACACAGAACTTCTTGCTTTGCTGCAAAAAAATCAGAATTTTACACCCTTACAAATTGCATTGCATCTTAACATGGAAAAATACCAATGCGATCGAATGTATTTTGTAGAGGCAACAAAGGACTGGTTGGGTGAGCGCAGTTTACGTGCCTGGGATTTAGGGCGAATGATTATTGTAACACGTTGGGCCTATGGAGCTGGCTATATCTCAGAAGAAGAAGCTTGGGAGCAAATTTTGCCAATAGCAAAAACGTTGAGAACACTCTACCACTCGAGAGAAGATTACCTTAGCTCTTATATTGGGGGTAGAGGCTTTTTTGGCTCTTCCGATCCCTGGACTTATATGAAATCTGTTTTGGAGTCAACGCTCAAAGAATATCAAAAAATAGAATCGCGCCAACATCTGTTATGGGAAATTCCAGGAGAAATTATTGAGCGTAGCGAAACGAAATTAGCTGCAATAACCGATATTACCTATACGATGAGCGACGAGCAAAATGTAGCGCAGCGTTTGTTTAATACTATTGAGACTTCTATAAATGAGTATCAAAAGGCTGTAGAAGATAATAATTTACAGGAAATGCTTGGCAGCCTTTCACATCTCAGAGAAATTCTTTCTCCTTACGCTATTAACCTGATATTTCCACCCCTGTATTATCAGGCCTATTTTTCAGAAGGTCTTTTGTGGATTGGAAATCAAGAATATGAAAAAGCCCTCAAGGCGTTTAAGGAAGTAGAAACAGTTTCTCCAAATGATGAAAAAGTACAAGACCTTATTCTTCGTTGTACAGAAGAATTACAAGTGAGGCAGAACGAGCCCTAAAGAGGATTCAGCGATTGTTTAGATCGTCCTGTCCCTTTTCTTCATTTAAATGCTTTCCGAGATTTTTTACGTCATTAATTGAAACTGAGTAAATCTTATACCCATCTTTAGGAGAGACATAGGCAGCTTGAGGAATTCCGAGTACCACAGAAAGGGTTACCGGGTACATACCACCGGGATGCTAGTTTGTGAGGAGCTTGAAACCGGTAAAACCGAGATAGCTATTTGGCTGAATAGGATTTAGTAGAAGAAAAGGTTTTTTCCCCCCAATCATGGTGTCTATAACCCAATGATTTTCTATTTCAAGAATTTTGAGAAATAAAAGATGGTTTCATTTTTCTTTGTTTTTTGTTCAATATTATTTTTTTGAAATAAGTATAATATATTTCTAAGTGTGTTTAAGTGAAATTTTATATCTTGTGTCGTACACTTATGGTGAGTAATAAAAATTTGCGAAGCATTTATTTCCCTGGAGATTAACGTGAAAAACTTGAAGTTGTTATCTAAAATTGCTTTGTCATTTCATGACTTGACTGATTTTGAAAAAGAGATTCCGCAAATATTGAAAGATATTGGTTCCTTTATCGATTTGAACCGGATTTTCTTGTTTTTTGAAAAACCAAGTGAAAATATAAAAATGAATTTTGAATGGTGTAATGATGGTGTCCCTACAATGATTCATGAATTTGACAATGTGAGATGTATCGATTTTTCATTTTTATTTGAATTGCTTAAAAAAAATGGTTTCCTTTGTTGTAATAATGGCAATGAAATTCCTCCAAAAATTATTAAAACCCTGCATTTTGATGAGATAAAATCTTTACTAATATATCCTTTAATTGTTCAAAAAGAAATGAGAGGATTTATAACTTTTAATGAATGTAGATATGTGCACACATGGACCGAGGAAGAGTTAGAAATATTGAATACCGTGGCAGTGCTTCTTTCAAGCGCATTTGAGCGGAAAATATATCAAGAAGAACTTATTTCTTCTGAAACAAGCACAGATATGTTTAAAGAAGATGAAAAT
>DATFIA010000231.1:0-17814 GCA_035270545.1 Treponemataceae bacterium
TGTTGCTTTTAAGAACAATGGTAAAGTATTCGGTTTCCCTGTAGCTATCGAAGGTTACGGAATGGCTTACAATGCAGACCTTCTTGCAAAAGCTGGAATCGATCCTAAAACTCTTAACAATTATGATGCTTACAAAGCAGCTTTTGCTAAACTCGATGGTATGAAAAAAGAACTTGGAATCGACGCTGTTGTTTCTATGGTTGCTTCTGTAGAAATGGGCTGGGTAACTGCACATCATAACTTTAATGCGCTTCTTTCTAATGGTCTTAAATACGACGACACTTCTGTTTCTATGGACCTCCTTGCAGGAAAAGTAGATGCAAAACGCCTTTCTGAATATGCAGATTGGGTTGAACTTCTCTTTATGTATGGCGACAAGAGCGTTCTTGCAACTGGCAACTACGACTCTCAGGTTGGCGCTTTTGGAAACGGAAAAACAGTATTCCTTCATCAGGGTAACTGGGTAGATGGAAACCTCGAAGGCGTTGCAAATTTCAAGATGGCATTTGCTCCTCATGGATCAACACATGCTGTTACAGACGGAATATTCGTTGCAGCACCTTCTTATTATGTTGTTAACAAAGATTCAAAGAACACAGCAGCTGCCAAGAAATTCCTTGTTGACCTTGTAAATACTCCTGAAGGAAATGATTACATGGTAAACAAAGCAAGCATGGTTCCTGCTTTTTCTAATGTTACACTCCAACCAAAAGGACAGCTTACACAGTCCGTTCAAGCTTGGTCTGCAGCAGGTAAAGTATATCCATGGAATCAGTATAACTTCACCGGAGATTTCCGAGATAAGACTCTTACTCCAATCTATAACCAGTTTGGAACCGGAAAAATCACCAAGGCACAGTTTATCGATCTTATGACAAAAGCTTTTGTAGCTAACAAGAAATAATCTGTCAGGAGCGGAATACCTAATACTAGGTGTTCCGCTCTTTTTGTTTTTTACCAGGAGAGATCATGAATAGCAAACATCAAAAAACACTTGTTTTTTGGCTTTTTTTAGCTCCCGCTCTTTTAGCCTTTATTGCAGTTATCATAGTACCTTTTGTTTTAGGTTTCATTTATTCTTTTACTAACTGGACCTCCTCTACGAGAGCAGATAGCGCTCTTAAATTTATTGGATTTGAAAATTATATACAAAGCTTCAAAGATCCCGCATTTGCGTATTCTTTTGGAGTTACTGTTATTTATACAATAATTAATATGATCAGCATTAACGTTGTTGCTTTTTTACTTGCAATGCTAGTAACAAGCAAAATAAAGTTAAGAAAAATATATCGCGTAGGATTTTTTGTTCCCAATTTAATTGGTGGACTTATTCTTGGGTATATCTGGCAGTTTATTTTTAACAATGCTGTTCCAGCTCTTGCAAAGTTTAGTGATATTTTTGCTGCTTTTGCACGTCCTGAAAATTTAATGCTAGGCAATCAGGCTTCAGCTGTTATGGCTTTGGTAATAGTCGGAACCTGGCAATATGCTGGGTATATAATGATGATTTATATTGCAGCTATAGAAAGTGTTCCTGCAGAGCTTCACGAAGCTGCAGAGATAGACGGTGCAACTCATTGGCAGAGAACAAAGGCAATTGTATTTCCAATGATTGCTCAAGCCTTTACGGTAACAATGTTCCTCACCTTAGTCCAATCATTTAAACAGTTCGATGTAAACGTTTCTTTAACTAGCGGCGGTCCATCTATTATATTCGATGGCACTCCTATTTTTGGAACTGAATTACTGGCATTAAATATTTATAATACTGCCTTTTTATCTAATAATTTGGCCATGGGTCAAGCTCGTGCCGTCGTATTTTTCTTGGTATTGGCAATAGTTGCCCTTATTCAGGTCTATATTAATAAGAAAAAGGAGCTTGAATTATGAGCACAAAAAAAAATATTAGAACCACTGTTGAAATTTTAACTTTGATTCTTTTCGCTCTTTTTATGTTTCCTTTTTTTCTCGTTTTAATTAATTCAGCGAAGCCCGCTTTTGAGGTTACGTCTTCTCCCTTATCTTTTCCAGAACACTGGGGAAACATTTGGAAGAATATTGTTACAATCTGGACAAGCGATAATATTAGATATCCTTCTTCTTTAATGTCTTCCTTTATTATTAGCGGTGTTTCATTAGTCTTATTGAATATTGTGGCGTCTCAAGCAGCATGGGTTCTTGTAAGAACAAAATCTCAAACATCAAATATTATCTTTTTTGCATTTGTTGCTGCAATGGTTATTCCTTTCCAGATTGTTATGTTTCCTCTTCTTTCTTGGTTCAAGTCAATTACCGATTTTACTGGAATACGCTTACTTCGTACCTATAAAGGAATGGTTTTAAGTTATTTGGGTTTTGGAGTTTCTTTATCTGTTTTTATGTTTCATGGGTTTATTAAAAGCATTCCCTTAGAACTTGAAGAAGCAGCGATTATTGATGGCTGTACACAGCCTCAAATTTTTTATACTATAATATTTCCTTTGCTTGCTCCAATCCAGGCTACCGTTGCAGTTTTGAATGGAATATGGATTTGGAACGATTATCTTTTACCCTTGCTAGTTTTGGGAAAAGGAAATAGAATTCAAACGTTACCTCTTGCGGTTTCTAATTTTGCTGGTGCCTTTGTTAAGCAGTGGAACCTTATTTTAACAGCAGTTTTGCTGGCTATGATTCCGATAATTATCTGTTTTCTCCTTGCACAAAAATATATCGTAAAAGGGATGTTAGCAGGTTCAATTAAATAACTGCTAAATAGTACGAGGGGATAATATGAGAACGACGATTAATGATATTGCTCGAGAAGCAGGCGTCTCAAAAACGACTGTTTCTTTTGCTTTCAATAATCCTTCAAAGATATCTAAAGAAACTTTTGCACGGATTATGAAAATTGCTCAAGAACTCGGGTATGTTCCCGATCCAGTCGCACGGACCCTTGCAATGAAGCAAACCGGCTCTATCGGTTTATTGCTTCCTCAGGCTATTCACGAGGTTTTTCAAAATCCTTATATATCTGAAATTTTTCGTGGTATTGGTTGCGTATGCGACAAAGAAGGTCTTTCTTTGGGGGTGCTTTCGCCACTCAAAGGAGTTCTTACACAGACGATTCGCAATGCAGCAGTCGACGGTATTATTACTCTTGGCATTGGGCCTGGAATGTCCGTTCTTGAGCTCTTTCATCAGAGGGGCCTTCCATTTGTGACAATTGATGGTGGAAATGACCAAGATATTGTGAATGTAGGGATCGATGATGACAAAGCTGCAGAAAATCTTATGGACGCTGTTCTTTCTTATGGCCATACAGAAATAGCCGTTTTTATGCTTAAAAATGTTGTTTTGCCAGAAAATGGGGATCATTTTAGTCTTACTAACGATTCTCGACTTAACGGATTTAATCGTGCCTTAAAAAAACGAGGATTATCGTTTGGTGGTCATACTGGAATTAAGGTATATCATACTGAGGTTTCAAGTGAAAGTGGAAGAAAGGCAACCCGTGAGGTGCTTTTAGAAAAAAAACGTCCAACAGTAATTATTTGTCTTGCAGATATTCAAGCTCTTGGAGTCTATGAAGAATGTTTGTTTCAGGGTATTTCTATTCCTTCGGATATTTCTGTTATTGGTTTTGACGATATTCCCTTTTCTGCATTTATGAACCCTCCCCTCACAACATTAAAACAACCAGGTTTTGAGAAAGGAGAAGCAGCTGCAGAAGCCTTAGTTAAAATGATAAATAAACAAACCGCAGAATCTCGTTGTTTAGAAACCGAGGTGGTTCTGCGCTCATCATTGGGATTAGTTAATATGAAGTAGCTTTAAGAATCTTTAAAGCTCGTAAGAACCTCTTTAATAGACGGACCATTGCCTGATGGTTGGTAAATATTGGGAAGAGAAAAGAATCGCTGGAGACAGTGCCCTGCTGCTCCATAGGCGACAGCTTGGGTTCCTAAAGAGGCAGGAATTACTTTGCAGTCTTGTTTTTGATCATATGGCCATTTTTTATCAATTTCTGCTTTTATTTCTTCACGCAATTCGTTCGTAAGATCATCAGTTAAACCACCGACAAACACATAGCTTAAATTAAGTATATTTGTGAGAAAGGCTACATGACGAGCAAGTTCCCCAAACATAGTCTCGGTAATACGTTCATCTGAACCAATTAGATCTGCCGAAACATCATTAGATTGAAATTGACCTAAGTTACCCTGTTCCCATAAAATACTGCGAAATTCACCGGCTGAAAAATCTGTTCCATAATGTGTTTGCCCATTAAGAATAAAACCGCAACCAATTGAAAGATTTTTTTTACTTTCGGTTGAACCAGTAATTTTTCGTATTTCTGCAAGTAGAAAGAGCGCATTTTCGAGTTCCAGTGCATGGCGTAAGGTAATTTCTCCAAGACAACCACAGCGAGCATCATTTTCAATGTATACAGGAGTACCGTATTTTGTTTGTGCCCAGGAAGTAAAATTTATGGGAGCGGGAATTATTAATGGTATTGATTGTATTATGGTGCCTTCGTCTGTGTTAACAATTGCAGGAACTCCAACTCCTATACCTAAAACAGGGCGGTTAATGGCTTCAATAAGAGGAGCGAGGGCTGCTAGTGCAAGGTCAAAGGTATCAAAAATAGAAGTAACTGGCATTTTATGGTCAATAGATTCAAGAATTTCTCCATTGAGATTAACAATCGTGCTGAAAAATCCATCTGTTGAAATTTCAATACCTATTGCAATGCCAAAATCAGGTGTTACTTCAAGATGTATTGGTTTTCTTCCACCTTGAGGTCCTGCACTTCCTTGGGCAAATGCATGAATTATTCCAATTTCTTCGAGGGCTGTTACTATTTTTGTAACTGTTGATTTATCTATACCAAGCTGTTGTGCAATTTCAATTCGGCTGATACCCTTCATTTGCCAAATAAGACGAAGCACTCGCGATATATTTAAGTCGCCTGGGGCATTCAGTGTTTTCATTATATCTACTATAATATAGATAGCGGAGTTAGTTGACAAGACCGCTTAACTGGAGAATGAGATATGTTTTCAAGAAAAACCAAAATTGTATGTTCTATGGGACCAACCACTCAAGATATTGACGTTGTGTGCGAATTATTAAAGGCTGGAATGAACGTAGCCCGTTTTAACTTTTCACATAGTAATCAGCAATATCACAAAGAAGGTATGGAGCGTGTTCGAGAGGCTTCCCGCCTTACAGATATTCCCTGTGCTATTCTTTTAGACACCAAGGGTCCGGAAATTCGTACGGGTATAGTACCTAATGACGGAACTATTTCTATTAAAGAAGGGGATATTTTTCTTTTTACTAACGATGACAGCCCAAGCTCTGAAGCAGATGGAGAGAAATCTCCTGGAAAGATTTCACTAAGTTGGAAAAAACTCCCCTCAGAAATAAAAAAAGATTGTCGCATTCTTATTGCCGACGGTCTTATTGAAATGCTCGTACTAGAAACCGATTTGACCTCTGTTATAACCTGTCGTGCTCTTAATTCTGGCTCTATTGGTAGCAGAAAAAATGTTAATATTATTGGAATACATCCTTCTGTTCCTGTTTTAAGCGAACAGGATAAAAAGGATATTGAGTTTGGTATTAGCATGGGTGTGGATTATATTGCAGCAAGTTTTATTAGCTCCCCTGCAGATGTTGTTTCTATTCTTCGCTTCATTGAACCTTTTGGGTCGAAGGTGAGAATTATTTCAAAAATTGAAAATGAAGAAGGCTTAGATAATATAGAAGATATTATTGCTGTTTCTTCTGGTATTATGGTTGCTCGTGGAGATCTCGGTGTCCAACTTGCTACAGAGCGTATCCCTTTAGCACAAAAAAAGATAATTCAAGCGTGTAATGGGGCTGGTAAGCCTGTAATAACTGCAACTCAAATGCTTGACTCAATGATAACGAATCCGCGTCCAACCCGTGCGGAACTTACAGATGTTGCAAATGCAATTTTTGACGGAACAGATGCGGTTATGCTTTCTGGAGAAACTGCAAATGGAGCTCACCCCATATTAGCTGTAGAAATGCTCGCTAAAATTGCAATTACTGTTGAAGCTTCTGAAGAATATCGAAATAAGATGCGTCTATTTCATCGTATGGACAAAGATCTCAGTGGAATTGGCGAAATTATGGCCCATTCTGCTTATCGTACCGCTACCGAAATTGAAGCAACTGCTTTGGTTACTCCTACTATTTCTGGAAACACCGCTCGCCTTTTAGCGACTTTTAGACCAGAACAACCAGTTATTGCAGCGACTCCAGATGAAACGGTACGTAGACAACTCTTACTTAATTGGGGTGTTGTACCTCTCATGGTTAAAATTGCAGAAGATTCAGAAGAAATGACTCAAAATGCTCTGCGTGCTGCTATAGATACAGGGTATCTTAAACAATATGACAAAGTTGTATTAGTTGCTGGAATGCCCATTATTAGTCCTATGATGCTTAATATGATTCGTGTATTACTCGTAGGAAATGTGCTCGCTCGTGGTTTAAATGCCGGTGGTAGTCATGTTCTTTCTCCTGCTCAAAAACGTTCTGCAGGTGAAGGTAATAAAACTGCAAAATTTAAGGTTACCGGCCGGGTTGTACGAGCCGAAACCTTAGAAGATGCCTTTGTTGCATTACGGAAGAAGGGTGGAGAAATACTTGTTACACGTAACCTAGATATGTCATTTGTTCCTATTTTGCGTGTAGTAGATGGTCTTGTAGTAGAGAATCCGACAGATTTAAGCGATGAAATGCTTTCCATGATTAATCCCAATTTAGTATGGATTTCGCAAGTCTCAGGGGCAATGAAAATCCTTGAACCTGGCTATACTATTACCCTCGACAGTCATGAAAAATTAGTGTATGAAGGCACTATTTAATTATATTAGACTCTTTACACTGGATGTTCATTCTGGTACTATATGTTTCTATATTTGTTAATTTAAAAGGGAGCTCTAAAGTCCCTTTCTGAAAGGTAGGTTTAATATGTCACGGAGATGTGAAATTTGTGGAAAGGGAACCATTAGCGGTAACAAAGTAAGTAAAGCGAAGAATCATTCACGCCGTACATGGAAGCCAAATATCGTTGGAGTAAAGACTATTCTCGGCGGTACAACTATGACCATCAAAATGTGTACTCGCTGTTTAAGAAGCGGATACGTAACAAAGAAGGTCTAAATTTTATCTGCATTCTATGCGAATTAAGAGTCCGTCAAAAGCGGGCTCTATTTTTTTGCCCGGAGCATTTGCTGCAAGCCATTTTTGAAGTTTTGTGTGGGTGTAATCATGACATATATGTGTAAACCATGTAAAATCGGGTTTAATTTTTTCAATTTGAACTAAGGCTTCTGTAAAATTAAAATGTGTAGAGTGGGAGCGTAACCGCAGAGAATCTATTACAAGATTTTTAATTCCCTTAAGGCGAAGAATAGATTCTTCTGGAATAAAATTGCAATCTGTTAAATATGCTGTATCACCTATTCTCCATCCAAGAATAGGAATCTTTCCATGACCGAGGGGTATCGGCATTACCTCAATAGCTCCTATTGAAATAACTCCTGTTTCAGGAGCTTCTATGAGAGAAACATGCGGTTTTCCACCTCCTTCCTGCGTTTGTTTAAAAATATACGAAAATCGCTCCCTTATATCGGTTAGACAGGTTTTATCGGCATAAATTGGAATATTTTTTTCACGGGAAAAGATTCTAATATCGTCGAGTCCATGGACATGGTCTGCATGAGAGTGTGTTAGCAATATTGCATCGAGGCGGTCTATTTTCGCTCTAAGGGCTTGAATTCTAAATTCAGGGCCTACGTCTATTAAGATAGTCGTTCCGTCGTCGCATCTAACAAGGGCACTTGCACGCATGCGATTATCATGTGGGTCTAATGATGCACATACCGGACATGTACAACCTATTACTGGTATTCCGTGACTGGTTCCGGAGCCGAGTATTTCCATTTCCATAGATTCTCTAATAATAAAGACAGAAAGCTTCGAGGTCAATATAGCAATTTTACTTGCTCAATTTCCTTATAGGTTGTATTTTAATTATCGATGAGTGTACAAAAAAATCCGTCCGAATTGATGGGTGTTCTTGACTACGTGCTCAACAGGTGTACCTTACGAGAAATTGATGCACTTGAAGCTGCGGTCAAACGACGCCGCCAAGATTTAACGGCTCAAACAGGAATTATTTCTCTCGACCCAGAATATGCAGCTCATAGTATGAGCGTAACTGTGCAAAATTCAATTAATAGTAGTATGGACAGTATTCGAGGAACCTTTCGAGATTTTGCGACTAATATGTTATTAAAAGAAGCTCCAGAATTAACCAGAGAGCAAATAGAAGAAATGGTTGATCAATGGATTCCTGAACACATGGCGGTAGATTCTACTGGAAGAGTTTCTTCCTCTACAGATGTAACAGGGCAAGTTGGTCATGATCACTATGTAGGATTGTCAAAAAAAGGACTCATAAACGGAATACCCTTAGATGCTATGTACAATATGATTTGTCAATTTGTCGAGTATAGTACAGGGAGAATGACTCTTTCAGATGAATCGCTCTTACGTGAAGAAATTGGAGATTGGACAAATATATATTGGAAGAAATTCCCGGCACAAATTAGATCGTTAATAAAATTATTTCTCGCAGGAGAGTTAGATGGAGCTCATTTTGATCATGAGCTTTCTCTTGTTTTGCAATAAAAAAAAGGTTACGAATTGAGGAGTATTTATGAAAATTGTAATAATTGGTAATGGCATAGCAGGTATTAATACTGCTTCAGTGCTTTCAACCAACAAAGATCTTTCTATAGAAGTTTATGGAGATGAATCCTATCCTTTTTATTCGCGTATACGTCTTCCAGATGTTCTTTCTGGAGAAGTGCCCCCTGAGGCTATTACTTTTTATAAACCAGATTGGTACGAGAAAAAAGGTTTTTCTGTGCATACATCAACTGTGGTTAGCAAAATTAACAGAGAAGAAAAAAAGATTTTGTTAGATGATGGAACGGAAGTTTCATGGGATTTCTTAGTCATTGCAACTGGAGCTTCTTGTAATCATCCTCCCATAGAAGGCTCTTCCGCGCCTGGAATTTTCACTTTACGAACACAAGACGATGTTAAAGCTATTCGTGAGTCTATTGCAAGAAATCCTGAATCAGCCTCTGTTATTGGCGGTGGCTTACTTGGCCTAGAAGCAGCCCGCGCACTTAAAGATGCAGGGGTTCGCTTGGTTAGAGTTTTAGAAATTTTCCCTCGCTTGCTTCCCCGCCAACTTGATGAAACCGGTTCCGCTTTATTACAAAAACGATTTACCGCCATGGGTATAGAAGTGGTCTGTTCAGCAGAAACATCTGATTTTATAATTGGAGCTGAAAACGGCTTGCCATGTAATACTATTGAACTAAAAGATGGTCGAAGTTTTTTAAGTGGCACTACTATTTTATCTATGGGTGTGCATTCTAATACTGACCTTGCAAAAAATTGCGGCTTATCTGTAAAGAGAGGAATCTGTGTAAATGAATTTATGCAAACAACAGACCCTTCTATATACGCTGTTGGAGATTGTGCTGAGTTCGGTGGAATCGTATGGGGAATAATTCCTGCAGCCTTAGAACAGGCCCCTGTAGCGGCTAAACACATTCTCAGTGTCATTGGTTACCTAGAAGCAGATCAGGCTCCTGTGTATACCCAAACGGTGCCTAAGACAGCACTTAAGGTTGGAGATGTAGAACTGCTTTCTATGGGAAAAGCGGTTCTCACTCCCGAAGAAATCTCTTCTGGTGCTTTTGATATTATGTCTCGAGTATGGGAAGATGAATTACGCTATGAAAAATATGTTATTGAAAAAGAAACTGAGGTTCTTGTCGGCGCAATAGTATATGGCTCTAAATTAAACCAAAGTGCAATACAAAAGATGTCGGGGAAAAAAATTGATAGGAGCGAACTAGAAGTTTTGCTTGCTAATTAAAATAAGCTAAAAACATTAGTTCATATTTCGTATTTCAAGAATGCTATCTCGAATAGAAGCTGCCTCTTCGAACTGTAGCATTTCTGCATATTCGGTCATTTGTTTTTCAAGCTCTTTAATGAGTTTCTTTCTCTCAGAAGGAATCATTATATTAAAGCTATTCATAATAAGAGCCGTCTCGGTTTCTGCAGCTTCTTTTTTAATTTCATGTTCGCGAACAAGAATATCGTTTATTGCTTTTTTAATAGTTGTGGGCGTCATATTGTGTGCTATATTCCATTCGTGTTGAATTGCACGACGCCTGTTAGTTTCAGCAATTGCTTCTTTCATAGCGTCGCTCATTCGGTCTGCATACATAATGACTTGCCCATTTACGTTACGAGCCGCTCGTCCTATTATCTGTATTAAACTAGTAGTGGAGCGAAGAAATCCAATTTTATCTGCATCGAGTATTCCTATATAAGAAACTTCGGGAAGATCTATTCCTTCTCGTAATAAATTAATTCCAACAAGGACATCAAACTCTCCAGTGCGTAATCCTTTTAGAATTTCTACTCTCTCGAATGTTTCAACTTCCGAGTGAATATATTTTACTTTCAAAGAAAGTCCTGTAAGATAATCAGTGAGATCTTCTGCCATTCGTTTGGTCAAAGTTAAAATTAAACAACGTTCATTTTTTTTAATTCGATCATTAATTTCGCGAAATATATCTTCCATCTGTCCTTCGCTCGGTCTCACTTCAAGTTTTGGGTCAAGGAGACCAGTGGGGCGAATAACTTGTTCAACAACTCTCGTTGAGCGTTTTATTTCTTCATTTCGAGGTGTTGCAGAAACGAAAATAGCTTGATTAATCATAGATTCAAATTCAACCATTTTAAGAGGTCTGTTGTCTAAAGCACAAGGAAGACGAAACCCAAAATCTACAAGATTTTGTTTTCTCGAACGGTCTCCCTCATACATAGCACCAATTTGACTCCATGTAACATGACTTTCATCCATAAAAAGTAAAAAATCGTCTGGAAAATAATGAAATAGTGTCGCAGGTGGTTCCCCAGGATTTCTTCCTGCAATTGGTGCAGAGTAGTTTTCTATTCCAGGGCATCGACCCATTTCTGCGAGCATCTCTAAATCATATTCAGTTCGCGATTTCAGTCTTTCTGCTTCGAGTAATTTTCCTTGTATTTTAAATCGCTCAAGCTGTTCATCAAGTTCTTCTTTAATATTTTTTAATGCATTGGGTATTGCATCTTCTTTCATTACAAAATGTTTTGCTGGGTAAATAGAAAGTTCATCGAGCTCTAAAATTGTTTCTCCAGAAACAGGATGAAATTTACGAATGCGCGTAATATGGTCCCAGTCAAATTCTATTCGATAAGCCTCTTCAAGGTAGGCGGGAAAAATTTCTAGAACATCACCACGAGAGCGAAATCTACCTCTTTCGAGTACGGCATCATTTCTATCGTATTGAAGTGAAACAAGCTTTTTTTTAAGTTCATCTGGATTAATTGTTTCACCAATTTCAACACGTATGCGTAAATCTCGCCAAGATTCAGGGAGGCCTAACCCATAAATACAAGAAACAGTAGAAACAACAATTACATCGCTTCGCTCCATAAGACTGAATGTCGCTGAAAGACGAAGACGGTCAATTTCCTGATTTATAGAAGCATCTTTTTCTATGTAGAGATCTCGTGAGGGCACATAAGCTTCTGGTTGGTAGTAGTCATAATACGAAACAAAATATTCAACTGCGTTGTTAGGAAAAAAACTTTTGAACTCTCTATATAACTGAGCTGCAAGCGTTTTATTATGGCTCATAACTAACGTAGGTTTTTGTACAGACTCAATTATTTTTGCCATGGTGAAGGTTTTACCTGAGCCGGTTACACCTTTAAGAGTTTGAAAACGATCACCATCTTTTATGCCTTGTGAAAGAGCCTTAATGGCTTCAGGCTGATCCCCTGCAGGTTCATAATCAGAGACAAGCGTAAAAGGTCTCATATAAATTCCTTAGTAAATCAATTTGTTCATTTAACCTTAGTTTGGTCGTTCTGCGAGTGTAATTTTTAGAGCAATTTGTTGTCTCCCTCTTAATACACTAATCTCAACTGTTTCTCCTGGCTTTTTAGATTCAAGAGCTGAATAATAATCCGTTAAAGATTCTATCTTAGTTCCAGCTATTGATGTAATAACATCCCCACCAAGATAAATAATTGAACTCGATCTACCGGAGCCATAACGCACAGCATCTGTACCGCCTTTAAGGCCTGCTTTTTCTGCATTACTACCTTTACCTATTTTTGAAACTAAAAGTCCTGTTTTTGTTGTTAGTTTTGCATAATTTGCTATGCTTGCATTTAGTTGTACAAGTTCTGCATCTATTGAACCTCTGCGAACTTTTCCAAATTGAATAAGTTCAGATACAACTCGTTTTGCAGTATTTACAGGAATAGAAAAGCCAATTCCAGCTGAACTTCCGGATGTGGAATAAATCATTGTATTTATTCCTATCATTCTTCCTTGAGTATCAAGAAGAGGCCCCCCTGAATTTCCAGGGTTAATAGCCGTATCTGTTTGGATCATATCTTTAATAATAGTATTCGATTCTGTACGAATTGGCCGACCAAGTGCAGATACAATTCCTGTTGTTAGCGTTCTCTGAAAACCAAAAGGGTTACCTATAGCGAGAACCTTTTGGCCAACTTTTAGATTCACCGAAGTTCCAAAAGGAATTGTTGTCAGTTCTCTGTCTTTAGGGGGGTCGAAGCGAAGAACAGCAATATCATTTTCTTTATCGGTTCCAACTACTGCGCCTTCAAACTGGCTACCGTCGGCAAGCGAAATAAAAATTTTGACAGCATCAGCTATAACATGGGTGTTTGTTACCACGTAACCTCTGGTGTCTATTATTGAACCAGAGCCAGAACCGCCTTCTTGAGGAACAGGTTCAAGAAACCAGTTTATACCCACAGTTTCAGTTGTAATATTTACAACAGCCTCATTTACTTTTTCGTAGACAGAAATATTTTGTAATTCATCTTGAGTATAGCCTGAAATATCTGCTGCTAGTATGGCAGACATCCCTGAATTCGTGTTCAAAGAAAACCCAGATTCTTCAGGAATATTTTTTGCATCATTTGTGGAAAATGTGATTTTATTCTTTCCCTCAGTGTTAATGAAAGATTGAACAGTGAAGGTTCCACCAATCACAATAGCCGATGTGACGAGAACAATAGCTAAAACTTGGTTTCTGCTGTATAAGCGCATAAATTTTCTCCTCAAGTTTAAATATAGGTAAAAAACGTAGTTTGGGCAATCATAGAAGCAATTTAGAACAAATTAAAAAAAACCCCATGCATGAATTTTCAATGCACGGGGCTTACAATTCAGATTATTTAGCTCTGTCCAGTCTATTTCTTAGCTTTTTTAGCAGCAGGTTTTGCAGCAGGTTTTGCAGCAGGTTTTGCAGTCATAGCTGGCTTAGCTTCTTTTATCACTTTAGCAGCTGTTTTAGCTACGGGCTTTGCAACTGACTTTGGCATTCCTCTTTCGAGTATCAATGTTTGTGTCGGTTGGTTGCATACTTCATCTGGTCCGTAATATTGGATTGCACCAGGGTATATATAGCTTGTTTTAATTGCCCAAAGATCGCGATTCTTAGCGAGAGCTTTAAATGGTTTACCTTCAAGGTCAACGAGTGCTTTTTTAATAACAGGTTTTTTTGAACCATGTCGTTGTTCCATATTCATCATCATTGTGAGAGGTACTCCACCGGCAACCCATTCTTTTGCAGGAGCTGTCAAATTACGTACAGAGGAAAGATATCCAGTAAGACCAGCTGCTACAAGAATAAAAGCAGTAAACCCTAAGGAGTAGCAGTAATCTGCATCAAAGTTTGAAGGGAATGCACATCTTCCTTCATAGCCAAAGAAATGGTTATAGGCACTAAAAGAACCTTTATATGTTCCTTTTTTCTTCATATCCTTAAGCTTTTCTTCAACTAAAGAGATAAGAAGTTTTTCAGTTTCAATTCGTGAAACTTGTACGTTTCCATGTGGATCTCTGTCCATAAGAAATTGTGCGGCTATGCTTGCTGGAAGGGCAGAAAAGGTTGCTGCAGCATTTTTAGAAAGATTTGTTTCAAGCCATGCAGCTTGAGCTGCAAAATTAGCAAGGGGAGTGAATTCTGCTTCTTTAACGGACATTAGATCATTGAGCTCAGCAATGAGGCTTTTCATTTCTGGAATAAATTCTACTAGACCTTCGGGAATAAGTATTACTCCAAAGTTTTCTTTGTTTTCTGCACGTTTAGCAATTATGGTACAGATATCATCTGTAATTTTGCGAAGAGTCATTTTTTTTGCTTCTACTTCTTCAGAAATAAGGCAGATATTTGGTTGCGTTTGGAGTGCACATTCCAATGCGATATGACTAGCAGAGCGACCCATCAATTTAATAAAGTGCCAGTATTTTTTTGCACTGTTGGCATCTCTTTCAATATTTCCAATAAGTTCAGAGTACGTTTTGCAGGCAGTATCAAAACCAAAGGATGTTTCAATTACATCGTTTTTAAGATCTCCGTCTATTGTCTTGGGTACTCCAATAACCTGAGTGGACATTCCACTTGCAACAAAATGTTCGGCAAGTAATGCTGCATTGGTGTTAGAATCATCACCTCCAATAATAACAATAGCGTCTAATTTCATTTTTTTTGCAGTTGCCATTGAAGAAGCAATTTGTTCAGCTGTTTCAATTTTTGTTCTTCCGCTTCCAATAATATCAAAGCCTCCGGTATTGCGGTATTCATCCATAAATTTATCTTTGAATAAAATAGACTCGCCATTAATAAGTCCAGCTGGTCCACCAAGGAAACCATAAAGCTTAGATGTTGGATTACCTTTTTTTAGACCATCATAAATTCCCGCAATAACATTGTGTCCTCCGGGTGCTTGGCCACCAGAAAGAATGACTCCAATACGAAGTTCTTTTTCGGCATTTTTATTTTTACCTTTTGCAAAGGTAACCATGGGTTTTCCATAGGTGTGCTTAAATAATTCTTTAAGCTCAGTTTTGTTTGCTATTGATTCAGTAGGTTTCCCTTCCTCAATAACAATAGAATTGATTTTTGAAGTAAGCACAGCTGGAAGTTTTGGTACATACAGGTATCGTGCAGTTTGTAATGCCGATAGTTTCATTAAAAGCTCCTCGTGGTAAAATAAAAATTACCAGAAATAATATTTTTAAGTCTACTCTGAAATTAGTTGTCTTTTCAAGTGATTACATCAGAGGTGAAAAAAGCTTGAAAAAATTCCACAGTGCTTTGCGGTGAAGAGGTGTATGTGCAAAATCAGCACTAGTAATTTGACGAGAGTTTTTTAAATCTTCATCAAACATTTCCATACATTTTTCCCCAAAATTTTGAGCATAAAAAAAAGCGTTTAACTCAAAGTGTAAAGAGAAGCTTCTCGTATCCATATTTGTTGAACCAATAGTTGCAATAATTCCATCTATTACAAGCATTTTGGAATGTATAAATCCATTATATTTCCAAAAGCGAACTCCATAAGTGAGAAGTTCACGAATAAAAGGCATAGCGGCTAATCTCACATACCATTTATCCCAATCTCCTGGAATTATAATATCTACAGTTACACCCGAGACTGCTGCAAGTTTTAAGGTTGTAAAAAATGATTGATCTGGTGTGAAATACGGAGATTCAATACATACTGATTTTTTTGCGCGTGTTATCATATGGATCATTGCATCTCGAATTTCGTCGTTTCTAAGATCATCTGGTCCAGATGAAACAATTTGCATAGGGACGTCTTCAATTCTCCAACTTTTATTATACCCGTGAAACCTGTTTGTTTGTTCAATGGTATCTGTTGGGAAAAAACGTTTTGGGGAAAGCGTATTTTTCATATCGCTATCATCCGAATTGGCTGTGTACCAGTCTACTAAAAATTGTTGTTGAATAAGTTGTA
This sequence comes from Treponemataceae bacterium, assembly GCA_035270545.1. Classification (GTDB taxonomy): domain Bacteria; phylum Spirochaetota; class Spirochaetia; order Treponematales; family Treponemataceae; genus Teretinema. The sequence continues at coordinate 15,964 of DATFIA010000231.1, forward strand.
CAACTGAACCAGTTACTCTCACATGTGTGTCTCTCCAATAATAAGGACGTGCATTGTTTCTATTCGCATATTCATCACCAATATTCATTCCTCCAAAATACGCTATATGCCCATCAATTATTACGAGTTTGCGGTGATTGCGGTAGTTTATGGAAAAAGGATTAAACAAAGATACAGGGAAGAATCTGGAAACTATTCCTCCAGCTTTTTTTAGTGGATCAAAATAAGTATGTGAAGTAAAAAAAGAACCAATATGATCGTAAAGAAGTCTGACAGTAATACCTTCAGAAGATTTTTCACAAAGAATATCCATGAGTTCTTTTCCAGAACTGTCATTTTTAATAATAAAATACGAAAGGTGAATAGTGTCTTGAGCATTACGAAGTTCATTGAAAAGCGCTTGGAATTTTTCTTCCCCATTGCGAAAAAGATCTACGGTATTATGCATGACAACCGGACTTTTACCATATATAAGATTCATATGAATAAGGGATCCATACTCTGCTAAGTTTGAATTAGCATTATTTTGAATTAAGGTGTCAAGATTTTTTTGTTGGTCATGTAAAATTTTCTCATAATACGAATATGCTTGTCTTGTTGCTCTAAGCATTCGTCTTGAGCGAGTAAAAAAAGTCCCAGAAAAAAGTACGTAAAGTACAATTCCTGCGACCGGAATAAAACTGACTAGCAAGAGCCAAGCAAAACGATGAGCTGAATCGTTTTCTTCAAAAAAGAGAATGAACATAACAAGAACAATATTGAGTGCGTAACCAGCAACGAGAATTAAACCTGGTATAGTCATCTGTGTTTCTCCTGGAAATCAAAATAGAACTCCAAAACCTGTGTATAAAAAAAATAACTGTTGTTGTCTAGTAATTGCATACCCGAGATCAATATTGAGTGTGAGATTTGTTTGAGGAATTATAGCATGTAATGAAAGTCCTGGCATTAAATTTGCAGAATTAAAAAATAAAGAATTAAAATAACCAGATTCATAACGAGTCCAAAGTGATGTCGAAAGAGGGCCAAAAAATAGTCGCGCTATAAGCCCTCCTGCAAGTAAAAAAGATTCTGTAGAAGGAAGTCCATTAGAGTTACCGTTAAGCAGTTCAAATTCACCATGAAAAGCGTAAGTGGCAGTTGAAAATCCTGTTGCCACACCCACAGCTAATCCATTTGTAACTCCTGATGTTGCTTGAGGTTTTTCTCCTGATCCGTATGCAAATCGTGCAAGGAGAGCTGTAGAAAAGGGTTCTATCGAGATACTTTTTTTTAAGCTTACAGAGATATAGTCCTCTTTTTTCTGCTCCGAGTTTGTAAGCATGCCTACACGAAAACCCGCTTCAATATGAGCAGGTAAACCCAGAGAAAGCGTTATTCCAGGTATTGGGCCAGCATTTGTTAACGCTACGTTAAAATTAAATGCAAAACTCCCCTGTGGTAGTAGATTAGATAATTCTACTGGTCCTGTAGATGATGTTCCATGCATAGATCCTGAAAGAGGGTAATGGATACTTCTATCTATGTAAACTTTAGCTGTATGAGCTTTTTCATCACTTGTAATAAGAGTTACTAAATACAATCCATCAGGAATACTATTATCAAAATTATCAGTTCCTTCCCAATAAAAATGTTGATTCCAGGTTGAGAAAGAAGGAAGATCTATATTCTTAATAATTGTACCTTTTTCATTTGCGATTTCAAGGCTACCTTTTCCTGGTGCAGATACTGAAAAAGCAAATTCTGCCTTACCAAGGTTAGAAGGATTTTCAGGATTAAAGGACTTCTTAGTTGCTCTAAATGCAGAAACTTCAAAAGTAGCAAGCTCAAGAGTTCCATCGAGTACAGTGT
>DATFIA010000232.1:0-2903 GCA_035270545.1 Treponemataceae bacterium
TTTCCTCACTATGCATGCCTACTTAGGAACTATTCTAGAAGGAAACATGACTCTATCTGAACACCTCGATTCTCGTTGGCTCACAAAAGAAGAACTTTCAAGCGTAGACTGGGCCCCTGCAGATTTACCAATTGTTGACCAAGTTAGAGAGTTGCTGTTTTAGTAACTTTACTGAAACTGCTCAGAAAGATACGGCTTCAAGGATTTTGCAACAGCCTTAAAAAGAGGAACTACAACTGAATTACCAAACTGCATATATGCGCGAGTGTCAGAAACAGGAATAATATAGGAATCAGAATACCCCATTAACCGTGCACATTCTCGTGGAGTAAGGCGACGGGGATTTATACCTTCACCCTGATAAACGAGTATTTCTGAACCATCCTTGTAATACCGAGCAGAAAGAGTTCGCGAAATATCATCACCTTTTACCATACCAAATCCAAATCCATTACCAAGAGATCTATGTTTGGCAGCATATGCTTGAAGATATGCCCAAAGCTTATCAGTCAAAGTATATTTTTTTAGAACAATATTGTTTTCAAAATCGAAAAAGCGATCTTGATCCTGCTTGAGGTATGGTTCAGTACCATCCGTTTTATGCAAAATATCTCTGATCTTTTTTTTCCCACGTGGCGGCATTTTAATATTATTTAGCGAAAACAAGGTTGGTTCCCTGAAGCCAACAATAACAATTCGTTCTCTATGCTGAGGAACCCAATGTTGTCCGTCAATTACTTTGTAATCGATATGGTATCCGAGCTCTTTTTGTAAAGTACGAGTAATAACTTTAAACGTATTGCCCTTGTCGTGCGATTTAAGGTTTTTTACATTTTCAAGAACAAATATCTTTGGTCTTTTTTCTTTAATAATTCTAACTACATCAAAAAACAAGGTTCCTTGAGTTTCATCTGCAAAACCAGTTGCTTGTCCCAATGAATTCTTTTTAGAAACGCCTGCAATTGAAAATGGTTGACACGGAAATCCTGCAAGAAGTACATCATGATCGGGAACATCTGAAGCATTTATTGTCGTAATATCTCCATGAATTATTTCTGTTGCAGGATAATTTGCGGTATAGGTTTTTTGTGCATAGGAATCCCATTCACTACTAAATACACATTTACCGCCGACTTGTTCAAAGCCTTTTCTAATGCCACCGATGCCTGCAAATAGATCTATAAAAGTAAAAGTTTTTTTTTGCGAATTATTTGTTACAGTGTTTTTATTTATTAGCGCTCGAAGACTTTCATCAATATAGGATTTTGGAGTAGTTTCCCTGTTAAGCCAACGGTGTACAGTACTAGGTGCAACTTTTAGTTCCTCGGCTACATTGGTAACTGAAGATAGTTGTACGGCATGTTCAAGTAATTCCAGAACTTCAGGGACAACTAATTCACAAATATCAGCCATATAAGGTACCTCTTTTAGGGGAAATATAATTGCAGTATGCAATATTTCCTCCCCATTAGCAAGAGATAAAAAAAGAAATTATTTTTTTTGTTTATCTAAAACAAATGTAATAAAATCTTGTAAGGTCCACAACCACTGACGTTGTAAATCTGTGTAAGAAACATGGAGATTTGCTGGAACAATAAGCTGAACATTTTGACGTTTCATTTCAGAAGTTTGTTCGTTGCTTATTGATGATTGAAGAGTTAATAAATGTTTAACTGGTATTCTAGAAGCTTCGGCCAGAATTTGTCTCCACCTATCCTTACATGTAGTTTTTACAGCAAGCATTATAAGACCGGAAGCAGAAAAACTAAGATCGTCATAGTTTTTTTTCCCTGGAAAGAGAAAGTCTGGTTTACTATAACCTTCAGTTCTTACTCCCTTGTTAAACTTTACATCAAGATGAGAAAAAATTGATTCGAGATGATTTTCTAAAGCATGCCCAGCCCGTGATTTACGTCTATTTTGAATAGATAATGAATACGATATAAAATCCTCAACACCTTCAAACCCTTTTTTAAGGCGATTTTCTACTTGGTATTTTTCTAAAGTTCTAAAAAACAATTCTTCCCGATCAATGTATTGAACAAGAAGTTTATCTACATCATTGAATTCAATATCAAAATTCAATGATTTACGTGCATATGCAGAAAATTTTTCAGTTGAAGGAAAAACGCCGTCAAATTTATCTAAAAGATCTTCAAGAAATGTTGCATCCGTATATTCATATTCAATTCCAATTGAGTCAAGAATACTACGTTCTAACATACCAATTGCAGTTTTTCGCTCACTAGTATCAATTACCGTAAAACCTTTAGGGCGTATTTCTTGAATACCAAAAAGAGTACATATTGCCTGTTCATTTTCTGATTCTTTATCAACCACTAGAAATATCATTGATTCATCATGGAGCAACCCTATCAAAAGAAAATCATTTTCTACCATTGATGTAGTAACTTCATTATCTTGATAATACATTCTCCACTCAGGACTTCTTTTAGAATCATTGGCACGAGCATCATACCAGGTTGCCCAGCCGTCAACCGAAACAATATCGCTTTTACCTACATAAACATATCTAACTGTTTCAACCCGAGTATCTTTTTTTATAAAAGAATGAAGAGTACTCAAACCGCCAATCTCGTGACCATGAGATCTTGAGGGTTCTGAATCAACTGCAGAAAGATGTTTTGCTACAACGATTTTAAATAAATTGCTTATTGTAGAGATGTTCATGAATTAATTATCGGAAGTTTTTGGAAAAAAACAAACATTAAGATCCTCTGCTTAATTAAGTTTTATTTCAAACAATGAATGCTACAGATGTTAAATACTGTTTGTTGAGAAATCTTCTCTCCCCTTCTAAAATAAGAATTGCCTCATCGCCCCGATCATTCATGTCCAACACATTTAATAGGGCATGGGAAAAACAAGGGAGAGAGCCGGTA
>DATFIA010000233.1:0-5963 GCA_035270545.1 Treponemataceae bacterium
TAGCTCAAAGTTTAGGTGCTGTAGAGGTTATGATTGGGAGACCTCTTGCTATCGCTTTATTGAAAGATACAGAAAAAGGAATTGAACACAGGGTAGCCGAATTACTGGCGGTAAGTAAGCCGAAGAAAAACTAAAGGATGGCTTTTTATGCAGACTATTAAAGATATTGCCCGCGAGGCAAATGTAAGTGTAACCACCGTTTCGAATGTTATTCATGGCAAAAAGTCCCATGTTGCACAAGAAACCGTTGAACGTATAACCAAAATTATTGAAGCCTATAATTACACTCCAAATATGTCTGCACGTGCGCTTGTGAATAAATCATCAAAAATAATTGGCATAATTAACCATTTAATACCTAATCAAGTTGGTAGTTTTTTACAAGATCCTTTTCATGGGGCTTTTATTGGTGGAATAGAACGTACTCTTAGGGATAGAGGTTATTATATGATGGTTCGCACTGTAGAAAATGAAAACGAACTCTTTTCTTTATTTCGTAACTGGAATTTAGACGGATTAATATTAACAGGATTATTTGAAGACAGTTTTTTTGGTAGATTACTTAAAACAGAAAAGCCTATTGTCCTTTGTGATAGTTATATTAAAAATGAGAGAATTTTTAATGTAGGGTTAGAAGATTATAAGGGGGGCTATTTAGCAACCCAATACTTGATAGACAAAGGGCATCGTAATATTGCATTCGCATCTCCTCATCGGTTAGAAAAGGGTGTTATTGATGAGCGCTACAGAGGCTATAAAGATGCTCTTTTTGCCGCAAAGATTTCATTTAATTCGTCTTTTGTATATGAAAAAGAAATGGCAATTCAAAAAGCCTCAGAATTGGGAAGAGAACTAGCACAACGATCAGAAATTACCGCTATTTTTGCAACAGCCGATATTTTAGCCGCAGGAATAGTTCGAGGAATACAAGAAGCGGGTTTTTCGGTTCCTGGGGACAAGTCAGTAATTGGATTTGATGATTTGTATTTGAGTGAAATAACGAACCCCCCGTTAACTACAATACATCAGGATGCAGAAGAAAAAGGTGTTGTTGCAGCTGGAATGATGGTTGATTTTCTCGAGGGAAAAGAACCAGATTCTCGGAATATTATTATGCCCATTTCTCTTGTAGAGCGCGGCTCAGTAGCACAATTGTAAAAATAACTCTAAGTTTATAACTTTTTTGTTGACAGATATAAAAAAGCGGCATTACACTGCATGTAGGTTTAACGTTAAACTGGTTTTACGTTAAACCTACCAATAACGTCAGAAGAGGGAATACCGAGATGACCGACCTTATGCAAATAAGTGAGCAAATTAAACCAACGAAAAAAGCACAAATAACAGTTTTTTTTTCTGTACTACTTACATCGTTTTTACTATTTGGTTGTACGTCTACTAGCGTGCCAAGCAAAAATACTGTTATAGATTATACAACTCAATTCACTATAGCAAAAGAACAATTACAAGTTAGAACTCCGCAAGCTCGAACTGAAAAAAAGCCCCTTGTTATGGTTCACTACATGCCCTGGTTTCAATCCCCTCCGGTAGAGGAGGGTTATGGTTTTCATTGGCATCTCGGTGGAGGAGTCTTTGATCCTTTTGAAACACATTCTGACGGTCGTGCAAAAATAGCTTCCCACACGTATCCTCTTACAGGCCCCTATGATAGCCGAGATTCCTCTATTCTTGAATATCAAGTTGCCTTAATGAAACTGAGCGGTATTGATGGAGTCATTTTTGACTGGTACGGTATTGAAGATGCCTTAGACTACAAAATGATTCATGAATCAACCAAAGCAATGATAGAAATACTTGAAAAAGCAGAAATGAAATTTGCTATATGTTATGAAGATCAAAGTATTGGTAAAATGATAGAAGCGAAAAACATACAAAAAGAAGAATCATTGGCTGCTGGGAAAAAAGTTTTCGCATGGATGGATAAAAACTGGTTTAATCGAGATTCATATTTAAAATTTGACGGACGTCCGGTTCTTTTATGTTTTGGCCCTCAATTCTATAAAGATGCAAAACAATGGGATTTATTATTTGAAGAAACAAAAGAAAAACCGTGGTTTGTAAGTTTAGATAATCATAGTGAAGGCTGGGCGGATGGTTCATATAACTGGCCTCCTATGTGGGCCTCTAGCGCTGGCAAGCTCGGAATTCCCCGATTGGTAACCTATCTTAATGATTTTTATAATAAACAATACAGCAAGAAATATTTGGTAGCTTCTGCTTTTCCAGCTTTTCACGATATATATCAAGAGGCGGGAAGTGGAAAAAGTTATGGTTTTTTAGATTATTCCGAAGGAGAGACCTTTAAGTTAACTCTAGATGCCGCCCTTATGGCTTTTCCGGATGTAATTCAAATTGGAACTTGGAATGATTACGGAGAAGGAACCAGTATTGAGCCGACTATAGAAAGAGGATACAGAGAACTTGAATATCTACAAGATGTTCAAAAAAAATATAACAATGATTTCCCCTGGGGATATGAAGATTTACGAATTCCAATAGAATTACATAAAGTATTGCGTTCTACTGAATCAACTAATTCTCAAAAAGATGCAGCTCGATTGGTATATTCAGAAATTATGAAAAATAATATTACTAATATTGAGGCTTTCCTCAATTCAGCAGGAGTTAAAAAAACGTTTGCAGTAAAACCATTGCTTCGAAAATCTGGAGAAGCATTACAAACTTTAGAAACGACTTCTTTTTCAGTATTTGACTCAAGCGGGAAAACAAACATAGCTCTTGGAATGCCTCTGATCGCATCAAGCAGAATTTATGAGTTCACAGGAAACAAAGCTGTTGACGGTGATATTCTGACCTACTGGGAAGGAGGTGCAAATACGTATCCAAATACAATTTCTGTTGACCTTGTGTCTGCACAAATTATTAAAACGGTGGTCATAAAATTGAATCCCAAAAGAATATGGAACAAACGCATTCAAAATATAGAAGTTCAAGTGAGTGATGATTCAGAAAAATTTAAGACAATTATTCCTGCATCAGACTATCTCTTTGACCCGGTAACCAATGAAAATAGTGTAGATATTCCTTTGAATGTTAAAGCTAGACATATTCGACTAGTTATATATAGTAATAATGGCGCGAAAGGAGGTCAAATTGCTGAGGTGGAAGTCTATAGTGAATAAGACTCACAAAAGGGGTAGCTAAAATAATTTTGCGTTTGTTAGTTTCGGCCGAACTGATAAACGTGGAATATATTTCTTGACATTAAGTAATTGCAAGGATTTTTTTTGTAAAGGTTTAACGTTCAACTAAATTGTTGAAAATAAGAAGAAAGGTTCAACAATCAAATAAATTTTTAATGGAGGAGCTCGTATGAAACGGACAGTAGCTGTTATGTGTATGGTTATCGCAATGGTTTCACTCGCCTTTGCAGGTGGTGGAAAAGAATCAAAAGCTCAAAGCGGAAAAACAGCGGTAAAACTGGGGATTTGGCCTGAAGACACTCTTGCAGGTGATATCGCCATGCATGAAGGTTTTGTAAAAGAATTTAATTCTATGTATCCCGATGTTATTATTCAACCTGCAAACTATAAGTATGCCGTAGATACCTTTGTTTCTTTGGCTCAATCCGGACAACTTCCAACTATTATTGAAACGTGGTTTACAGAACCACAAAAACTTATTGCCGGTGATTTCATAAAAGATATCTCCAAAGAATTGAAATCTCTGGGTTGGGATTCCAAAATGAATGAGTCTGTAAAAAATTTAGTTTCTAAAGATGGAAAAATTTATGGAGTACCTCGAGACGCTTATGCTCTTGGTTTGATGTTGAATGTTGAGCTTTTTAAAGAAGCTGGATTAGTAGATAAAAATGGTATTCCATTATATCCCAAAACCTGGGAAGAACTTGCTGTTACTGCTAAGACAATTAAAGATAAAACTGGTAGTGCAGGACTTTGCCTTTTGGCAAAGGACAATGCCGGTGGTTGGCACTTCACTAATATTGCGTGGGGATTCGGTGCAAAATTTGAAGTTCAGAAAAACGGAAAATGGATTGCACAACTTGATTCTGCCGAAGCAAAAGCAGCTGTACAATACGTAAAAGATCTCAAGTGGAAGTATGATGTTTTAACAGCTGATCCAACAAACGAAGACTGGGGTACTGGTTTCCGCGCATTAGGAACTGGTGCTGCTGCAATGTATATAGCTGCTCAGGATGCTGTAAACCAACCAACTCAGGTTAATGGTCTTGATGTAAAGAGTTTGGCACTCGTTCCTGTTCCAGCGGGACCAAAAGGTCAGTATTCATTAATGGGTGGAACTCCGTATGTTTTTGCCTCAAATGCTACTTCCGAACAAGTTACTGCTGCTTTAAGATATCTTGAAGTTATGGGTAAAGCTCCTGTGGTAACAGATAAATCTATTGCAGGAATGAAAGCAGATGCGGCAAACCGTCAAAACGAAGGAATCCCCGTTCTTCCAACATTCCCAGCCTGGACAGATGCCGCCTATGCGAAAGCACAGCAAGATGCAATTGATCAGTATCGTAACGTTGATATGCGTTTATATAACGACTATTACAAGATGGTTGCGAAGGAAACAAATCTCCGTACAGAAGAACCCATGCTTGCTCAAGATCTTTATTCTGAACTAACCAAGGTTCTTCAAGCCGTTCTCACAGATAAAAATGCTGATGTTTCTACGCTGATGAATAAAGCGCAGAAGAACTTTCAGTCCTTACTTGACTCACAGGTTAATAAGTAAAAACGTAAAGAATTAATTTTACGGTTCCCATCTAAAGCGTATAAATTTTAAATGGGAGCCGTGATAAGAAAGTACACATTCAGCAGGGGGGTGTTCATGCTTACATCTAAAGGGTTTATCAAAAGAAACATGAGCGGGTGGCTGATGGTTGTGCCCAGTATTTTTTTGTTTGCATTTTTTGTATGGGAACCTCTTTTGGAAAGTGTAAGACTTTCTTTGTTCCAAACAAAAGGAATGAATCTTATTCACTTTGTAGGGCTCAAAAATTATATAGATGTTTTTAATCATCCGGATTTCTGGCCTGCAAGTAGAAATACGTTTTCTTATACTTTGTGGTCTTTGCTAATCGGTTTTTGTATCCCAATAATTATGGCAATTTTAATAAATGAAGTGAGACTTTTTAAATCAGTTTATAAGATAAGTATTTATCTTCCTAATATTATTCCTGGCATGGCAACAATAATGATGTGGGGCTTTATTTTTCGCCCAGGAGAAACTGGTATTCTTAACATTATTCTTCACTATTTCCAAATACCTCCTCAGGTTTGGCTTTCGAATCCAGTTTGGACTAAACCTCTCATCATTTTAACAATGACATGGAAGGGCGCCGGAGCAACTGCACTTTTGTATATTGCAGCTCTGCAGGGAATTGATCCTGAATTATATGAGGCCGCTATTATTGATGGGGCCGGAATACTTAAAAGAGTGAGATTTATAACTGTTCCGTGTATTTATAACTTAGCTAGAACGCTTCTAATTTTACAAATAATTTCTGTTTTTCAGATTTTGTATGAACCCTTGGTTATGACAAACGGTGGACCGAACAATGCGTCTATTTCAATTATGCAACTTGTTTACAAGTATGCCTTCGAAAAATATGATTATTCAAAAGCAGCTGCTGTTTCGGTAATCATTTCTGTAGTTTTGATCTTGTTGACTACGGTGTATAGCAAAATAAATAAAGAAAAAGAAATGTAGGAGCAAGGTATGATAAAGAACAAAACTGCTAGTACCGGAATTATTCGTGATTTTGATCTCAAACGAACACATGTTCGTTTAACCTATCGCCTAATACTCATTGTGAGTTTGATAATCATTGTTGTTGGAATACTGCCTCTGGTGTGGGTTTTTCTTTCAGGCTTTAAGGACATAAAAGAATTTATTCGAGATATTTCAATTTTACCAAAATCTTTTAATATTATGAAATATGTGGATAC
>DATFIA010000234.1:0-3780 GCA_035270545.1 Treponemataceae bacterium
AGAGCCAAGATTATAGAGATCTTCTAGGTGTTTTATAGTTTTACTTGCGGCACTATCTGAAAAAGACATGAGATCCATCCAGTATGGTGTGTATCCCAAAGAATGTGCGGCAGAAGCAAGGGCTATTGCCATTCGACAATGTCCAAACCCCATTCTGATAGTGCCAAGAACAATGCCCTTCTCTTTGTCAAAGCAGGATTGAGCAGGCGATACTTCTTTTTCCGAAGGAACCTCTTTCTCTACTACTGTTTGAATATCAAAATCTATAAATCCTTGACCCTCTTCTTTACACTCCAAGCTAGGACTCTGATCTGGGTCAAATGAATATTTTCGAGCATACCGGTTATACCTACGCTCAGCTTTTTTTAGGATATGAGCGGGGATCGTGTTTCCATAAATTTTATTATTTTCCATGACTATATTGTAATGTGTACGAAAAATAAAAGCTCTTTTTTTATTTTTTATAGTAAATTATGTTCTTTCATCTTATTTAGTAAAGTTCGTCGTGTTATTCCTAATTCGGCAGCTGTTTTCTCTCGGTGCCCTTTAGTAAGTTCTAGGGCTGCAATTATTGCAATTCGCTCTGCTTCTTTTACACTACCAGAGCGTAGTCCTACGTTCTTTTGTTTCGGCCCTAACTGGTCTAATCCAAAATCTTCTGGTCGTAAAACACTCCCTTCACAAAGAATAACCGCCCGTTCAACGAGATTTTGAAGTTCCCGAACATTACCGGGGAAATGGTAGGAAGAAAGCATTTCTAACGCTTCGGCAGAAAAGGAAGATATCTGTTTTCCTGTTTCACGAGATATTTTAGCTAAAAAAAGAGAAGCAAGTACCGGTATATCGGAGGGACGGTCTCGAAGTGCGGGTATTTTAATTCGAATTACATTAAGTCGAAAATATAAATCCTCACGAAATAAACCATTTGCCAGTGCAGTTTCAAGGTTTTTGTTTGTGGCTCCTATAATTCGAACATCGACGGGAATACTTTTTATTCCGCCAACACGAACAACAACTCGCTCTTGTAAAACTCGAAGCAATTTAACCTGTAACGAAAGACTCATTTCTCCTAACTCGTCGAGAAAAAGAGTTCCCCCTGAAGCTAATTCGAAAAGTCCAAGTTTTCTGTTATCTGCACCAGTAAAAGAACCTTTTTCATAGCCGAATAATTCACTTTCCTGCAAACTTTCAGGAATTGCTGCAACATTAACCGGAACAAAAGCAGCCTCGGAGCGTGGACTAAGAGAATGAATAGCTCGAGCAACAACTTCCTTCCCGGTTCCACTGTCTCCGGTTATCAAAACAGTCGTTTGCACCGGAGCTACTCGACGAACCAAAGACACAACCTCAGCCATAGAGGGGTCATCTCCAAGCCACAAATTCTGTGCAGAATTTTCTGATGAAAGGCGTTTATGTACTTTTGAAAGAGTCTGCAAACGATGAGAGTTCACCGCACGAGAGAGGCGAAGAACAAGCTCAGAGGGATCAAAGGGTTTTACCAAATAATCATCTGCACCTAATTTCATTGCAGATACGGCATCATCAATCTCACCGTGTGCACTCATCATAATAACAACAATATCTAGGCCTCTCTCGCGTATAGTTTGCAAGACCTCAAGACCACTTATTCTCGGCATTCGAAGATCGAGCAAAATAGCGTCAAATACTTCTTTTTCTAAAAGGGAAAGACCTTTACTGCCGTCTTCAGCTCCAATACATTTAAAACCCTCGAGTTCCAAAAACTCAGCTAAAGAAGATCTCAGGTTTTGTTCATCATCAATTATCAATACAGATTTTTTTTCTTTTATCAAGTCGATTTTCCTTCTTCTACTATAGGCAGACTAACGGTGAAAACACTTCCTCTCTCAGAGCCTTTTTCATAAAAAATCTGCCCTCCCGCTTGTTGCGCAAAGCGCTGAGAAAGAGCAAGGCCAATACCTGAACCTTGTGCTTTAGTTGTATAAAAAAGATCAAAAAGGCGAGATGCATTTTTTTCTGGAACTCCAGTTCCAAAATCTGTTACTTGAAACAAGGCTCTGCTGCGCGAAGCCGTAACAGAAAGAATTGGAAGAGATGAATCGAGCTGTTGATCGGAAGATTCTTGAGCATTTTTAATTAAATTATCTAAAATCTGAAGCATACGCTCAGAATCAATGTTAACAATCCTATGGGAGCCTTCACCTTTACGAATTACGAGCTCTTTTCCATAGCGTTCATTGCATTTATCCAAAAAATATCCACAGGGAAACTTTGCAGGAGAGCCTTCAGAAGACTGCAAAAAAACTCTCACCCTATCTGCTAAATTTGAAAGTCGTATTGTTTCTTCTTCTATAACTGCAATATTTGGAATGCGTTCTTGAGGGACCGTCTTTTTTAACGTAGCACATTGCACTCGAATTACACCAAGGGGATTTTTTATTTCATGAACAAGGGTTCTTGCAGCTTCTCCAAGTTGAACAAGATGTGCCGATTCTTCTACTTGCAACCTATACCGTGAAACTCTTCGTGAGAGAAAAAAAACTATTCCGAGCACCACTAAAAAAACGCAAAAAAGAATGTATAACACGATATATATCGTATTAGTCTCACTATTTAACGCATAGATATCTATAGCTATGAATGCAAAACGGTTCACACGGGAAGTCATTCCACGTCTTTGTCCTGGCATTCCTTCCATCTGTGTCAAATGGAAAGCACCTACGGGTCGAACCATAATGAGAGTTTTTTTTTCATGCTTAAAAAATCCATGTTGCATAAAATACCGTGCGTCTTTTAACGCTAAAGGCGCTGATCCAAAACGATACAGCGCTTGTCCAGAAGATGAGTACAGCGCAAACCCAACGACTTCTGGCCACACTGTAGAATCAAAAGACCCCTCTGTATTATATACATCTAAAATATCTGTTAAAATTTGAAATGTCTTAAATTCTAAAAGAGAGCTTCGAAATTTTTTTTCTTGGCCCACAAGTAAAAATGCGAAAACCGCTACTAGTAACGCAGCGGTTGTAGCGAGAATAGGTATTATAATATGAGAAAAAAAACCCTGCTTCATATTAGAATTGTACCCCGCATTATTGCGGGGTGCAACGAACTATTGGCGATTGCGAAAACCATTTCCCATAGATCGTTTATCAGAACGATTTCGTGAGCCACTGCCCATACCATTCATAGATCCGCGGCCACGTCCGTTTGTCGCTGTTAAATCCAGTTCCTTTCCGTTAACCCAAACTTTTGCAGGCTGCAAAAGAGAGGCACCTTCTACTTCACAATCTTCCCTCGTTCCCCTATCAGTTCCTTCAATTTTTACTGTATCTCCAGCTTTAATTCCTTGCTCCCATGCAATTCGATAAAAAGGACCTGAAGGAATAATCCAAGTCTTTCCTTTTTCGGTTATGGTCGGAACACCATTAGTTATTAATAGTTTACCCTCTACTTTTACCGAATCTTGCGCACCGGATGCAAATACGGCTCCCACGAGAGCAACGCTTAAAACTAAACCCACTAAAATCTTCTTCATAAAAACTCCTTTGCACGTATTGTGCATACAACTATTACTAGCAATAATCGTGCCAACTTTAAACCGCTGTATTTTAGGTGTTTTAATCAACTCTTCCATTATAAATTAGTTTTTTGGGAAAAAATTACCCATTCAATGGGCAAAATATACTCATTAACGAAATTAGAGATTTTTACCTGCTAAATATTTGACAAACCAGTGAACTAAATTGATAATGGTACAGAATAGAGAAACAACAATGAAAAAATACCACAGAGTAGATA
>DATFIA010000235.1:0-7399 GCA_035270545.1 Treponemataceae bacterium
CTTCAACCATTTTTTAACAAAAAAATGTATCTTCCATTAGGAAGCGACAGTGAGTATGGTTTTTCTGCAAGAGGTTTTTGGTACCCAGTTATCAACGTTATAAAAACACAAGCCACAGGATATTTCCGTATAGGAATTACCGAAGATATTATGTTTGCAGCGAAGGGAAGTCTTGGAGCTTCTCCTTTTGTATTATCTGCACCCATTAGTTTCGATCTCTATTACACAGAGGACAGAGCTGTTCGCTCCGGTTACCTTCGCGAGGAACTCGAGTTCTCCAACTTTGGTTTTGCATCGGCTGAATTTCGGTACAATTTTTTTTCGTATCGAATTCCTCCTCTGTTCGATGTAAATACGCACGTTTTTGCATTTACAGATCTTGCCACCAATATGGATGTTGGACGCGATTTTGAGTTCTTGGATGCGTTTGGTGTTGGCTTTAGAATCTTATTTCAAAATCCAATTTTTGCCTATTTTACTATTTCGTATGGAATAAATAATTTAGGAGACGGACGGTTTTTCTTTTGTGGAACTGCCGGATATTAACTTTAAAAGGAATAGTACCCAATAATCTGTAACCGGTAGAATTTCTTTTACGCTTGACGAAGCAAGATTATTGAGCATTTTAACAGTGTATGGTCATAATTGTTTATTAAAACTGCCTCAAGAGATTATGTAATTAAGGAAGCCAAAAATGATTCACGAGATATTTCCTCACAAATTTAAAAATGAATATAGAAACGAAAAGCCAAATCTAAACAGCATTATCTTTTATTTCGATGAGCAAAACATATTGACTCAACATAGCGAACATGAAATAAGGTATCCAACTTTTAATGACTTCAAAAATATTGAAGCTGAATATACCTATCTTTTTGCAATAGACGGAACTACTTTTTTTATTGCACATACTGAGCAGCAAATACAAATAGAGGGATTTTCTTTTGAAGACAATGCTGTTTTTAGAAGCGCCTTGCCCAAAACGAATGGGTTCTCTGGTGTTGTTGCCTACCACTTAAATTGCTGGTATAAGGCTAATAAATTTTGTGGAAGATGTGCACAAAAGCTGATTCATGGAACAAAAGAAAGAATGCTCTTTTGTCCTTCATGTAATAACATTGTGTATCCAAAAATAGCTCCCGTTATTATTGTAGCTATTACAAATGACAATACCTTATTACTGACAAAATATGCAGGGCGGCCGTTTACCAATTATGCTTTAGTAGCAGGTTTTATTGAAATTGGAGAGACTGCAGAAGAAGCTTTGGCGCGAGAGGTTATGGAAGAAGTTGGGCTTAAGGTCAAAAATATTACCTACTACAAAAGTCAACCTTGGGGTTATTCCTCAAGCTTAATTATGGGTTTTTTTGCGGAATTAGATGGAGAGGCAACAGTAACATTAGATACAGAAGAACTCTCAGAAGCAAAATGGTTTGCCAAGGAAGAAATTCAAATAGAATACAATGATACAAGTCTGACAAATGAAATGATTTATAAGTTTAAGCATTCATGAGGTAGTTTATTTGTAAAACATCTTAACCTTTCTTGACTTATTAGCAAGTGTTAACTATAACTAACACTGTGAGGGTTAATATGAAAATATATGTAGCATATTGGAGTGCCACAGGTAATACAGAAAAAATGGCCACTGAATTGGTTCTTGCTGCACGAGATGCAGGAGCTGAAGTTAGTGTCCAAGAAGTAAAAAATGCAAATATAGATGAAGCTTTGAAGGCAGATATTCTCGCCCTTGGATGTCCTGCGATGGATGCAGAAGTAATAGAGTTTGACGAGATGGATCCTTTTCTCAATGATCTTGAGAAAGCAGGATTAACTGGTAAAAACCTCATTCTTTTTGGGTCTTATGATTGGGGAGATGGCGAGTGGATGCGAAATTGGCAAGGTAGAATGACTGCTGCTGGGGCAAATTTGCTTTGCGAAGGTATTATTGCACAAAACGAGCCGAACGAAGAGTCTTTAGCAATGCTGAGAGACGCTGCTAAAAAAGCAATACTCGCCTGCTCGTAATATAAAATATATGGAGGGGAAAGCCTTCCCCTGAGCCCGAGCCAGTCCGGCGTTGCCGTCCGGGTCTCGGTCTACCCCTTCTTTTAATTATGTTTAGTGTAACTCGCATACGTGCAAAATCCTGTAACGTTGTGTGTCCACTTTTCTTCATTCTCTTACCTCCAGGAATGAAGGAATAGAAAACTCTTGACAATATCCCGTATTCTGTCACAATGTCGTGCTATATAGGAGATATTTTATGAATATTACTCAAGACAAAACACCCTCGGCTTACGAATTTCCGTTATTAATTAAACATTTACTCAAGGCGCCAATTGCGTATAATCCAGACCAAGAAATTGTGTATAAGGGTGAGACTCGGTACACGTATAGCCAGCTTCATGAGCGAATTGCGCGCCTTGCAGCAGCATTAATAAAGCTTGGTGTAAAAAAAGGCGACACAGTTGCCGTAATGGACTGGGATTCTAATCGTTACCTTGAATGTTATTTCGCAATTCCAATGATTGGAGCTGTGCTTCATACAATTAATGTGCGCCTCTCACCTGAGCAGATTATTTATACCATTAGCCATGCCGAAGACACAGTTATTTTAGTACATGCAGATTTCTTACCTATTCTCGAATCGGTAAAGGGTCGGCTTGAGACAGTTAAATCCTTTGTCTTGCTTCGAGAAGACGACTCACCTGTAACAAGTAGTTTCACTTTTGCGGGTGACTATGAAGGTCTTCTTGCAACCGTTGAACCTTTAGAGGAATTTCCAGAGTTCGATGAAAATACTCGAGCCACTACTTTTTACACAACAGGAACGACTGGCCTTCCAAAGGCTGTGTATTTTTCTCACCGCCAAATAACACTTCATGCAGTAACGAACGCTGCAAGTCTTTCTTCTATTCATGGTGGACCCAATTTTCATTCAGAAGATGTTTACATGCCAATAACACCTATGTTTCATGTACACGCATGGGGAATCCCTTTTATTGCAACATTTCTTGGGGTGAAGCAGGTATATCCTGGCAAATATGTGCCAGCACTTCTCAATTCTCTCATTGAAAGCGAAAAAGTAACTTTTTCTCATTGTGTTCCCACTATTCTTGCTATGCTTCTTAAAGACCCCAGCGGCCAAACCACTCATTTTGAAGGTTGGAAGGTTATTATTGGAGGAGCTGCATTGCCAAAAGCTCTTGCAAGCCTTGCAATGGATAGAGGAATCGACATATTTGCGGGTTACGGAATGAGCGAAACAGCTCCAGTTATTTCGATTACACGTATTTCAACTGAGGAAACAAAGCTTGGTCGCGACGAACAGATTGCCCGCCGAGTACGAACGGGAAGCCCAGCAGGTCTCGTATATGCTCGAGTCATCGATTCTACTGGTAAAGAAGTAGCCAAGGACGATAAAACTGGTGGCGAGATTACCTTACGTGCACCCTGGCTCACCCAAGGGTATTATAAAGATTCTACCAATTCTGAGAAGCTTTGGGCTGGCGGTTGGCTCCATAGTCAAGACGTCGCTACTGTCGACTCAACCGGTTCTTTACGAATTACAGATCGCCTCAAAGATATAATAAAGGTCGGGGGAGAATGGCTTTCTTCCCTCGAAATAGAGGACATTGTGGCGAGTCATCCCTCGGTTGCAGAAACAGCTGTAATTGGTAGTTACGACGAAAAATGGGGAGAAATTCCACTTGCCTGTGTTGTGCTTAAAAAAGGTGAAGACATCTCCGCTCATCGCATCGTTGAACATGTAAAAAGTTATATTGACCGTGGACTTCTTCCTCGTGAAGGAATCCTTCTTAAGGTTATTTTCATAGAAGAGTTGGACAAAACCTCTGTTGGAAAAGCGAACAAGCTCACCTTAAAAGAAAAATATTCAACCAAGCCATGATCGATTAAGAAACCGGTATGATCTGACCCCTTAAAGCTGAACAGTCTTTAAGAGGTCTGTTCAAATAGGCATTAGCCTCTATCTTTTCTAGTTCTCTCCACCCCTTCTTTTCCTTTTCTGTTATATCACCTGCGGTTGTATCGTCTCTATAAAACGTGTAAAATTAAGTATAAAATTCATCTAGGCGGAATTTGTGGATGCGATAGTTGGAAAAAATATTAGTCACGATTACGGCTTTGATGAAGGTCATAAACTAACATTAGATAACATAAGCATATCCATTCGAAACGGTGAGTTGGTTTCAATTCTTGGCCACAATGGCTGTGGTAAATCAACATTAATTCGCCATTTAAACGGATTAATCGAAATCCAAAGTGGTTCTCTGCATGTTGCTGGTTTTGACGTAGGCGATAAATCGAATCTTAGAGAAATTCGCCGGAAAATAGGTCTCGTGTTTCAAAACCCAGAAAATCAATTTGTCTCGTCAATAATCGAAGAAGATATTGCCTTTGGGCTTGAGAATTTTGAAACACCCGAAGAAGAAATTTCAAAAAAAGTAACAGAGGCGCTCGCCCAAGTTGGTATGGAAGGTTTTGAACTAAAATCTCCTCATTTACTTTCAGGTGGTCAAAAACAGCGAATTGCTCTTGCAGGCGTACTAGCAATGGAGCCAGATATTATTATTTTTGACGAAGCAACTGCTATGTTAGATCCCGAGGGACGCCGAGATATTTTGACTCTCATTAAAGATCTACATAAAAAACGTGGGCACACAATTATTATGGTTACTCATTGTGTCGAAGAAGCCGTCATGGCAGATCGTATTTTACTGCTGAACTCTGGCCGATTAATTGCAGAAGGAAGTCCAGAGGAAATTTTTTCTAATACCGAATTACTTCTTCAAACAGGCCTTATTCCGCCCTTATCAGTTCGGCTTTTTAACGATTTAAAGGCCGGGGGAATTGCTCTTAGAAAATGTCCGCTCACACATGAATCTTTGGTGGAAGAATTATGCCTCTTGAATTAAGTTATGTGAATTACACCTATTTAAAAGGCACCCCCTTCGAAGCAGTTGCCTTACACGATATTACGGTGAAAATTGAGGACGGTGAATTTGTAGGAATAATGGGTTCAACCGGTTGCGGAAAATCTACCCTAATTCAAATACTCGCTGGCTTGCTTGAACCTCAGTCAGGTTCTGTGATGCTCGATAGTAAAGATATTAATGCTCCCGGTTTTCGTAAAGAAGATCTTCGCAGCTCAGTCGGTGTCGTTTTTCAATTTCCAGAATGTCAATTATTCGAAACAACCGTTGACCGTGACGTTGCCTTCGGTCTTAAACATTCAGGTTTATCTCGACAAGAAGTTAAAAATCGTGTTCGCGAATCGCTTGAGCTTGTCGGGATTTCATACGAAAAGATGGCAGGTCTTTCACCCCTAGGCCTTTCTGGTGGAGAAAAACGCCGCGTAGCAATTGCCGGAATTCTCGCTGTTCGCCCACGCTTTCTCATTCTCGATGAACCTATTGTTGGCCTTGATCCTCAGGGTAGGGAAGATCTTTTAGCCTTAATTTCAAAACTAAACAATGAGGGAACAACCATAGTTATGGTTTCTCATAATGCAGATGCAATTGCTGAATATTGTTCTCGTCTCATAATTTTAGATAATGGAAGCATTGTAGCAGACGGCCCAGTTAGAGATGTTTTTTACGAGATTGAAAAAAAGAGCGACTCGTATGTCGGCCTTCCTCAAGTTATGGCTATTGCTCGCATGCTGCGCTCTCGTGGTATCAAACTTCCTTTAGGTCTTATTCGATACAAAGAACTTCTCGATTCTTTAAAGAATTCCTTCTCTAAGGCTGTTAAATCATGAGAGGCACACCTGTTGGTCGTTATTTCCCCGGAAAGTCTCTCTTGCATAGGCTAGATCCCCGCGCAAAGTTATTATCCTTTTTTATTCTTTTGGCAGCTATCATTTTAGCTCATTCAGTTTGGGGATATATAGCTCTCTCATTAGGAGTTTCCGCAATTCTCTCAATAGCAGGGCTCGGATTAAAAGACATTATTAAGCCAATTCTTGCTCTAAAATGGTTTATTGTTGTAGTTTTTTTAATGAATTTTCTTTTTTACAGTCCAGATACTGCTTGGGTGAGTTGGTGGTTATTTAAGCCTTCTTTAGCAGGCTCTCTACAAGGATTTAGTGTTGTTTTTCGAATGATCCTTCTTTCAATTCTTGCAGCCGCTCTTATGGCAACAACGTCACCCATTCAAATGACCTCAGCTTTAGAAAGTCTTCTCAAACCCTTGTCGATTGTGAGAATCCCTACGGAAGAAATTGCCATGATTCTGAGCGTTGCAATTCAATTTGTTTTGGTGCTTCAAGAAGAAACAGAAACAATTAGGATGGCGCAAACTGCACGTGGAGCGAAGTTCGAAAGTCGCCGTCTTTCAGATAAGGCTGCAACCATTATGCCCTTAGTTATTCCCGTTTTTTTAGCGGCTTTTTCTCGCGCTGACGATCTTGCTCTTGCTATGGAATCTCGCGGATACCGGGGAGCAAAATATCGCACTCGTAGACGCAAGAGTAACTTTTCTTTTCATGATATTACTGCTATAATTTTATGTTTAAGCATATGTGTTTTACAAATCTGTATGTAAGGAAAATAGATTAGATCCACGTATTAATATAATTGATTCAGGCTTTATATAATTAGGAGAAATAAATGACAAATGTGAAAAAATCGATCGTAACTGCTGCGTGCATTGCGCTCAGTGTGGTTCTTCCAATGGCTTTTCATGCTATTCCAAATGCGGGTAGCATCTATTGCCCAATGCATATTCCTGCCCTTGTTTGTGGCCTTGTATGCGGATGGCCCTTCGGTCTTCTCTGCGGAATAGTTGGTCCTTTGCTTTCAACTCTTATGACTGGTATGCCACCTATGGCGTATCTCCCCGTTATGATGATTGAAATTGGTGTTTACGGACTCATTGCAGGTCTTATGATGAATCTTGTTAGAACAAAAAAAGTGTATGCAGATTTATACATTAGTCTCATAACAGCAATGATTGCAGGTCGTATTGTTGCAGGTCTTGCCAAGGCTTTTATTTTCGCACCCGGAAAATTTACTATGGCTGCATGGGTTGCAGGCTCATTCGTAACCTCTCTTCCTGGAATCATTATTCACCTTGCATTAATACCAAGCATTGTTTTTGCACTCATGCAAGCTCATCTTGTGCCCACCCGATATCCAGCACGAAGAGGCTAATATGCAAAAGACAACGCCTACTATTGCGGGAAACCTTGTCGTAGGCAAGTCCGATATTATTGAGTTTTTCAATAAGTATGCTCCAACTTGGGACGCCGACATGATCCGTAGCGACAAAAAAATTGCTACCATTTTGGATTATGCCGGTATTGAATCTGGCTCCGTTGTCCTCGACGTAGCCTGTGGTACGGGAGTGCTTATTCCCGATTATCTTGCTCGTG
>DATFIA010000236.1:0-2088 GCA_035270545.1 Treponemataceae bacterium
TCTTAGAGAGGGAAACCATGGAATTTGCGGTGTAAATTACAATGAAAAAGGAAGCCTCGTTAATAAAACTCATAGCCATCCCGTCTCTGTACAAATTGACCCGATAGAAAAAAAACCTCTCTATCACTTTCTGCCAAAAACAAACACATTTTCACTGGGCACCGTGGGCTGTAATTTTAAGTGTCCCTTTTGCCAAAATCACTCAATAAGTCAAACAAGTAACATAGATGAAGCCATAGTATACAGCCCCGAAGATATTGTTAAACTCGCACTTAGTCATAAGACTCAGAGCATCAGTTATACCTACAACGAACCAACAATCTGGTATCCGTATGCACGCGACATCGGATTGCTTGCAAAAGAAAAAGGCTTAAAAAACATCTTTGTTTCTAACGGTTTTGAATCTCCCGAAGTTTTACAAGATACGGTTCAATGGGTAGATGCGGCTAATATTGACCTCAAAAGCTTCTCGAGCGAGTACTACAAAAAAGTGCTCAAAGGAAGCTTAGAGGGTGTTTTAGACACTCTTCGCTTTCTTGCAAAAAGCCCAATACATCTTGAAATTACCACTCTTTTAGTTCCAGATAATAACGATAGCGATGAAGAAATTGAGAGCATGGCTCGTTTTATATCATTAGAACTTGGTAAAGATATACCTTGGCATATAAGTGCCTTCCACCCAGATTACAAAATGCTCGACACAGAGCCAACAAAACTCGCCTCATTACAAAAAGCAAAAAAAATAGCACAAGGCTTTGGAATAGAACATGTCTATCTTGGAAATATTTTTAGTGCTTCATAAAGAACCGCTCTTTTTTAGGAGAAATAAAGTTTGAAAAAGAAAATGTGCTTTGCTGGCTCTTTTTACCCAGAACACGCTAATGAAATTAAACAGTTCTTTGAAGACTGCAATACTCGCTTTAAAGCACTCTCGCAAAAAATACCAAGTTGGCAGCCAAGTGATAACCTAAAAGCTATTATTGTGCCTCATGCTGGCTATATGTATTCCGGCTTTACCGCCAATGCTGCCTACCGAGAATTTTCTAAGCAACCTTTTTCTAATTTACTTGTAATAGGACCCTCACATAGAGTTCCCTTTTATGGCATGAGTCTTTGCGAAGACGCTCTTTACGAAACACCCTTAGGGGACATTCCTTTGTCACAAATATTATTCAATAACCTCAAAACAGTTTTTTCGCTGAGTCAAAAAATACCCCATACGGAGCACTCAACAGAAGTTCAATTTCCCTTTATCAAATATTATTTTCCATCTGTCCCTATTGTTGAAATTATTTATGGTCAAATAAAGAGCATAGAAATTCAAAAAATTATAAAATATGCTCTTTCCGTACCCAACACAGGAATAATCATCAGCTCAGACCTAAGCCATTTTTACACCCAAGAAGAAGCAAACATACTTGATGCAAAATGTATCCATGCAATAGAAACACTCAATGCCTCAATCCTGAACGAGGGCTGCGAAGCCTGCGGTCTCACTGGAATTGAAGCTATGATTGAAAGTGCACATACACTCAAGCTCAAAGCAGAGATTCTCGACTACCGTACAAGTGCCGACATAAGCGGCGACACAACTCGAGTAGTAGGATACGTAAGTGCGCTATTTAAGTAAAAACTAATCACCTTTGCAGGTCTCTTTTTCTTGCATTCCCTTTTTCCTGTGATATACTTCATAGCTATGAATATACTCGTCTTGAACGGAAGTCCACGGGGCGCACAAAGCAATACCTTAAAAATAACGAATGCCTTTCTTGAAGGTCTTGAGTCGCAGACTAAGCACGAAATACACCGAGTAGAGGTAAGCGCCAAAAAAATTGGGCATTGCCTTGGCTGTTTCGCCTGCTGGAAAGATACCCCCGGCACCTGTGTAATTAAAGATGATATGAAAGAAATTCTTTCTCTTATAATTAAAGCCGACCTCGTTATATGGAGCTTCCCGCTTTACTATTTTTCCATGCCCTCAAAACTTAAAGCCCTCATGGATCGCATGCTTCCATTAAACTTACCATTTATAGAAAAAGACCCCGAGGGTGGCGCAACACACCCTTCCCGTTACGACCTCTCGCATCA
>DATFIA010000237.1:0-13789 GCA_035270545.1 Treponemataceae bacterium
TGAATGGTAATTGAGCCAACGCCGCCGGCTCCACCAATGATCAAAAAACTTCGTCGCCGGGCTTAAAGCTTCATCTTTTGGAACAGGAACTATTTTAACATCTCTTAACTCATATTTTCTTTATCCTGATATACACGCACACAGTTTTTGCCTGCGTCTTTAGCTTCATACATTGCTTTATCTGCTCGTGATACTAATACAGCTTCAGTAATGCCATTTTCATATTCGGCAGCCCCAAAGCTGGCAGTGATATGACCAATGTCAGGAAAAGAATGCTCACTAATTTTAAGGAGTAGTTTTTCTGAAAGATTTTGCGCTCCAAGAATATCTGTTTCTGGTATAATAATCAAAATTTCTTCGCCACCCCAACGGGCCGCAGTATCAATTTTTCGAATATTGGATCGAATAATTCGAGCAATCCCTTTAAGCACTTCATCGCCTGCAGTATGACCGTAGGCATCATTTACTTTTTTAAAATTATCTATATCGAGCATAATAATTGAAAATATTGAAGAGCTTCTTTGGGTCCTCTCGATCTCCGCTTTCAAAACAGTGTCGGATTTGAATCGATTATACAGTTGCGTTAAACTATCTATCTCTGTTAATCGCCTAATTTCATTTTCCATAGCTCTACGCTCAGAAATATCCCTTGAAACACCTAACAAACCTTTAAATTGATGATTTTTATCGAATATTCCCGAAACCGATAGATCAGTCCACACTGTTGAGCCATCTTTACATGGTTGTTCCATGTCTCCTCTGAATTTTATAAAAGGGAGATTATTTTGCACTGCATAAATTGAAGCTTCCAGCCCTTTCTCCAAATAAATACGAGACGATGGACACAATAATTCTTCTTGTGTTTGGTTCATAATTTCTTCGACTGTAAAACCTCGAAGTTTTTCAACAGAGGGACTAATATAGGAAAAGGCACCCGTTAGGTCCATGATCCAAATAACATCGCTTGCATTGTCTGCAAGCAACCGATGCATTTCTTCGCTGTGTCGCAGTTTATTTTCTAAAACTTTTTGCTCGGTATTGTTTTTTATAATGCTTAAAATATATTTTGTATTATCGATCAAAATTATAGCCGATGAAATCAATCCATAATATTTAGAGCCATCTAGTAATTGTAACTCCAAAGATACGCTTTGAGGTTTTTGAGACCCTTTCAAGACCTCTGAAAAGTATTTTTCTAAATTGTTGATCTTGAATAAGGAAATTTCCTTGAGAGGAGTACCTAGTAACTCTGTTTTAGAATAACCTGTAAGTAATTCAAATTCATGATTGCAATTAAATAGTTCAAATTCGTTATGGGAGATAACCATTGTCGCATCGGGAATAGTTTCAAAAAATAACTCAAACAAGGATTTGGATTCCTCTTTCCTTGTATATTCTATTATTTTTTGCTCACTATTGAATGTTTTAAGTAATTCTTTAGTCTTATGCACCATATCTTATTCTCTCCTCTGAAAAAATGATCAAAACAGAGAAAACCCTTCAAAAAAAACCATACTAATTATGTGCTACTATTTGGTATCTGGCAAGGAGATTCTAGAAACATAGGGAACATGAAAGAAACATGTTTTCATAAACAATAAAAATCCCTCTCAAGTCATTTATCTTTCCCTTGAGGCAGGACGGTATTCCGTCCTGAAGGCTCCGAACATTTGGCTTTCGCCCTGCTTTGATTAGTCTGCCTCAGTTTAAATTACTAAATCTATAATCCATTTAAAAGTGATACCCGCAAGGGCACCGGCTATTAAAAGCAAAATAGGACTAATGCGAAGTTTTTTGCTGTTTAATATAAAAAAAGCAATAAAAAAGATGATGAGGGCGAAAAAGTCGAGAGTTTTCAAATTAAAAGAAAGAGAGCCGACAGCGAGTTGCAATAAGGATGATGATAATAATAAAGGGAGGGAGGATATTTCCAAGGGTTGCGAAAAGAACGCCTGGGACTCCTGCAACTTTCATTCCAACAAAGGTGGCGGCATTTATGGCAATGGGGCCCGGCGTCATTTCTGCAATAGTTACTAAATCTGCAAATTCTGAGAGGCTGAGCCAGTGTTTAAGGTCTACTGTTTGAGCCTGAATAAGAGGTATGGCCGCATAGCCTCCTCCAATACTGAACAAACCAATTTGAAAAAAACTAATAAAAAGTTCTATTAAGATGATCATTTTTGAACTTCTTTTTTTAATTCTACAAGACTAATAACGACTGCTATGATAATACAAATTCCCATGACAAACATGATATTGATTTTGAAATAGTAAAGAGATAGAAATGCGAGAACGAAAATTAATCTTGGCATAATTTTATTTCGCCCTAAAAGGGGTTGAAGTAATGCCCAAGTTACTTGTAAGACTATGGCGGCAACGACAGGTTAACTTCTGGTTTTATTGTATTATTTTTTAGTTCACTCTGTGACATAAAAACTCCTTTTTTTAAACTCATTCAAAATGACTCATATTTATTTCATATTTTTTTGGTGTGGCCCATTCATATTTGAAAGGGACTTAAATATATTGCTGAAATGACAGGTATGTAAAAAACTTGAGGTCGTTATACTATAAGAGTTAGTTGTACTTCAAATTAGAACTGGCGATATTTTATAAAAGTATTAGATGTGGAAGATCTCTCTTAGTCAAACTCATTAAAAAAAACCGCTAGAACAATAGAAACGGCCTTTTCATTCACTATAACTCCCTGCTTTTTTAATATACTTACTAATTCTTTTACAGATTTTTCTGGAGCATCTTGTTTTGCAGATAAAATTGCTTCCAGAACATCTGAATCAAGTGGCTGCATCAATTTAAAAAGGCTGCCATTAGACAAGGCGATTACGGCTCTTCGTAAGATTTGGTTTTCTTCAATTATTGTATTATAACGTCGCTCTAGGAGGTTTTGATCTTCGAGCAAAAGAGCAAAGTTCTGTTGTAATGTTTTAAAATCCTCTCCAAATAAAGATAGTTGATCAAATATATAATCGGGATTATGTGTTTGAAGATATATTATTGGATTCTCGAGAGCTTGCAACAGTTTTTTGCAAAACTGCTCTTCTTCGAAAATCTGTCCACTCATCCGTAATAAAACGTTATCCTTATATAGTCGAAAGTCATATTCCAAGTAAGTTGTATAGAAGAATTGCATTCCAGCCGGCATATACTGACTAATTTCAATACCCTTATACGTAAATTCTTTTGGAAGGAGAACCATCTCTAACCCATCTTTTGTTATGACGACCCGCTGACTACCGATGGTGAGATTTTTCCAACTATTAAGAATTGAGAGCATAATAGTTAAGCCTTTTCTAATATCGGGGCTCAAGTTTTCTGCTCCAATTAAAGTTAGAGCATTTCCATATTGGTCTATTCCTTCGTAAACTTTTTGCCCGTTTTCTATCTTTTCATTTTGCAAGTCAAAACCAAGTTCACCAAGGTCTAAAGCTGAAATAGCAAATGCCATTACAAAACACATACTTACTATACTTAGGTATTTTTTCATACCATTCTCCTATTTTTTCTCTACCAGAATTTTATCGAAAGGTTGTATTGCATTTTCAGAATTAGCCATTTCAACTACCCTAGCATAAAATTTTTCACCACGTTTATAAAATTGAACCGTAGCAATAATTTCATCGTCTTTTCTAAAAATAAATCCAGTTTCACCATCTTCTAGCGCATACAAATCGCCAATAAACACAACCAATTCTTTTGGATTTCGTGAATCAAGCACATAGCCATTTTCACGGCTTGAAGAGACGAGTGAGTTCAACGCATAAACAAACTGATCGATCACAATATCTCGAGAGCTGACACTAGCAGATTTAGTAACAACCAAAGAAGCTAGATCATGCCAGAGATTTTCATATTCATTGACCAATTCATATAAAGTATTTTCCACATATTCAAGAGTAGGAGGCACGGAATTTATATACGGAATATCTCGTAGCCGTTTAAGAAGAAGCTGAATATTCTGAAATTTTTTATACTGTTCAGTTAGTTGCTTTTCACTATATATATGTTCCTGGGAAAGAACCACTTGAAATCCAAATTTGATAGGGTCTTCAGATTGTTGAATTCCTTCTTCAAGAATCGTAAGAATTGCGTCTTCTGTAAAGAGAGGATTATAGGTAAGCATTAGTTGCTCTATTTCTTCTTGCTTATTTTTTCCCATTGCATCCCCAAGATTTTCTTTATATTCATTAAAAGCAGTCTGCTCCGAGTCTATCCTTTTTCGTAATTGCTCTATTTGACTTTCGTAATAATCGGCCATTTCTTTCTGCCGTATATTAAAAATTTGTTGTTGATTATCAAGAATAACTTCCTGCTCTTTAGCTAAAGTAACCATGCGAGAATCATAGCTCGCTATTTTTTCTTCTACCATAGAAACTTCTTGCTCAGCTGCAATAATGTTCGGTTGGTATTTTTTGCTAAGGGCAAAAGTATCTTTTTTGAGCTGACTCTCTAACTTTGCAATTTCATGATCCCTCTCTGCTTTATTCATATTCCTTGTATTGAGAATATCTATCTTCCGCACATTTGCTGAACGAAGTTGGTCTATTTCCACATCCCTGAGACGTTGAAGGTCTTTAAGCGTACGTTGTGCTTCTATTAATTCCCTATCGTATTGTTTAGATTTATCCAACACTTCTCTAAGATTCACATCTTCAAAAGCCTGAATATTCACAGCAATATTTCGAGTTTTCTTTTCTATATAAGCGTTAACCAAAAAAGCAATACTTACGAAAACCAGGATAAATATAGAGATTGTAATCCAAACAAGAGGACTTCGATTTTTCTTAGTTTTAGAGAATTCGTCATCTAAGTTGTAAAGATCACTTTTACTAATCTCTTTTTGAATATCTTCGAGAAATATATTTTTACCTCGCATAACGAGATCTTTTATTTCGTTGTCATTGTCCATATACCATTCCAACCCTTTGGGCTTTTCTTGCCCACAGTCCTCTCAAGAAATACCGCAACGAGAGGTAGAGTGCATTGTTTAAAATCAGTGAAGGCAGCTTCCCAGTCGCCTTCATAATATGAAATAAGTCCTTTATTGAATAATGCTAAATCATTTATTAATTCATCATCTAAGCGGTCTTTTTCAACTGGCCAATACACTTTTTTACCAACAGTTTTTCCTTTTACTTGTACTTGATCTAGTTCTTGAAATTGATAGAGAGAACAACCAGATTCGAGTACATCATTCATAACATACTCAGAACAAATTACTGGAACTTTGTAAATCCGAGTAAGACCTTCTAAGCGCGAAGCAGAGTTAACGTTATCTCCTATAACAGTATTTGTCATTCGTTCTGGAGATCCAATATTTCCATAAAAAACTTCCCCACCGTCAATTCCAACGCCAACCTCTAGGAGTACAGCCTTGTATATTTTCTCTTCTATTGCAGTTAAGCTACCACGTTTTTTTAATATCCCTTCTCGTCGCTGGTACATCTCTTGCCGCAAATCGCTAGCAACTTGTTGAATATGGTATGCAGACTTTATCGCTTCCAGAGATTTGTTTTCGCTTTCAACTTCATAAGCTCCATATATAGCCAGCAGAGCGTCTCCGATAATCGACCCAATAATGCCATTTTGTCTATGTATTTTATGTATGGCTCTTTCGTAGTGAATATTTAAAAGTTTAATGATGTCGGTACCCAAAGCTTCAGTAATAAAAGTAAAACCTTTGATATCGGAAAACAGAATTGTCAGTTCTCTTTGACTGCCGGCCAAGCGTATTTCTCTATCTCGATACGCTTGCTGGGCTATATCCTGGGGAACAAATTTTTTGAATATATTCAGTAAATTGTCGATCGTGCTAGAAGTAGAATTAAAGGCAGCTCCAAGGTAAGTAATCTCGTCGTTTGGAGCTCCAGCCAAGTCAATAATTCCCAGCTTCTGAGATTCCTGCATGGTCATAATACCTTTGGTTATCTTTCGTACATACCGTAAAATATATTGAATAAGGAAAACACCTACTACTATACAGATCAATGTAAAGATCACAATAATTAAGGTTATTCTATTAAAAATTTTACGAGAAGGACCATAGAACTCATTCATCTCTTCAGCTCGTACAAGGAAAACTTTCCATTCTGGATTGTACTTAAACATTCCAAAGTACTGATTCCGGTTAAGAGAGAAATGAATGGAACCCTCAGCCGAATTTTCAACCAAAGCGGTTTTCAAAGTTTCAAGAGTTTTGGGATCTGTTATTCTTTCCAAATGAGTAGCCTTTGAGGCAAAAAACAGAATCTCTCCCGATTCTGTCACTCCAAAAGCGGTAGATTTTTCGCCCTTTAAACTTTTTTCTGCACTTTTTTCAATAGTGCTTAATGTCGTTTCCAGATCTCTATTATACAAATAAATCTCTCGCTGATTCATGGCGAAAACATGAAGCTCCTTAAGGTCCTTAATGAGTAATTCATTCATGAGCCGCAGTTGTTCACCCTGGTTGAGTACAAGATTAATGTAGTTGGAAACAAAGTTAGACACTAGAAGAAAAACTGTGAAGATAAAGACTATTTTTAATACAAGAGGAGTTACCCTAACGCCTTGTATTTTTTTTCCAAAAATTCTTTCTATAACTTTTTTCATGATGCCACCTAAATTCAATCTTCCGGAAAATAGGTTTAGAAGACCTATATCTGGATACAGAATAGCATTTAAGTCAAATACAAGACAAAAAAACACTAATTTTTATATTTAAATTATAACTGATGGGTTTCAAATTTGCAAGAAAAACCCACTGGAACCACCAGATTCTCTCAGCATAAGGCATTTTCTAAGCTCATCATAAAATAATAGTGTCGCCAATTAGATCGACCTTTTGAAAAAATTCTACTCTTGTATTCTTCTATAGCTGATAAATCTTAATTATCGTGCTATTATTTACGATTATGACGAATATTCATTTAACAATGTCGAAACCGAAGCACAAGGGAATTATAAAACAATACGTTCTTATATTTATTAGCTTGAATCTCCTTATTCTTCCTTTATATGGCCAACGAAACAGTGTTGCAGTCAAAAACGAATGGAAATTATCATTGGATGATAATTCGGATTTTAAACAACCTGGATTCAACGATAGTAGTTGGAAGACACTAGAACTTCCAAGTAAATTACAACTACCTAAAGGGGGCGGTTTTTTCTGGTTACGTAGCACAATTACAATTCCAGAAAAACTAGCCGATCAAGAGATTTGGTTCGCCAGCGGTAAAACCTTAGCAGCGTATGATTTATATATAAATGGAGAGTATCTTGGAAGTAGAGGTCGTTTACCTCCAGATTTTTATCTACGGATAAATCAGAATGATCTTGTTTTTATTCCTGCATCTAGTATTGATGGGGGTAAGCTACAAATAGCTCTTCGTTGTTATTATAGCAGTATACAAGCAGATCTACCTGGCTTTGCTTTGGTTAATCAAGGGGAAACGAAATGGATAAAAGGAATTCCTGTTTTTTTTAACATGCGTATGTATGTGATATTGGCAGCTATCTGCCTTTTTCTCGGTATTTATTTTATTGTTCAGTTTGCTGGTAATAATGAAGATTCTGCGAGTTTATGGTATGCACTTTCATTACTATTAATAGCGATTTACTTTTTTGACATGGGATCGGAAGTTGTACTGGTAGACTTACTTCAAAATGGGATTGCTCGAAGCGCCATGGCTGCCTCCTTAGGTTTTCTCCTTTTATTTTTTATAAAGTTCTTTGATAGACCTGGTTATAAAATTATGAAACGCATAGTTCCAATAAGTAGTATTGTTCTTACAGTCGCGTATATCCTAAACTATCGCAGTAATGTGGCTATTAATACGATATTCAATTTAAGTCTTTTACCAGTATTTGCCGTAATTCTATTTACGCTCACTACAGCAATCAAAGCCTACCGGCGTAAAAATAATGATGCCTTGCCAATATTAATAGGGCTGATAATTGGATTAGGCTTCGCTGTTCACGATATTATATATCAAGCCTTGGGTGTATATCCTTTTGCCTGGTTACAAGGGATCACTTTCTTTATGCTAGATTTATCGGTTTTTGTTGCTATGTCTGCCCGAGCTGCCAGAGCCCAAAAGGAAAACATACGCTTTAGCAACGAAACGGCAGAACAACACACTCGTATGAGCCGAATTGTATCGAGCGTACAAAATATGATGAATGAAACCACTGATGTTACGCAAACGCTCACTGTTGCGGTGAAAGATATTAGTGATGAAATAGGTCTATCGAATAATAACGCCCACGAAATATCGGATCTAATAAAACAGCAAAGGTTGGGTCTAAACAGCGCTAGTAGCGCAATTAACCATTTACTAAAATCTATTCAAACTGTTAACCAAGAGTTAGAATCTGAGGCTGTTTCCATTGAAAGTAGCGCAAAAGATACTGCCACACTCATTGAAGGTTTTGCAGCTGTTAGTAATATGTTGAAAGACACTGCAGTTTTTACGGATCGCCTAAATGATATAACAAGCCAGGGTAATGAACACATGGCTAAGCTTAGTAATACAATGCTTACGGTACAAGAACTTTCTAGCCAAATAAGGTCTGTTGTAGATGCGCTTAATGATTTTGCCGAACGTACAAGTTTGTTATCTATGAACGCTTCTATAGAAGCAGCTCATGCTGGTAGTAGTGGCGCCGGCTTTGCTGTTATAGCACAAGAAATAAAAAAATTAGCCGCAGCGAGTGCCGAGCGAGCAGGCAAGATAAACGAACTTATAAAAGCAATTGAGCAGGCCGTTCAAGACACGGCACACCATAGTAACACAGTGAGGGACTCTTTACAGGAAATTGCTGAAGGAGCTACAGCAACTGCGACACATATTCATGAGGCTTCTGCTCACACAGAAAAACAACAAAGAGCCGGTTCTGCTATTGCTAGTGAAGCGTCAAAACTATCTATTTCAGCTCAAAGAATGATTAAGGAAGTAGGCTCTCAAGAATCTTTTTCAAGCGAGGTGCATGAGAGTATGAAGACACTCACTGCTAGCGCAAGTAGCACGGAAATTGCTGCTGTCGCTATACTCGAACGCAATAATCACTTGGAAACACAGTCTGTAAAAGTTCGTAAAGCAACGGACAGATCACAAGCTGTTAGCGCTGAATTACAAAGGCTGTTAACCCTTCCCTAATTACGAATTGCATACATTGATATGTCTAAATTTCTAAAGCAATAAACTCCAACAAGTCCTAATATGTAAGGACTTGTTGGGGTAGTACTTATGTTACATCTCAGGTAATAGTGTTTTCTGGTTAAGAGTATCATTATTGAGCTTGGCCAATTCCAATACTTTTTCCATTTTTAGCTCAAGAGCTTCGGTTAGGCGTTTTCCATATTCTGGATCGGCATGATACGCGTGAACCGCATGCCGGTATTTAATATTGGTGGTCACCGTTTTCATGTCGCAAGCTGTATTTGAGATCAGCATTTTTCGCTGATCTTCGCTCATTACACGCCAAAGATCTCCACCTGCGCGGAAGCAATCGTCTGTTGGGTCGTCTTTGGGGTCATAGTTGTAGACAGCTCCTTCTAGTTCAAGGGGAGGTTCCATTACTTCAGGCTGTGCTGCCCAGACTCCATAACTATTGGGTGTATATGCAGGAGAGGCTCCGTAGTTTCCGTCTGTTCGCATGGCTCCATCACGGTGATATTCGTTTACTTCTACCTTTGCGCGATTTACCGGAATATGATTATGGTTTACACCGAGCCTGTAACGTGCTGCATCTCCATAGGAAAACAGACGACCTTGCAAGAACTTGTCGGGGCTAAAGCCAATTCCAGGGACGACATGGGCTGGAGTAAAGGCAGATTGCTCTACTTCTGCAAAGTAATTTTCAGGGTTGCGGTTAAGTTCAAGGACTCCTACTTCTATAAGAGGATACTCAGCGTGTCGCCAAATTTTTGTAATATCAAACGGGTTTTCGTAGTGTTTTTTTGCTTGATCCTCGCTCATAATTTGCACATACATCTTCCATTTTGGAAAATCTTTTTTCTCTATGGCTTCATATAAATCTTTTCCGTGGTATTCCCTGTCCATACCATTAATTTTGGCAGCTTCTTCATTAGTGAAGTTTTTAATGCCCTGCTGTGTTTTAAAATGGAACTTGCACCAAACTCTTTTATTTTCTTTATTATAAAAAGAAAAGGTATGCTCACCAAAAAAATGCATGTTTCTAAATGAGGCAGGAATTCCTCTGTCGCTCATTACAACGGTTATTTGGTGAAAGCATTCGGGTAAGAGTGTCCAAAAATCCCAGTTATTTTGAGCAGAACGTCTTCCAGTTTTTGGGTCTCGTTTAACGGCCCGATTGAGGTCAGAAAAATTATGCACATCTCGAATAAAGAATGTTGGAGTATTATTTCCAACTAAGTCCCAGTTACCTTCTTCTGTATAAAATTTGACCGCAACGCCTCGAATATCTCGTTCACAGTCAGCAGCACCTCTTTCCCCTGCTACGGTAGAAAAACGCAGAAAGAGTTCTGTCTCACTGCCTTTTTGCAAAACTTTGGCTTTTGTGTACTTAGAAATATCGTGAGTGATTGTAAGCTTTCCATAAGCACCCCAACCTTTTGCGTGCATACGGCGCTCAGGAATTACTTCTCGGTTGAAGTGAGCCATCTTTTCCATGAGCCAGACATCGCTCATTACAACAGGGCCTCTTGGGCCAGCAGTAAGGGCATTTTCATTGTCGGCCACGGGGGAACCGACTTCATTCGTTAGCTTTTTGTGCTTTTCAAACTTCATAACAGCCTCCTAAAGTAAAATGTAGAACTACACAGTCAAAATCAACATAAACAACATTGCTATATACATGCAGGTCTTTGGTAACATGAGCATACCAATCTTTCTATTTCGATTTACAAATAAAACGACTGGTAAGTAAAAGGCAAAACTAAGCAAGATAGCCAGCCACATATACGACAGGCTCGGTGAGAGAAAACGGTTAGCAAAATAAAGTGAGGCTGTAATGCCACCTAATACCACAAAGGGTATATTTCTCCAGATAGCCCAGAGTAAGGGTTGAGTCTCAGAAAGCCATTTGTTTTGAGGAAAGAAGCAGAGAATAATTCTAATTATAGCCAAGATATATATAGTAGATGTTTCTGTAATTGAGGGGCTAAAGTTATAAACAATAAGACCAAACTGCCAAAGTAATACATAAAAGAGCGTCATGGTGATAGAAGATATAAGTTTACCCCACCCCATTGCTACTTTAAAAGAGGACAGGTTTCCTCTTAGTACTTCCAAAATACGGGGAATAAGATGAAAAGAATCTCCGATTGCCAGAATAAAAACAATGAGACTTGCGAGTTTCTGGCTCGCACTTGAGGGCTGAATTAAAAAGAAAAATCCTATTCCAAAGGCGGTCATAAGATACAAGCTGTCAAATACTACTTCAAATAAACCAAAAACGCGTTTCTTTTCTCCTACATTAGATTTATTTTCTCTCACTTTGTGTCCTTTCTGTCACAAGTTTAAGCTTTTAAATAGAGGCTTTATAAAAATAATTATACCACGTAAACAATCTTTTGAGAGAATTAAGATAGAAGGCTAAGTCAAAAAATCAAGGAAGGTATTGGCAACACAGGCTTCTACTCTAAGGGTATCAATTTCAAGGGGTATGGATAATAGTAAAAACTAGTCTAATTCACTGAATAAGAGTGAGCGCGCACCATAGCATGGGTGCTTGACCGTGATTATTTCCGGTTAGACGAGCCCTTTCAAAGTAGTAATTTTCCTCATCACCGACATAGCGATTTCCTACCTCGGGGTGAGAATCAGGTTTATACGCCCAATTGCTCGTATCCTGTATCTCGCCATCGCTTTGTTGTAAGGTTTTGAGATAGTCCGCCATAGTTTCTGCTGCGAGATTCAGATATTTTTGTTCACCAGCTACACGATAAGCTTGAAGCTGAAGTATCGGGATCATATACATGTCATCTATAGCATAACGTATCTGTCTGTGAATATTAATATACTGATGATCTGCTAGAGCCAGCACCCAGTATACTCGCGACTTGGAAAGATCCATACCACGCGCATGCATCTTTATAATGTTGCTGTTCATCTAAAAGCTTATAAATAAAAAGTTGAGTCATTTTTTTGGCAATGACTTCGGGATCATTTTGTGGTAGGAATTTCTGAAAGATTTCTTCACTCTTCATACTTTTTTTCTAGGTTATCTGTGTTTCCAGGTAATCGAGCAAAATGTCATATGTTAAAAATCCCATATCAATAAGAATTTCGCCTATTTTTTTTGGTTTAGTTTCTTTTGATTGAGCGGCTAAGGCTAATTCAAGCTGTTGAGCCGTAATAAGGTTATTTTCTATTAATATTTCACCAATTCGTTTCATGAAACCTCACTTTATTAGAAGTGTAAGTTGTTCGATCTGATCTTTAAAGTATTTAAGTGATGAATTCACCATTTTTCCGTTTTCTTCGATAGTTTTTGCTTTTTCTGTGAGTGTCCCAATACTTCCATGGAGAATCATCGAGGTGTTGACTACAAAAGAAAGGGATTCTCGAGAATTACTAACGTTTGTCTTAAGGTTTTGCATGTTTTCTTTTATATCTCGTAAAAGATCATCTATATAGGAGCGATTATTTTCCATCACCGTCATTTGGCTTGAAACTACATCATTCCGCTCAGTAAGAGCTCGGATAGATCCTCGAATACTCCCAATTATCTCCGCCTGTGAGCTAAGAGCTTCATTCAGAAATTTCGTGACTGAATTCAAAGATTTTTCACCCGACTGCATTTGAGATTCTATATTGGAGGTAAGAGTATGTACTTCAGTAGCGAGAATCTTTATGTTCCCCGCAATAATTCTAAACCCGCTGCCCTCTTTTCCAAGCCTTGCAGCTTCAATTGCCGCATTAATCGACAGAATATTTGTTCGCTCTGCAATCCCATCTATTGCGTCAAGGCTGTTCTTGATTCCATCAAAAATCTCAAGAGATGTATCTACTGTTTCCTGTACCCGAAATCCAAGGTTTTCCTGCAAAGCAGAAAGAGTGTTATGCCTCTTTTCGCCCATAGATCCAATAGATTCTTCTATAAGCGTCATTGTACCCATTAACTGATTAAAGTTTTCGGTTTGTTGAAAAATGGTAAGGCCAAATTCATTTATACTTGTATAGAGTTCTATTATATTCGTTACGTTCAGAAGAATAGCTTTAGTTAAAAGATCAAAACCTTCTTCCATTTTGACATTATGAATATCAAGTTCATTTGCAGCGTTTCCTATCAAGTCAATTGTCTTTACAAGGATTCGTGAACTATCCATCGTAGTAGTAAGATTATGTTCGACATCATCACTTATCGAAATAGTACTCCCCGCTGTTTTCCGAAATATATCCATCGATTCCTGAAACAAGGTAATGGCTGTGGCAAAACTATCGATTAATTTTCCGAGAATATCGTCAGAATGTACCCGTAAGGCTTGTATGTCGACAGGAACGCCAGCTGGAATATCTTCCATCACACCAATAACGCTTTTTGCCATAGCTATTATTGACCGAGTGTTTATAATATAGGCGAAAACACCGACTAATATTCCCGCGACAATGCATCCAACGGAAAAAAGAAATAAAAGTAGTACTGTCTTAAATTCTGCAAAGAGTAAGGCGTACAGAGGGAAAAGCAAGCCCATACAGATGCCGAAGCCCAACGAAAATGCAAAGTTACGCCTTAAAATAC
Organism: Treponemataceae bacterium; assembly: GCA_035270545.1. GTDB lineage: Bacteria > Spirochaetota > Spirochaetia > Treponematales > Treponemataceae > Teretinema. The sequence goes on from DATFIA010000237.1 coordinate 13,726, forward strand.
TTTTTACTTTTTTCATAATCAATTAATAATTTAACCCTAATTCTGAAAACCAGCAAGTGTTTAT
>DATFIA010000238.1:0-4243 GCA_035270545.1 Treponemataceae bacterium
ACTTCCTGTAAATCTATATTATTTGGAAGAAGACTCGTCTCAAAAAGGGAGTCGTACTGACTGCGAAGCGTTTTTACAGGTACTTTTGGGTTATAGACTGCTTTACGAAATAATTTTCCTGCGTATCGTAGCGTCTGTGTGTTGGTTATGGCCATAACAGGTGTGAGTATATCATAATGATCTACAATATGAACAGAAGTGAAGATGTTTAATATAACGCATAGTTGAGCTTATTTCAAAATCGTATGCGCTATAAAAAAAATCAGTTAAAACGAAGATCCATAATGGTAATATCGTCTGGAAGCATTGCCTCGGTGATCCATGTATCTATTGTTTTGGTAAAAATTTCCTGTGTTTCGGTATTGGTTTTTGAATAGGTTGAAGCAAAGAGTTCTCGGGTTCTATCGTCTTCAAACCTTACTCCATCTGGAGTTACCATGTCGGTTATTCCATCAGTGTATAAGGCTATTCTCAATCCCCTGGTTATTGGGATTTTATATCCAGTACTTTCTTCATCATGGAGAATTCCCATTCCAAGGGGTGGAAGATTAGGATTCATGGTTTTACCCACAATTTTATTATTTTCTCCGGGAATAAATAAATACACAGGAGTATGTCCACAGTTTTGAATAAGAACTGTTTTTTCTTTTAAGTCTACATAGCAGATAGCAGCGGTAATAAACATGTCATCTGGGGTAAGGTTTGCTATATATTTGTCCATAAGAATGGTTGTTCTTTCTCCAAACCGGTCGCCTAATTCGAAGTAGTTCAAGGCAGTAAAAAAAGATCCAATAGCCATTGTGGAAAGAGATGCAGCGACGTTTTTCCCAGATACGTCGAAACATCCAATAATATGACGATCTCCGTCTTCAAAAGCAAAATCTTTATAGAAGTCGCCTCCTACTTCATTCGCCATACGGTTCCACGTCGTTAGGCTGTACCGTGGGTCTTTTTTGTCAATTTCAGTTCTAAGAAGGTTTTGCTGAACACTACGAGCCTTCGCCATATCTCTACTGCGTAGGTCTGTAACGCGCATGAGCATTTCTCTCATCCCTACAATTCCAAAGAAGCTTTTACGATGAAAGACAGCAAAAAATCGTGCACCTTTTTCTGTATTAAGTTCTGTAACTTTTACAAGGTTTTTTTCTATGTAGTCATCTGCTCTGAGGGAAAGGAGCGGTATTTGAATATAAGAATCAAGATCTTTTTGCCAAAAACGGGTCCAGGCAGATTCAGTCATTTTTTCTACAATAGAGCGCTCAAGTATACCAATGAGAATTCCATTTCGTTCTATGGGAATGGCTACATGACTTGGGTTATCTGAAAAAAATTCCATAACTGACTCAAGCGATGAGCTTACATCTACGGGGTCAACTTGCATGGTGATTGAGCCAATTTGTCTGTATGCAAATTCTTCTTGTAAGTTTAACTTTTCATCAATATTATCAATCCGAATCATGCTATCATTATGCGTTTGTTTTGGGCTACCGTCAATAACAAAAATATCAATAAATAGAAAGGAAATATACCGCTAAAAGGGTTATAATACGTGCTGTATTTTCTACCGTTTGGGTATCTGTTTCATTGTGAATAGAAGCTAAATAGAGTTCTCCTTGGTCCATCATCCAGGCAAAAATTCCGAGTCTTTGATCTATGCGAAAAAGTACTTGTTTACCAGAATCTCCTGTTAAAAGTTCTTCTCCAAAGAGATCTAGGAGTAATTTGCGCACAAAGAGAGTCATTTCTGTTAAAGCGACTCTGTTTTTATCTGCTTCTAAAGCCGTTCGTATTTTTTCTATAACATCGGCCTTAAATCTGCTTTTTTTCTTATTCTGACGTGCATATACTTCTTGCATATTAGCAGAAAACCGAGAGATAAGTTTTTTTTGACGCGTTTGCAGTACGGTGGAACTTCCACTTACATACTGATAAAACTCACCGCTTTTTCCTAAAAGATCTGCCATTGCAATTGCATATTGCATTCGAGAGGTTTTAGTTCGGGCAGAAAGAAGGTTTGGGAAAATTTCCCAAGCAGCTTCGAATACTCCTAAACGAGCTGCTGCGGCAGATGTTATTTGGCGAAGTCTCTCGCTCCGGTTTTCTCTTAAAAAGGCCATTACTTGCGAGATTGCTTCTTCATCCCCAATATCTGCCAATGCTTCGATACACGCTTTTTGAAGTTCTTCATTTGACTCCCAAAGACAGCCTACGAGAGCTCCAACCGCTTTGTGATCTCCTATCTTCCCTAATGATCTTGCGGCCTGTATGCGAATGTCAGATGTATTGTCTAGGAGGCGTAAAATTAAAGCATCCACAGCCTGCAAAGAGGGTATTCTTCCTAGTGCCCGAGCTGCTTCTTCTTGAACCGACGTGTCTGGATCGTCTAGTTTTTCTATAATATCTCTTAGGGCAAGCTGTGCCGAGGAACCCATAAAATTGCGTAATATATCGGCATTAGCACCGGGTGTGTATGATCGACCAAGAGAATCGAGTTGTTGGAATGTACGTATTATTTGAGGGTTTGCAATTTGACTTACAACATAACCAAATGGTTTTTCTTCCCCTTCCTTTACACGTGATATTAGAAAAGCACAAATGATACATAAAAAAATCGCAATAGCTTGAACAAGGTGGAAATTTCCAAAAATGAATGGTCCAAAGCGAATTTCCATGCCTGCAAGAGAGTCGCTTAAAAGTCCTCCTACTAAGGAGCCCGGGGCCGAAACTAAGCCAACTATAGCAAGATACCAGGCAACATAAGAAACTCTGTTTTTTTCCGGTGCAAGAGAAAGCATCATTTGGTTTGAGCCTTCCCAAAAGGCTGGAGCGAGTATTCCTGTTACAACAGCAATTAATGGTAAGACTATAAAATAGTTTCGGGGTGTTAAAATGAGATATCCGAACCATCCAAGAACAAGAAGGGACCCAAAAATAACAACAGGTTTTCGACCCCAGCGGTCCATAACAGCTCCCCAAAAAGGTGCACAAAGAACCCATAAAAATTGCGTAAGCATACTCATTATTCCGAGCCAAGTATTAGGAGCTCCTATTCTGGCAGGATTAACAACATAGGGAGACTGAAAAGGACCAATAAGATTCATGGAAAAAATTGCAAAACCAATTGCTATGGCGTATTTAACAAAATCTTTATTTTTTAATGGCTCCAAAACCGTTGACATATAAAAAGCTGGTTTTTTATCTGGCAAGGGTTCAGGTGTTACAAGTTGGCTGAGTATATCTAAGAGTCCTGCTACTGCCCCCACAGACATTATAATTCCAAAAATGGTCAAGGCAGATTTTTGAGGAAAAATATCGAGGAGGGTGCTTGCAAGGAAAAACCAGATAATATTGACTACCTGAATAATAGATGATCGCCGCATAAAGAACTCGCCGCGCATAGATTCTGGGAATATATCTGCTATCCACCCCCACCAACATGCGCTTGAGGCATTTGCAAACATCCACGAAATACCCATTGCAATAATAATTATTACAATTCCTCTTTCTTTGGATCCACCACGAGCAACATAGAAAGCAACAAATGCAATAATAGCAGTAAGGGCGCGGTGTATAACATGGCCAATAATAAAAATTGGTTTTTGCCGACCTACCCAGCCGTAAAGAAAAATACCAAAAATTTGGAAAACACCTGCAAGTTGTATAATCGTAACGAGAAGTCCCAGTTGAGCTGCCGTTGCTCCGAGATAATTCTGAAAAAATACATTAAAGAGGGGTTGAATTGAGCAAACGAGTTGCCAAATGACCGATGAAGCTCCTGAAAAAATACTTATTCGCATTGCACGAACGAGTTGAGCCTGTGATAATTGTTTCGACATACAACTATCTTTGTAACACAGAGAGCCAGAAATTGAAAGATCTTCATTATATAACGAAAAGACCTTTTTCCATGAGAATCACTTTCTTTCCATCTGAACAAAGGGCTTCAACAGTCAGTTCTTTTGAGCCAAACATAACATCTGTGTGCATGTCTGCCTTATTGCATCCACAGTCGTCGCGTTCCTCCTGATTCATAGAAGAACCACCTTCCAGAGCATCTGGATATCCATCTCCAAGAGCGAAATGACATGCGGCATTTTCATCGAAAAGTATGTTATAAAAAAGAAGACCTGTAGCGGCTATAGGGTTGTCTGCTGCGACTAGTGCTATTTCTCCAAGATATCGATTTCTTTCATCTACAGAAAAATAGGCCTCAATATTTTCTTTTCCGCTTGTAGCGCCGTAA
>DATFIA010000239.1:0-10320 GCA_035270545.1 Treponemataceae bacterium
ACTCCTCGAGCTTCTGCAACACCGAGGGCACTGGTAACATTTTTGGCAAAATATAAGGTTTCCATGCCGCCTTCTGTAGGCGCATAGAGGTCTAAAATTTTATTGATTTCTGTGTAAATAAAGACGAGTCTAGACTGATGAGAGTCTTTGGAACTGGTATTAATAACGCCATGAGCAATATACGTCATTCGATTATTGAGTGAAGTAATTATACCATAACCGGTTGCAGCAAGGCCTGGGTCTATTCCTATAACAGTTCTTTTTTTTGAAAGGATATTCATGTGGGGTATATAATACACTGTAGGGTGGATAAAGTACATCTTGAAAGGTTGTGGGGGTAGCGTCAGAACAAATAATTGGTAACCCAATTATTTTTCTAAAGCGGGGGGGAGCCGCGTCTGATTTAATGTATTTTATGCAAAACAACATACAACACAGGAAAGAGCGTTCCCCCATCTAAAAGACTAAAGAATTATTCTTCTTCGTAGCCTTCTGGAATTTCCATATTGGAATAGACATTCTGAACATCTTCATCTTCTTCGAGACGATCGATCATTCGAATGACCTTTCGGGTAGTTTCAATATCGATTTCTGAATATACATCTGGAACCATGGAAACTTCTGCAGACATGGATTCATAGCCTTTTGCCTGAAGTGCTTCGAGTGTTGTTTCAAATGAGGCAGCATCGGTAGTTACTGTAATAACACCATCTTCAACTTCAACATCGTCAGCGCCTGCTTCTAAGGCAGCTTCCATCATTTCATCTTCATTTACTACTTCAGCGTCATATTCAATAACGCCTTTTCGGTTAAACATGTAGGAAACAGAACCTGTAGCACCAAGATTTCCACCGCTTTTTGCAAAGAGGTTTCTAACATTAGCTGCCGCACGGTTTTTATTGTCGGTTAAAACTTCAACTAAGACTGCAACGCCACCTGGACCATAACCTTCGTAGATAAGTTCTTCGAATACGGAGCCGCCAAGTTCGCCGGTACCTTTTTTAATTGCACGCTCAATATTATCTTTGGGCATATTAGCAGCGCGAGCTTTCAATATAGCAGTTCGTAGACGAGGATTAGAATCCGGGTCACCGCCACTCATACGTGCCGCAATTGAAATTTCCTTAATAAATTTAGTAAAAAGCTGACCGCGTTTCGCATCAGCTGCACCTTTGGCACGTTTAATTGTCGCCCATTTACTATGTCCTGACATGATATCTCCTTTATGTCTAATTTATTTTAAAAAACTACTAATAATTGTATCATAGAGGAAAAAACCATGTCAACAAGTGCGACCTAGTGTCCGTCTATAGCAAAAACAGTAACGCAGGAGCTTTAAGCTCACAAAAATTTAATTAATAATTAAATTTTTCCCGCAGAAATTGCTTTTTTAATTAAACCAACTACTTGCTGTTCATACCATTGTTTAGAATAGGGATTATGATCGAGAACAATAGGTTGAAGACGTGAATCTAGTTGATTTTTGCAAGGGAGACATAAATCAAACTCACGAATTACATACCACGATTTCGCCGGCGTGGGGTTTTCAATTTCTTTACGGCAAATATCACATTTCATAGTTTTCATGTGCGGTTCTCCTGATTTTGTGTCATTTATACTAAAATGATACCGTATCGATACTCTTTTGTCGAGCATGTTTTTTTGATAGAATAACAACTATGAATACAAAAATTGGTCGGGTACAGATTATTGCAGAAATAGGAACAGCTCACAATGGTACTATTGAGCGGGCAAAACGTCTTATAGATGCGGCAAAAAAAACTGGTGCAGATTGGGCAAAATTTCAAATTGTATATGCGCACGAAATTCTGCACCCAAACACAGGTACGGTTAATCTTCCCGGCGGCCCAATACGATTATTTGACCGGTTTAAGGAATTAGAAGTCGCACCTTCTTTTTATAAAGAAATTAAAGAATATTGCGACTCTGTACAAATAGGTTTTTTATGTAGCCCTTTTGGTATTAGAAGTGCACGTGAATTACACTCCCTTTCTCCAACATATATAAAAATTGCTTCTCCGGAATTAAATCATTTTCCTCTTTTAAAAAAAGTTGCGTCTTACGGTCTTCCGCTTATTTTATCTACCGGGGTATCTTTGCTGTGTGATATTGAAAAAGCCCTTTTTTTTACTCAAAATGCACCAGAGCGCATTCTTTTACACTGTATAACCCAATATCCAGCTCCAGTTTCTGAGTATAATCTGAGTCTTATAGAAAACCTCTCTCGAATTTTTGGAGTTAAAACAGGAATTAGCGACCATTCAATGGATCCAGTTCTTGTCCCAGTTCTTTCTGCAGCTTGCGGAGCCTGCATGATAGAAAAACATATTTGCCTTTCTAGGCAAGATTCAGGTCTCGATGACCCGGTTGCCCTCCCCCCTGAACTTTTTGCACAGATGGTGAGTGCGGTTCGAGCAACAGAAGGTAAAACAAAAGAAACTGTTATAAGTGATATGAAAAATACGTATGGACAAGAAGAAATAGAGAAAATTTTAGGTGATGGTGTAAAACGCCTTGCAGATTCAGAGAAAGACAATTATTCAAGGACGAATAGATCTCTCCATTTTATGGATTCGTATAAAATGGGTGAAGTAATAGATGAAACAAAAATAGATATTTTGCGAACAGAAAAAATACTCAACCCTGGAATTTCACCTGAGTTTTATGAGGATGTTTTGGGTGCAGTGCTTGCACGGAGCGTTTCTAGTGGAGAAGGTGTCAGGTGGGAAGATCTGATACCAAACCAGCAATAAGTTTAAGGCCACGAAGAGTCAGTTTTGGATCTACATTGTCGAATATATCGGTTATGCCTAAAAGGACATGCGAAAGCCCGCCGGTAGCAATTGCTAGCGCCTCACAGCCGAGGTCTTTTCGAATTTGGGTTATTAAGGACTCAACGAGCCCTTTGTAGCCAAGAACTACTCCTGCTTGAATAGAATGCATGGTATTTGTTGCAAGACTCGATGGTGGGGCTTCTAGAGGAACTGAGGGCAGTTGTGCGGTGTCTCGAAACAAGGATTTCATAGCAGTTCCAAGCCCTGGAGCTATGGCAACGCCCTTGATATCTCCGTTATCGCCTACAGCGGTAAAGGTTAATGCGGTACCAAAGCCAATTATAATGCAGGCTTTTTTGTACTGGGTGTATGCTGCCACTGAGTCGCATACAAGATCTGTTCCAATTTCGTGCATTGCAGATTCTGGAACAGTAACGGGAAGCAATCCATATAGATGCGGTCCAATAATAATTGGCACCTTGCCTGTTAATTTTTCGATCATATGTAAAAAGGTGTCGTTTAGTAAGGGAACAACTGATGAGATTATTGTTTTTTCGATGATTCCAGGTGCTATACCAGAGTCGCGAAATAGTGAGCGTAAAATTGAACTGTATTCATCGTCTGTACGGCGAGTGTCGGTATATAAGCGCCAATCGAGAACAAGATCGTCATCATGATACAATCCAACAACGATATTCGTATTTCCTATATCTACAACCATCAACATTTTTATTCATCCTCCAAAGGAGTTCGCTCTAAGCTTATTGATTAAACCGATATTGCCAGATATCATATCAACATGGCAAATCTTATACAACCCAGAGTTTTAAAGGGCTTTCGTGACTTTCTTCCTACCCAGGAGATTCAACGCGCCCTCCTTGTTGAAACATTAACCGAGACCTTTCGCTCATCAGGTTTTGTTCCTATTGATACACCGGCACTTGAATATTCGGAAATATTATTGCGAAAAAGCGATGGTGAAACCGAAAAACAAGTTTTTAGGTTTGAAGATAACGGAGGTCGCGATGTGGCGCTTCGTTTTGACTTAACAGTACCTTTTGCTCGCTTTGTTGCAGAACATAAGGAAGAACTGTATTTTCCCTTTAAAAGATACCATATTGCAAAAGTATGGCGTGGTGAAAAACCTCAGGCGGGAAGATATAGAGAGTTTATGCAATGCGATTTTGATATTGTGGGCTCTGATTCTGCAGCTGTTGATTTTGAAATCCTAAAGCTAATGCGTACAGCTCTTTCTGATATAGGGGTAAATTCTGTAACTATTAGACTTTCTCACAGGGGAATTTTTAATCGCTTTTTGGAGCTTAAAGGAGTTTCAGATAAAAGCGAAGATATTCTCCGCCTGGTAGATAAACTCTCTAAAATTGGACGAGAAGAAGTGGAAACTCAACTCTCTGAATTGATAGGATTAGATAATGCAAAAGACGTATTGACCTATATTCACGGAGCAGGTGATAAAAGTGAAGATTTTATGAAAACACTCTCTTTGATAGAAAAAATGGCAGGTGGCCCTGCCCCAGACACAAAAAGGCTTGCAGATATTTATACTTTTATGACTAGTTGCGGTATAGAATCTTCTTTTGTACTAGATCCCTCTATTACCCGAGGGCTCGATTATTACACGGGCGTTGTGTATGAAACCTTTTTAAATGATCTTCCTTCTATTGGATCTGTTTGTTCAGGTGGACGCTATGATAATTTAGCCGGTTTGTACATGAAAGATAAAGTGCCTGGTGTTGGCTCTTCCATTGGCCTAGACCGTCTCATTGCAGGATTAGAACAACTTGGAATGCAACACACAAAGGGATGTTTCACCGATGTAGTAATTTTCTGCCAGGATGAAAAAAACATGGCTCTGTATCAAAAAATAGCCGAAGAATTGAAACAGCAAAAAATTGCCTGCGAAGTTTTTCCTGATCAAAAAAAGATGCCACAACAGTATTCCTGGGCAGAAAAAAAATCGATACCATGGGGTTTATTGATAACTGGAGATTCTTTTTCTCTAAAAAACCTTTTGAACAGGGAAACGATAGAAAATATTTCTATTGCAGAAATTATTAAAAAAATAAATACGAGCGAATAAATAAAAAATCCATGACTTCTTTTAAGTCATGGATTTTTTTTATTTTTAAGCCGGGCAAAATTACAGATGCATCTTATAACAGGTGCGTGACAAAAATACAACAAATAAAAAAAATTACATATATTCTGTTTTTCCTTAATTGTGTTTCTATTTTACCCTTGTGTGCACAATCCTCTCGTAACGCTGGGACTATCAGTTTTGATTTTCTGAATCAAAGTATTAATGATATTTTATATTCTCTTTCTTCGTATCATAAAATACCAATTGTAGGTGATGATACAGTTAACGGTAATACAAGTTTTCAATATGTAGGGTCAGATTTTGAAAAGGCTTTTAGTACTTTTTTAACAATGAACCGTTTATATGTTATAAAAACCCCTGAAGTATGGACTGTTACTCGCATTCAAATTTCTATTAATGAATATAATCTTATAACACTGGATAGCTTTGACGTAAACCCGTCCCAAATGCTTGACCGATTATCATCTCGAACGAGATCTACCATAATACAAGATATTCTACCAAATAATAAATTATCGATTCATATAGATGCGGTTCCGCTAGTAGAAGCTGTTGAATTAATAATGAAATCGTATAGTGATTATACTGTAGTAAAATTTGAAAAATATATTCAAATAAAAAAGAATCCAACTCAAGGAATAAACTCGATACCAACAGCTTCGGGAACTGTGTTAATAAAAGAGACTGGTGGTTTATTTGATGTAACTGTAGAAAAAACGAAACTGACAGAAATTCTTGAAATTCTATTCAACTTAGGAAAATGTGAATTTTCTTCTTTTGTACGTGGAGACCAAATACTAGAAAAACTCCGTTTCACAGGGAAAAAATTTTCAGATTCACTAGATTTAATTTTAGAGCAAACAAATGCCGAATATGCCGAAATAAATGGAATTTGGTATATTTTTCCAATACAACAAACAGAAATTATAAGAAAATTAAAAGATGATGGAAAAAGCTGGAAGAAATTTGATCTTCAATACATTTCTTTTAAGGATTTCCAGCCTTTACTTCAAGTTCGTTTTCCAACAGTCCATCCAAATCCATTCCCCTCTGGTAGTGGATTCCTTGCCTCTATTACCGATGATACTGCAATTCAACTCTTAAATTTCATTAAAATTATTGACACAAAAGCTCAATCGGAACCTATTCGGCTAAAATATATTAAAACAGAAGATTTATTTAAGTCGCTGCCGCCTTCGGTTACTAAAGAAAATATTATTGATACCGGAAATGGAAATACCATTTTTTTTCTTGGAACATTGGAAAAAAAAGAAATATTTTTCAAAGAACTTGAAATAATAGACAGACCTCGCACTCGTGTTCGTTATGATTTATTAATTATTCAATTTCAGGAAACTTCAAACATGAAATGGGGTTTCAATGTTAACGCTCGCCAGTTACAACCCGGAGACATGTCGATGATTACCGGTGCCCTCGGTAGTTTACTAACACTTAATTTCGATGTTATTACAGTCTTCGGTTATCAATTTGCAACAAAAATGAATTTAGCCCTTTGTGAAAATCAAGCAAATGTTTTTGCAGATACTACACTTTATGGACTTTCGGGACAAGAAATACAATTTCAAAATACAAATACCTATAGATATAGAGACTCAAATATTGACCCTGAAACATCAAAACCTATATACACAGGAATTACAAGAGAAATTATTTCTGGTCTTCTACTTAATATTAACGGTTGGGTGTCCGGAGATGGTATGATTACTTCAACCGTTACAGCCTCTGTCTCTAAACGGGGTGCAGATGTATCATCTAATATAGGGAATCCTCCTCCAACTTCAGAAAAAGTTATTACCACCCAAGTACGTTCTCGCTCTGGTGAACCAGTTGTGTTAAGTGGGCTCCGTCAAAATGACTCAACAATAGTAGAAGAAAGACTCCCTTTTATTTCTCGAATACCTTTAATTGGTTGGTTATTTAAAAACAAAAACACATCGAAAGAAAACACACAAATGGTAATTTATCTTGTACCTCATATTGATCTTGGAAGCGATGAGTACACCGATGCAGGATTGAAAACAGCATCAATTTATAATCGTTTAGTTGCTCCTTTTTTGGATATAAATGAATGAATACAATAAATCTTTCACCAGAATTTTGTTCACACAACGGAACTGTTATTTTATCTTCATCTGAAGATACTATTTTGATTGGTATGATTGATGTAGAAAATCAGGTGTTGCGTACCAGAATTGAAAAAGCTTATCCAGGAATAAACATACGTTTTGAATGTATAGACCTAGATTCTTTTAAACTGAAACTCTCTCGTCTTTTTTCTGAGGATAGGGTAACAGAAGAATTAGTTTCTAGAAAAAAAAAGTTAGAAACGACCTCACATTTCATAATTGATAAAATAGAAAATGACGCGCCGCTCATAAATTTATTAAATAGTATTTTTCTCGAAGCTATTTCATTGAGTGCCTCAGATATTCATATTGAAACTGAAAGTGAAGAAACGCAAGTAAGATTCAGAATTGATGGATTACTCGTTCCAATAATAAAAATATCGCTGGAGAAATCTTTAGCTGTTTCTGCTCGACTAAAACTTCTCGCAAATTTAAATGTGCTTGAAAACCGACGACCACAAGATGGTCGAATTGATATTATTTTTGATGGATATTCACTTGATGTTCGAATATCTATAACTCCAACAGTATATGGTGAATCGATTGTTCTGCGATTATTAAATAGAACTGATACAGCACTATCTCTTGAAGAGCTTGGCTTTAATAAGATTCATCTTTCGCTTATAGAAAAAATTCTTGAATTAAAATCTGGTCTTGTGCTTGTGAGCGGACCAACTGGTTCTGGAAAGACAACGACACTGGCAGCACTTCTTCGTGTATTAAATAAAAGTGAAATAAAAATTATTTGCATAGAAGATCCTGTTGAAAACCGAATAAAAGGAATTACACAGATACAAACAAATGATGAAATTGGGCTAAGTTTTGAAACGTATCTACGTCGTATTTTCAGACAGGACCCAGACATAATCATGATTGGTGAAATTCGTGATATTGAAACTGCTGAGCTCGCTATTCGCGCAGCTATGACAGGACATCTTGTGTTTGCAACAATCCATACAAATACTGCTCTGGAAGCAACTTTGCGTTTAGGTAACATGGGAATACCTTCATATCTTATTTCGTCTGTACTCAGGTCTGTAATAGGACAGAGACTGCTACGCCGTATATGTACAGTTTGTCTTGGAAAAGGTTGCTCTCACTGTTCAAAAACTGGTTACAAAGGCCGAATTGTTGTTTCTGAAATAGTTATTGTAGATTCTTTAATGGCTGAAAAAATTGCTGAAGGAAAAACATCGGCTGAACTTAAAAAACAACTTGAAATACAGAAGTTTTATACCATACAAGATGATGCTAAAGCTAAGGTTGCAGAACAAATAACTACCTTGGACGAGGTTAAACGAGAATTTGGAGGTCAGTGGTGAACAAAAGAGACCGAACACAGGCCTTCATTGATATGCTTTTAACTCTCCTAGAAGGTGAAAACTCTTTATCGAAATCATTGGAGATATTAACCCGGCCTGGTATTTTATTTTCCATACGAAGAACTGCCTTGGGAATCCTTGAGGCAATGCGACAAGGTCTTAGTTTTTCAAGTGCAATCGAAATTATTTCAAAAGACAAAAAAGCAAAAGTATTATTTTCTCACCTGTATATTTCTCTAATATCATCTGCAGAGAAAACAGGATGTCTCATTTCAGTTTTGAGTGATATAAATGCTATTTTTATAAGAAGAAAACAAAATAGAGAATTGTTAATTACTGTTTTAATTTATCCATTCATTATAATTTTCCTTGCTTGCACTGGCACCTTACTAATGCTTTTTATTGCAATTCCTTTTTTTATACAACAAGGAATGACTTCAATAATTGCAGCTGAATCTGCAGTAAGAGGTTGTATTTATTCTGGACTTTTTTTATTAATCTCTGGCTTTGTCTTACTGTGTATTTGCAGACATTTTTTTGAAACAGAATCTGTTGAATTCAGAATTTTCTATATATTGAAATTGTTATTAATGGCAGAAATTTCCCTTCAAATTGCATTATCTCAATGTATTGAAAACTTTGGAATATCAAAAGCGGGCCGTGCACTTGTAACAATAAAGCATGATATTAATTCAGGCGTTCCTCTTTCACGTGCCTTTGAAAACTCAGGTTTCTTTTCTCCCTTCGTTATTGGATGGCTCACAATTACTGATGACCGAGGAGAAGCGGTAAAAATATTTGAAAACCTGAGTAATTATTATAGAAAAAAAGACCAAAGGAATAGAGAAATACTTTCAAGGTTTATAGAGCCTATTGTTATAACTATGACAGGGATATATATCTTGATAATTGTTCAAACGTCAATACTCCCTATTTTAACACGGGTTGGAGGATTTATATGAAGAAAAAAAATGAGGAAGGGTTTACCTTTATTGAAACTATTATTGTTATAGCAATAACTTTAATTTTTTCTGCAGGAGTAGGATTCTCAGCTGCAAAATATATCGATCAAGCTAAAGTAGCTTCTTGTAAAAACCAGATATCAACATTCAAACTTTCTCTTCAGTCATATTACATCGATTGCGGGTTATACCCCACACAAGTACAAGGTTTAATCGCACTATGGGAAAAACCATTATTCTCGCCAGTTCCAGAATTTTGGAATGGCCCGTATTTGGATAGAGAAATTCCAAAAGATCCTTGGGGAAATAGTTACATCTATAAATCGCCTGGAGAAAAAGGCTTACCCTTTATCATTTATTCTTATGGAGCTGATGGAAAAGAAACAGGAGATGGATTTAATGCAGATATCATTTCATGGAAATAATGAAGGTAGCGCTCTTATTATCTCAATTCTACTTATCATTATTATATCGCTTATCTTTTTATCAGTTGTACCACATATTAAGGCATTCCAAGACATAAGCTGTAAAGAAAAAATGAGAGTTCTAAATGGGATTAGTCAACAAAACAAAGCTGTATTGGAAAAATATGACATACATTGAAACGATTGCAGGTGTATTTATTTTCACTTTTTTTCTTGCAGGTTTTTCGCAAGTAATGTTACCTGCGTATCAATCATGGAATACTGCATCTAGTAATTATCGGATTGCTAGCAATATTGAATTTATATCTGATACGTTCAGAAAAGAATCTGCATTAAAGAATAGAAATATTGAAAAATGGAAGCGTGATGTTTCAATAATAAACGACCTTGAAATCTATGAAATATCAGAAATAAATAAAAACGGAATTGTTGTTGCTCTCAAAGTTGTATGTAACTGTAATGGAGAAAATTTTGAAGTAATTGCAGAGTGTGCCTTATGATGAAAAAATATTTCCGTATTCCAAGAAAAGAACATGAAGTATATTTC
>DATFIA010000240.1:0-5425 GCA_035270545.1 Treponemataceae bacterium
GCAATAGGTTGGTGTGCCTTCGATTACAACACGCATAAAGATTTTGGCTCAGGCGATCGCATTTGCTATCATGGTGTAATGGATATGTTCCGCCTTCCAAAATTTGCCGCTTCTGTATATGGCTCTCAAGTAGCGCCAGAAAAAAAAGTTGTCCTTAAGCCTGTTACTTTTTGGGCGCGGGGTGAGCGAAGTATTGGAGGTGTTTTTCCTCTTGTTATTCTTACCAACTGCGACAGTGTTTCTATACAGTTTGGAAAAAATGAACCTATAGTGGTTACAGAAAAAGAAGAATCTTTCTCTCATCTTCCATATCCTCCTTTTGTAATAGACACAAGGCAGATCAGTATGGAAAAAATTGGGGCTTGGGGAATGAGATGGGAAGATCTTACTCTTACCGGTTTTATAGATGGTAAAGAGGTTGCTGTGGTACGTATGCCAAAAGATCCTGTTCCCTCAAATCTTTCGGTAGTGGTAGACGATTCAAAACTTAATAAAGGCGAAAAAGATGTAAGCCGTGTTATAGTTTCAATTCAAGATCAATATGGAAATACCCTTCCGCTTGCAGACCCCGTTGTGTCTGTAGAAATTACTGGGCCTGCACGTATTCAAGGCCCAAAAGTTTTTGCCCTAAAAGGTGGATCCTCGGCGTTTTGGGTAGAAACAAATGGAACAGCGGGTGATGTGAAAGTTTCTATTTCAACACCGGGTTTTGAACAGAAAACAATAGGTATTACCGTCCTATGATTATTCATGACCCACACCGTAATGTATGGATCTTAGAAACTGATAATTCAGCTCTTGCACTAGGCCTTACGCCAGAAGGCATTGTGCTGCAAACCTGGTTTGGAATGCGCTTTACATCTCCGCAAGATTATCCGCTTGCGGAGCTGGATCCCGAATGGGCTTCTTTTTCGACAAAACCGAGTTTAAGTTCTGAAACTTTTTCTCCCAGTGGGGGAGGCCGTTTTAACGAATGTTGTTTAAAACTTGAATATGCAGATGGCCTGCGCGATCTTGTTCTTGAGTATTACAATTTTAAAATAGAAGAAGAAAAACTTTTCATTACACTAAAAGATCCTGTAAAAGAATTGTTTGTTGAACTTCTCTTTGAGGTGTTTCCTCAGTATGACCTTTTTAGAAGAAGTGCAACCGTTATAAATGATACACAAGAAACAGTAAAAATAGAGCAGATACTTTGTGGGTCTATATATCCAAAGCAGAAAGCACATTATCGACTTTCTCATTTAGTTGGCAGGTGGGCAGGAGAAACAAATCTTGAACAGATTTTTCTTGCAGAAGCAAAAACAATAATAGAAAGTAGGCGTGGTTTTACGAGCCATCATGCAAACCCCTTTTTTGCTTTAGACAAAGACGGGCTTTCAAGCGAAGACTCTGGTGAAGTGTATTTTGGAGAGCTTGCTTGGAGTGGCGACTGGAAAATAGTCTTTGACCGAGACAACTTTGGGTATACTAGAGTGAGTGCTGGCATAAACGACTACGACTTTCGACTAGATCTTGCCTCTAGTTCATCATTTACAAGTCCCCCTTTGCTCTTTGGCTGGACAGATTCTGGTTTTGGACGCATGAGTCAAAACCTGCATCGCTGGCAACGTGAAATTCTCTCTCCCTCGTCAAATAGGCAACGGAGAGTCTTATATAACTCATGGGAAGCTACTGGTTTTGATGTGAACGAAGAGAGCCAAAAAAATCTTGCGAAAATAGCTGCAAGTGTTGGAGTTGAATGTTTCGTTATGGACGACGGGTGGTTTGGTAAGCGAAATAATGATTCTGCCGGCTTGGGCGACTGGCATATTAATGAAACAAAATTTCCAAATGGACTGAAACCTTTAATTTCATATGTTCATTCTCTGGGTATGGAATTTGGATTATGGGTAGAACCAGAAATGGTAAACCCCGACAGCGATTTGTATCGTGCGCATCCGGAGTGGGCCTATCATTTTCCACAACGGGCTCGATCTGAACTAAGGAATCAACTAGTTCTCAACCTTTCTCTTCCCGAAGTAGAAGACTATGTCTATATCAGTATTGATTCTTTATTAAAAAATAATGCAATTTCTTTTATAAAGTGGGATCTTAACCGGAGCATAACCGAACGAGGTTCTACAAATATATTCTCTCGCTCTGCCTGCATGGAACACATTCATGCAGTGTATCGAATTCTTTCCCGTCTAAGGGCTAAGCATCCCGAAGTAACTTTTCAGTCCTGTTCGGGAGGAGGAGGAAGGGTAGACCTTGGCATTCTTTCTTGGTTTGACCAAGTATGGACAAGCGATAATACCGATGCCGTAGATCGCCTATCTATTCAAAACGGATTTTCTTATGGCTATGGCTCGCATCTTATGGAAGCCTGGGTAACTGGGGGTACAAACTGGTTAACGGGTCGCACCCTTCCTTTGTTATTTAGATTTCATGTTGCAATGGCCGGTATTTTGGGAATTGGTGAAGATCTTAATGTGTGGACTAATGATGAAAAGGAAATGGCTCGTGCCCTCGTTGCTATCTATAAAGATATTCGCCCTGTTGTACTGAATGGTAATCTCTACCGCCTCATTTCTCCAAAAAAAGAACTAGCCGTAACGTCCTTTATGTATGTTTCTCAAGACCAGAAAAGAGCAATTCTTTTTGCCTTCCGTACAAAAACGGGAGCAGCCTATAGGTTACCAATTGTATACCCGCGAGGCCTCTCCATAAATGAGAACTATTGTATGCATGAGATTCAAACGACTCAATCGACTCAAGCGACTCAAGAAATCTACCAGCTACAGAATGCCAGTAATGCACAAGGTGGAAAAATACTTTCTGGATCTGCTTGGATGGCACAAGGCTTTGAGCCAAAACTTCCCACTGAGTATAGCAGCATTATTATTGAATTTACTGCGTGCTCGTAAGTGCTCTGTTTTATTCTGTGCTAGTAAGGGCGCGTTATTCTGTGCGTTTCCAATGAACCCTCTGTTATTAATCGCTTAAGAGGACATTTGAAAAATAACGTATTCCAATAAGTCCGAGTGGAGCCGTAAAAAGAATAGAAACAACAGCAATTGCTAAAATGGTATTCCCCTCCGGAATGCCATGGCTTAATGCAACACCGCCCAAAGCTGCTTGAACTGTTGCCTTAGGAATATATGCTATCATACAAAAAATGCGTTCTTTGAAGGTAAGGTTTGACCCTGCGGTTGCAATATATACACCAAGGCTTCTAAATAGCAGACCTACAGCTATAATTGCAAGTCCTTTTAAACCTGCCCCAAGAGCAGTTGGAATATCTAAAGAAAAGCCAATAATAACAAATAAAATAATCTCGGCAAATACCCATATTTTAGCTAGTTTTTCCGAAAGCTCATGAGCAACCTTTTCTTGCCTTTCTAGAAGGATAAATCCAACAGTCATAAGTCCGAGTAAGGCCGCGAAGTGCAGCGAATCTCCTACCTGAACAAGGAACATACTGGCAACTAAAATTATAAGCGTTTTTTCTGTAGCTCGAATAGTCACATAATGGCGTTTAAATACATAAGCGAGCAAAAATCCAAGAATGAGACCCGAGAGAATTCCAATTACTATAGAAAAGGGAACAGACAGAATTGAAGTTAAAATATTGAATGTTGCAGCTCCAAATTCTGGTTGAGCGAGACTTAAAAAAGCAGAAAAAATAGTTATTGCAAAAACATCGTCCGCGGAGGCACCTGCCAAAATTATGGTGGGCACTTCATTTTTTTTACCCTTTGCGCGGTCTTTTAGATCGAGCATAGACGGAACTATTACCGCAGGGGAAACCGCCGCAAGCATAAAACCGGTGAGCCCTGCAACTGCGTAATTAAAGTCAAAGAAAAAATGAAACATAACCGTAAGGGCAGTTCCTTCTACGACACAGGGAACAAATGCCATTAACAGTGCAATTCGTCCGACTTTTTTAAGCGCTGCTCTTTGTAGGCCAAGTCCGGCACGAAGAAGAATTACAATGAGTGCAAAGGACTTTAGATACGGGGATATTTCCCATACAATAGAAGGTGTGTGTGGTTTTAGGAAAAGTGAAAAAGCAATGCCGCAGACAACCATTCCCAGAATGGGGGGGAGAGAAATCTTTTTGAAGAGAATTCCTGAAAACCATCCACCTGCGAGTATAAAAGCAAAAATGACATTAAACTCAAACTGCATAAAAGAAACCTCTTAGTCACACTATTGTACCCTTAAGATTTCCCAAACATCAAGCACGGTTTTTTATCAAGTCTGTATCTCTCCTATCCAAAATGGAAAAAAAATAGATTGAGGCAGAACGATTAGGACGTTCCGTCCTATAGGTGGTGCAAGAGCACCACCGAGAACCCGTTAGAGAAAACGCTAAGGCCGGAGCCGCCGGCAACTAAAAAAAATAGAGGGGCGGGAGCCTTAGAATTGTCTTTTATTGTAAGTTGAAGTTGACAATTCATTTTAGTAGAACGATATTATGAGGTAAGAATAAAACAAAATGGAAGGTTCTATGAAAATACATGAAGACTTAAAAGCGTTGGACTATCTTAACGCAATGAAACTGAAAGATCGCAATGTTTCTGAAGAGCAGTTTGCAAAGTTAGAAGGTTTTGCTGCAGAAATCTTTACAACTCTTGGAATGGACTTACATACTGCCTCTACAAAAGATACTCCTCGCCGCTTTATTAAAGCGATGTTTGACGCTACAGAAGGCTACGATGGAGATCCAAAACTACTGAAAGTGTTTGATACCGAATGTAATGGAGATTCTCATTGCCGCTTAAGCCAGGTAATACAAGGGCCTATACCTTTTCATGCCTTGTGTGAACATCATGCGCTTCCTTTTTATGGAAAAGTGTATGTCGGTTATATTGCTCGTGAAAGTATTGTTGGAATATCAAAGCTTACCCGTTTAGTGCGGTTATTTTCTAGGCGTTTTGCAGTTCAAGAGAGAATTGGACAAGAGATAGCAGATATGTTGGAAACAATGGTCAAGCCAGAGGGCGTTGCTGTGTATATAGAAGCTCACCATATGTGTATGGAAATGCGTGGAGTGCGAGACATTTCACCAATGACACGAACTACCGTATGGAGAGGAAGTTACGAAAGCGATTCTGCTTTACGCGCAGAGTTCTTTACTTCTTGTGGATTATAACCGTATGAAAGAAGATAGATACGTTTTAATTACTGGAGGAGCGAAGCGGATTGGGCGCTCCATTGCACTCGCCCTTGCTCGCTCTGGTAGTAATGTTGCTATTCACTATAATCAGTCTCAAAAAGACTCTGAAAGTATTGGTGAAGAAATAAAAGCTCTTGGAAAAAAAGTGCTTTTATTGCAAGCGGATCTTTCTAATTCTGAAGAAGTTACGGGAATTATTCCACGTATTCTTGAACATGGTAGCTTAGTAGCCTTAATTAATAATGCCTCAATTTTTGAAAA
>DATFIA010000241.1:0-2810 GCA_035270545.1 Treponemataceae bacterium
ACCTGGAATAAACGAGCATAAAAAAGTGGTACCTGCCATAAGGGGAGATACAAGACTCCATTCACGGCCAGCCATAATGATTGCCGACAGCCACCATAGGGGGCCAACCATTTTAAACCAGAATAATTGAATAACAGAACCATAAAACCAATACCCAAGACCTAAAACAAGTGAAATCATACAAACAAAAGAAACATCAAAACTCTGTCCGTTAAAATATTGCACGCAATACACAACAAATAGAGCAATTAAAATACCAACCCAAAGTGATGCCGTGAGCTTTCCAACAAACTCATTTCCTTTACGGTTTTTTGATGATCGCATTCCCACTACCATGGAAGTTATTGCGCCCAAAAAAGACAGTATTGGCCAGAATAAGATAACGGCTAGATGTTCATATCCAAGTAAACCAGAAAGATTCTGAAACCCGAGTGTTCCAATTGGAATTAGCAAACCCCAAAACATAAAATGAAAACCGTTATCTTCTAATGCCCGCTGGCCCGATTCAAGGAATTTCTTGATTGTTTGAACATCTTGTAAAGCTTTTTCTCTCTTAGCTTCAGATAAATCGTGATCTGACATTGTACTTACCTCTTTAATTAACATAAAGTACTTTGCATTGCAAAGCTGTTTATATTATACAGCTAACTGAAAAAAAAACAAGTTTTATTTTAAAAATGTTTTGTAATCTTCAAGATGACCAGGAAGGGTTTCATAGGGTTTAAGACCATAGGGACACCTTTTAGCACACAAACCGCATTTTGTACAATCATCGATTCTACTCATTAATGTTTGCCATTCAGGTGTAAGCCACTGTGCTGTAGGAGATCGGCGTAAAAGTTGGGACATGCGATTAGCATTATTGATTGGAATATTTACCGGACAAGGAAGACAATAACCGCAGCCTCGGCAAAAATTTCCTGCTAGTTCTATTCTGTCTTTTTCTATGAGAGCAAGCATTGCTTCATCTATATAAATAGGTTTTTTTTCAAGTTCAAGAAATTCTTTTAATTCAGATTCTTTTTGCATTCCCCAGATAGGTACCACGTGTTCATATTGGCGCATCCATGCAAAGGCAGCAGAAATATGAGTAATTAAACCACCTGCAAGAGCTTTCATTGCAATAAAACCAATATTTTTTTCTTCGCATAAATGAGATAAAGCTAAATCTTCCTCAGAAGAAAGATACGAAAGCGGATATTGAAGTGTATCGTATAAGCCAGACTCAATAGCAGCCAAAGAGATTTGTCTTGAATGATTTGTAATACCAATAAAACGAATTTTTCCTTGTTTTTTTGCTTCAAGAAGGGCGTCATATAATCCGTCCTCTCCTCCAGGAAGAGGAATAAAAGAAGGATTATGTAGTTGATATAGATCAATATAATCGGTTTGTAGATTTGATAAACTTGTTTCAAGATCTTTTTTTAAATCTTGGCCTGTCCGAGAAGCAGTCTTAGTTGCAATTATAACATCTTTTCGAATTTCATCTAATGCGAAACCTAATTTTTCTTCACTATCGGAATAGGACCGCGCAGTATCAAAAAAATTTATACCACCATCCCATGCCGCGCGAAAAAGAGCCGAGGCATCGGCAATAGAGGTAATACGCTGGATTGGAAGAGCTCCAAAGGCAGTTCGAGAAACCATTAGTCCTGTTTTTCCGAGCGTTATATATTCCATGATCTATTATCCCTTTTGCTTTAGTATGTGTTCGTAAAGGTCGTACCCAACCAATTCCTGAAATCTATCGGCAACGTCAGGGACAGAAAAAAGTTTTTCTACGAAAAGACCTGCAGCCCCAATACAAACAGATTTTGTTCCATAATCTGAAAACTCTACACAGATATTTCTTTTAATATCATAACTCCAGTTCTCATGAACTGCTTCATTTAAATGCTTTTCAAAATTCCCCGTGTATTCGCTTAAATCGCCCGCTATTAACACTTTTGTAAGATCTAAACAATTAATTAAAAAAGCCAAATTGATGGAGAGTTCTTTGTATACCCGGTCGAGAACTTCAGTATTTTCAGGAAGAAGAGCTAATTCTTCTGGAAGAATTAAAAACTGTCCACTTTCTCGAGTGGTATACGCGGTTCTAAATTCTCCCGCAGTAAAATGATCTCCATGAAGCACGCGTTCTCGGATTACAATTCCAGTACCAATAGCTAAACCACGAGAGTTTTCATTTCCAGGCCAGTCGGTACGAAATTCACCTAAAACCGTTATAAAATTTCTGCTTGGATTTCCAGTTCCAAAGGCAATTTCGCCCCAGCAACAGCAATTTGCATCGTTTTCAATAAATATTGGTTCTTGAATTTCTTTTTCAAGTTGTTTTTTTAAGTTAAAGGGATCTTTTACGCCCAAGGAATGAGAGCGAATAATTGTTCCTGTATAAAGGTCATGAATTCCTGGAAGGCCAATACCAATTCCTAATAAAAAAAGACCTTCCTGTGCGATAAACTCTTTAGCCCTTGCAACCAACACAAAAATATGAGAAACAAGATTCAAATTATCTGCAGAAAGGAGACCTTCAAAAGAATGAAGGATAGTCCCTGAAAGGGTAGTTACGACAACCATATATCTAGTTGCTTGGACTTCAAGGCCAAGGACAACGCCAAGTTCCTGTCGTATACGCAAGTTAATTTGACGTCGCCCTACTCCACTTTGCTCTGTGTTTTTTCCAGCAGTTTCTACTAAACCTTTATCTAAAATAACTTGCATTATTTTGGTTACAGTAGAGCGATCAAGGTCAAGCATTTCTGCGACCTTGATCCGACTTATACCAGGATTAAGCCAAATAGTTCGGAGGA
>DATFIA010000242.1:0-2249 GCA_035270545.1 Treponemataceae bacterium
AACCTTCGGGGAGTTGAACTTGTAGTTGAAATCCTCCCTCGGGTTTTGTCCATGTTATTTCTTTAGGCATGTAAGTTGAGAGCGCTAAAAGAGTTATATCTCTGAGGTTTTTATAATAAATTCGAGTTTTATCTCTGTGCAAGCGATAGCCATCGGGATCTGCAAGAAATTCGCGCGCAATTCCTTGCATAAGGGGTGGACATCCTAAATCCATCGTTTTTTTTATGTTTATAAGGGTATTTATTCGCTCTTTTGAACTAACGATCCAGCCAACCCTGAGGCCGCTTATAAAAGATTTTGAGAGAGAACCAAGAATAATGGCTTGATCAGGACCGGGATCCGCAAGAAATGAAAGAGGAGCCTTTTGGCCATTTTCGTTAAAATGAAGATCTCTAAATACTTCGTCTGATAAGATGGTTGCTCCATTTTTTTTTGCCCATGTACTTATCTCGATTCTTTCTTTATCCCCTATATTTGTTCCTGTGGGATTATGAAGAATGGGGCAGAGATAGAGCATGGTTTTAGAGGGGTCTCCTAAAAACTCATGAGGGTTTGGGCCAAAGGGTCCTCGGTGAATCGTATGGGTATCTGTATTAAAGGCTTTAAGGGCATTAGTAACACCAGAATAGCACGGTGTTTCGCAGATAATTTGGGTTCCGGATTCTGCGGCTTGTTGTGCGAGAAGTGCAATGGCTTGCTGGGAGCCACTTGTTACAAGAATTTGATCGGGATGAATTTCTATCGCTTGTTCTTCGTATAGTTTAGCTATCTCTTTTCTTAAACAAAGAAGACCTCGAGGATCTCCATGGTCCCAAAAAAGCTCTTCACCACTTTCCAATGCTCGGGCTGCAAGTCTCGTAAGAATCCCTTTTTCTATTGTTTCGGGATCGCCTATACCTCGTGTAAACGCAATAACACCAGGGCGTTGACTGAGCGATACAAGATCAACATAGCTATTATGGAGACTCGTATGGATTTCTCTATTGGTGTGTAAGGGGGTTGCTGATTCAGTTGTTTTTGCTGAACCAACAAAGGTTCCTCTTCCTACATGTGAATAAATGAGTCCTTCTTCGGTAAGATCTTGGAGTGCCCGGCGTACTGTTGCCGCTGTTACATTCATAAGAGCTGCAAGATTTACAACCGGAGGTAATTTTTCTCCGTTTGTATATTTGCCCGAAGCTATTGAAGCCTTGAGATGATCTCGAATTTGTATATACAAAGGTATATTGCTTTGTTTATCTGGTTTCATGTGTATTAATACAGTAATAATACATATAGAAACACCTGTCAATGACTATAATCACTCTAATTGATTCTATAGAGGATTCTCCAGTATAGTGAGATTATGAATGTGAATACTGAGTCAAAGTGCTATTTGTGCACGGTTTGTGACGGTAACGGTTGCATAAGTGAACTTCCTGGGATGGGCGGTGTTTTTGAAAATTATAATTTTATAAAAAATTGCACAGACTGGTCTGTTCTTGGATTAGAAAAAAAAGCGGAGAATCAAAATATATCTCTTCCTCCTGTTCGACTTGCCCCTATGACGGGAGCAATTCAAAATGTGGGCTATCATGACGAAAGACAATTCTATTTTGATTTAATAGACTCTTGTATTCGTGCCGGCATTAACTTGTCTATTGGAGACGGTTATCCAGATGAAAAGCTTAAATTTGGAATTGAGGCTTTGACAAAAGCTGGACGAAAAGCTGCTGTCTTTATAAAACCCTACGAAAATAATCGAATATACGAGCGAATGGAATGGGCCAAAGATGTTTCTGAAATTATTGGTGTAGATATAGATTCCTATGCAATTTTAACAATGAGAAATTTAGTTAACCTTGAAGAAAAAACAGCGAAAAATCTTTTGGAAATTAAAAAGAAAACTCAAGTCCCCTTTGCCATTAAAGGAGTGTTCAGAGCTCAAGATATTGAACTCATTCGTGAAGTTCACCCCGATATAGTCGTTGTTTCTAACCATGGTGGGCGAATTGAAACTGATAGAGGTAGTACTGCTCTCTTTCTCCAAAAATGGGGAAAAACCCTCTCGGGACTCTGTGGTGAATTGTGGGTAGACGGCGGTATTCGAACAAGAGGGGATTTAGAAGTAGCTCAAAGTTTAGGTGCTGTAGAGGTTATGATTGGGAGACCTCTTGCTATCGCTTTATTGAAAGATACAGAAAAAGGAATTGAACACAGGGTAGCCGAATTACTGGCGGTAAGTAAGCCGAAGAAAAACTAAAGGATGG